>NZ_DCMW01000008.1:0-30703 GCF_002321605.1 Microbacterium sp. UBA1612
CAACCCGCGAATATCAGACTGACCACGCGTCACAGAACACGCCGCACACCCCGCCCCCACGCGCGAACGACGAAGCGCCGCCCGGCAGCCAGCCAGGCGGCGCTTCACCCTGCCCACTTGACAGAACGAACCACATATCAGTCGTCGGAGACGGTGACCGTGACGTCGATGTTCCCGCGGGTGGCGTTCGAATACGGGCAGATCTGGTGCGCGGCGTCGGCGAGCGCCTGCGCCTGGTCGGCGGGGAGGTTGGGGATCACGACCTCGAGTTCGACGGCGAGGCCGAAGCCGCCCTCGCCGTTGCTGCCGATATGCACGCGTGATCCGACGCTCGTGTCCTCGAGAGTCACCTTCTGTGCGCGGGCGGCCGCCTGGAGCGCGCTGTGGAAGCATGCGGCGTATCCGGCGGCGAAGAGCGCTTCGGGATTGGCCCCGCCGCCGGGGCCACCCATCTCACGGGGGATGCGCAGGTCCATGTCGACGTGACCGTCGCGCGTCTTGACGGCTCCCGCGCGTCCTTCTCCCGTGGCGAGGGCCTCGGCGGTGTAGATGGCGTCCATGGTGGTCCTTCCGTGTGATGTCACGAGACGGTCGCCTCGTTGCTCGCCTGCACGTGCGCGGTCAGCTCGTGCAGGGAGTCCAGAAGTGCGCGGGCGGCCTCCATGCCGATGCCCATGCACTGCGCGATCTGCCGGGGCACATCCGCCATGTCGTGTCGCATGCTCGAGCCCGCGCCCGTCAGTGCGACATCCACGACGCGCTCGTCGTCGCTGCGGCGCGTGCGGGTCAGCAACCCGCGGCTCTCGAGGCGCTTCAGCAGCGGAGAGAGGGTGCCGGAGTCGAGCGCGAGGCGGTCGCCGAGCTCGCGCACGGAGAGCGGACCCTCGGTCCAGAGGGCGACGAGCACGAGGTACTGCGGGTAGGTCATGTGCCACGGCTCGAGGACGCGTCGGTAGGCCTGCGTGGTCGACCTACTCGCGGCGTAGAGCGAGAAGCACACCATGTCGTCGATCCCGGGCATGTCCATGAGTATTGTGCACAATTGAATTGAGCACAACCAAATGTGGGATGCGGCGCTGCGCGAGCGTGCCGACCGCGTAGCCTGGGGGCGTGTCATCCGTGCTGAACGTCAGCGCCTACCTCTTCACCGCGCTGGACGGTCTCGAGGAGCGGCGCGAGCGCCTTCGGGCGCGTGCGGTCGCCGCCGGGGTTCGGGGCACGATCATCCTCGCCGCAGAGGGCATCAACCTCTTCCTCGCGGGCGACGCCGCGGCGGTGCGCGGCATCCTCGACGATCTGCGGGCGGAGGAGCGGTTCGCGAACCTGACGGCGAAGGAGAGCTGGTCGCGCGAGCAGCCCTTCCGGAAGATGGTCGTCAAGATCAAGCGCGAGATCATCCGCATGGATCGACCGGCCATCCGGCCGGAGGGCGGGCGAGCTCCCGCTGTGTCGCCGCAGACCCTCAAGCGGTGGCTGGATGACGGGGTGGACGATCACGGCCGAGAAGTCGTGATGCTCGACACGCGCAACGGCTTCGAAGTCGACTACGGCCGCTTCGCGGGGGCGATCGACTGGCGCATCGAGCGCTTCACGCAGTTCCCCGACGCGGCGAGCGCGGCTCGGGGGAGTCTCGTCGGCAAGACCGTCGTCAGTTACTGCACCGGCGGAATCCGATGCGAGAAGGCGGCGATCCACCTTCGCGAGCAGGGTGTCGAGGCGTTTCAGCTCGATGGCGGCGTCCTGGGCTACTTCGAGCACGTCGGGGGAGCCCACTGGGACGGAGACTGCTTCGTCTTCGACGAGCGCGAGGCGGTCGGCCCCGATCTCGCGCCGCGTCGCTAAGGCGACAGGACTGCTCGCGCCGCTCGCTTTCCCGACACGAGGGCGCCCTGAATCGATGCGGTGTCCCGGTGATCGCCCGCGACGAACACGCCCTCTGCGATCCGTGTCGGCGAGGCGACGCGAAGCGGCGCTGCCTGTGCCGGAAGAGCGTGTGGGATGTCATCCCGGCGCAGGACCGACCAGTCGCCCGCCCGGGAACCCCAGATCTCCTCGAGGTGTCGGCGGACCTGTGGCTCGTCGGGGGCGCGGGTCTCCGAGAGCAGGCACGTCGCCTGGACGAGATGCTTGCCGGGAGGGGCGTATGTCGCGACGGTGTGCGGCATCGCCACGGTGTTGATGACGGGGCCGGATCGTCGCCCGTCGACGTGGACGGCGGCCGACGACGGCGGCGCAGCTGACGCGTCGAACCACCAGGTCTGAAGTCCACGCGTGCGGGGGCGGCTCACATCGATCAGGTTGGAGACCGCGTCTGGACCCACCGCGACGACGACCGTCTCCGCGATGACCGGGCCTGCGCCGTCGATCTCGACGCGCATGCGACCCGACGCGCGATCGATACGCGACGCGCGATGGGACAGCCGGATGCGTCCGCCGGCGTCGGTGACGCGCCGGGCGAGCTGGTGCGGGAGAGCCTGAATGCCGTCCGCGGGAAGTCCCGGGCGCCCGAGCACGAACATGCGCACGAGGAGCCGCACGAAGGCGTCGGAAGTGGTGCCGGTGTCATCCGCGATCACTCCGGCGAGGAAGGGCTCCAGCAGGAGGAACCCGTCGACCCGATCCGTGCGCTGACGGCCGCCCACTCGTGAACCGGCCTCGACGACGACCACGTCGCGTCCTGCCTCGGCGAGCGCGAGCGCACAACGCAGACCGGCGATGCCTGCGCCGATGACGATGACCTCCGTCGTGTCCACGGCCCGAGCCTATGAGCACGGAGTCGACGGCAGCGCCGGGTGGCGCACGGAGTCCTACCCTGGGATCATGCGTCACCCTCAGCCCGATCCGGTCGGTCCGGGACAGGAGTCTGTTTGGGACTACCCCCGGCCACCCCGCGTCGAACGCGTCGACAGCCGCGCGGTGATCACGCTCGGCGGCGACGTGATCGTCGACATCGACGACGTGGTGCGCGTGCTCGAGACGAGTCATCCGCCGACGTACTACCTGCCTCTCGCTGCTTTCGCTCCTGGCGCCCTCACGCGGGGCGAAGGAGCCTCGGCCTGCGAGTTCAAAGGGCGCGCCCGCTATTTCGACGTCCACGGCGGCGGGCAGACCCGCCCTCGTGCGGCGTGGAACTACCCGTCGCCGCTGACGGGGTTCGAGACGCTCGCCGACCGTGTCGCGGTGTACGCCGAGAGCATGGATCGGTGCGAGATCGGCGGGGTTCTCGTGCGACCGCAGCACGGCAACTTCTACGGCGGATGGATCACGCCCGACGTGGTGGGTCCGTTCAAGGGCGTGCCGGGGTCCCTCGGGTGGTGACCCGCGGAGAGGAGAGGTGAGGCGAGGTGAAGATCGACCTCAAGAAGGAGCTCTCGGGCTACGCGGCGCGGCGAGGCGTTTTCGACGACGTCGACATTCCGCGCCGCCGGTACGCGATGATCGACGGAGCAGGTGACCCGAACACCACCGTCGCGTACCGCGACGCGGTCGCGACGCTCTACACCTTCTCTTTCCCCCTGAAGTTCCTCAGCAAGCAGGAGCTCGGCGTCGACTACGTCGTCGGTCCCCTCGAGGCGCTGTGGTGGGCGGACGATCTCGCTTTCTTCACGGCGGCCCGAGACAAGAAGCGGTGGAAGTGGTCCGCGATGATCGTCGTGCCCGATGCGGTCGCCGAGGACCAGATCGATCGAGCGCTTGCGCGCGCGGCTGACAAGGGCGCCCCGGCGATCGAGCGCCTGCGCATCGCGTCGGTGGATGAGGGGCGATGCGTTCAGACGCTGCACGTCGGTCCGTACGACGACGAGGGCCCGGTGCTCGCGCGGATGCACGACGAGGCGATTGCGGGCAGGGGACTGCGGATGCGCGGACATCACCACGAGATCTATCTCGGCGATCCGCGTCGCACGGCGCCGGAGAGACTGCGCACCATCCTGCGTCAGCCGGTGACCGAGGCCGAGGCATCGTGAAGGCTGCACTGATCCTCGGCACCCAGCTGTTCGCGGCTCATCCGGCGTATGCCGAAGACGACATCGACGTGTTCTTCTTCATCGAGGCGCGGTCGTCCTTCGTCAAACGGCGCTATCACGCGCACAAGCGGGTGCTGATCCTGGCGGGCATGCGGCAGGCGTCGTCTCGTCTCGAGGCGGACGGCCGCACGGTCCGGCGGGTCCCCCTCGGTGAGGGCAGTGGATTCGCGGACGCTCTGCGCCGCCTCATCCGCGAGTTCGGTGTCGACGGGCTCGCGTGGATGAGTGCGACCGACCGTGGGGTCGACGGCCGCATCCGTCGGATCTGCGACGACGAGGGCATCGCGACGCGCGTCTACGACGATGCTCTCTTCCTCACTCCGGCGGAGGAGGTCGACCGCTGGTTCGCCGAGCACGAGGGCGCGCGCATGGAGGACTTCTACCGGTGGCAGCGTCGACGAACCGGAATCCTCATGGACGGTGGGAAGCCGGCCGGCAGGCGGTGGAACTTCGACGCGGAGAATCGCGAACCGCTCCCGAAGGGCGGCGTCGAGATTCCGCCCCTTCCGATCGGGCCGGCCGACGAGGCCACCGCGGGCGCGATCGAAGACGTCGGGCGGCACTTTCCGGATGCGCCGGGCGACCCCACCGAGTTCTGGCTGCCGGTCACGCCAGAGACATCGCGCTCATGGCTGAACGCCTTCGTCACCGAGCGGCTCGCGTCTTTCGGCCGATACGAGGACGCGATGGACGCCGACGAGGCGTTCCTCTTCCACGGCGTGCTCAGCCCTCTGCTGAACGTCGGCCTCCTGACCGTCGATGAGGTGGTCCGTGCTGCAGTCGGGCGTCGCGATGAGGTGCCGCTGGCCTCCCTCGAGGGCTTCGTGAGACAGGTGATCGGCTGGCGCGAGTACATGCGCGGCGCGTACCGAGCCTGGCCGGAGCTGATGCACGCGAATCACTTCGCGCTGCGGCGCTCTCTCGAGGACTGGTGGTACACCGGCGAGGGGGTGCCGGAAGACCTGCCGGTGCCGGTCCGCACCGTGCTGGCGCGTGTCATCCGTCACGGGTACGCGCACCACATCGAGCGACTGATGGTGCTCGGCAACTGGTTCCTGCTCCAGGGCTACGATCCGCGAGAGGTGTACGAGTGGTTCTCGAGCCTCTTCGTCGACGCGTACGAATGGGTCATGGTGCCGAACGTGCAGGGAATGAGTCAATACGCCGACGGTGGCCGGGTCGCCACGAAGCCGTACATCTCGGGAGGGGCGTATCTGCAGCGGATGGGTTCGTGGTGGTCCAGCGACAAGGCCGCACGCGATTCCGCCTTCACCGACGCCTACTGGACGTTCCTCGACGAGCACGAGGATCAGCTGACCGGCAATCCGCGGCTGAACATGCCGCTCGCCCAGATGCGCAAGCGCCGCGCATCCGGGTAGTCCGGGAGCGATCGCTAGAATGCGGACATGGACACGCCCGAACGGATCGAAGACGTCCCGATCGGCGGCGACGGCATCCGGCTCGGTCAGTTCGTCAAGTTCGCCGGGCTCCTGGACTCGGGCGGCGATGTGAAGGAAGCCATCATCGACGGTTTCGTGACCGTCAACGGCGACGTCGATCGCCGTCGGGGTCGCCAGCTGCAGGTCGGAGACATCGTGTCGTTCGAAGACCGCACCCTGCGCGTCTGTCCCTGAGCGGGACCTCGGCGCGCGGTCATGCGGCGGGGGAGCGCTCCGCCCGGCCCTGCTCGTGGCGTGCCAAGGCGGCACCGATCCGGCGAATCGCGTCTTCGAGGATCGGCCGCGGCAGGGCGAAGATGATGCGGGCATGTCCGATCGCCGCCTCTCCGCAGGCGGCGCCGTCGGTGAGGGCGACGTCGGCGTGCACGCGGAACCATTCTCCGAGATCGCCTTCGAGGTCGTACGCGCGGAAGTCGATGAGGGCGATGTAGGTGCCTTCCGGCACCGTGACCCGCGCCCGAGGCGCGTGTTCGGCGAGCAGATCGACGAGCGCGTGCCGGTTGCCGTCGAGGTAGTCGACGGTCTCCGCCAGCCAGGCCGCGCCGTCGGTGTACGCCGCCACGTTCGCCACGACGCCGAGCGTGGAGGTGCCGTGCCCCGACCACATCGCGTGTTCCGCCCAGAGAGCCGCATCGGCGTCGTTGGACACGATCAGCTGCGCGCACTTGAGTCCGGCGAGATTGAAGGCCTTCGACGCCGACGCGGCGGTGATCGTGTGCGACGCCGCCGCCTCCGAGACCGACGCGTAGGGGATGTGCCGCGCGCCGTCGAACACGAGAGGCGCGTGGATCTCGTCGGCGAAGACCCGCCCGCCCTTCGCGTCGACGACGGCCGCCACCGCGTCGAGCTCATCGCGCGTGAACACGGTCCCCAGCGGGTTGTGCGGGTTGCATAGGACCAGCAGCCCGGCGCCGTCGTCGAAGGCCCGACCGATCGCGTCCAGGTCCATCGTCATGCGCCCATCCCGTTCGACGCTCGGCACCTGGATCACCTCCCGGCCGTGCATCTGCGGCACGAACAGGAACGGCATGTAGGCCGGCGTGGGCACGATCACCGCGGATCCCGCGGGCATGAAGTGCTCGATGGTCGACTCGAAAGCGGCGATCACATCCGGCACGGGGTGGATCCGCCCCACCGGGATCTCCCATCCGAAGCGACTCGCGTACCAGTCGGCGGTCGCCCGTGCGAGGTCGGCGGTGAGCCACGGCGGCAGGTACCCGGTGAGTCCGCGAGCGGCGGCGGAGCTGAGCGCCTCCTGGATCGCCGGCGCGACGCCGAAGTCCATCTCGGCGACCCACGCTCCCGTCTTTCCGGGGTACGCGGTCCACTTCATGCTGCCCGCGGCGCGCAGGTCCGCTTCGGTGATCTCGTCGTATCTGCTCACCGTTGCTGATCCCTTCGGTGGATTTTCGGCCGTGGAGCATGCGTCCGTGTCGCGGACACTCCACCGTCGCACAGATTGTCAAGCGGGTGCGTCGCGGTGGCGCGATTCGTAGCGTGAGGACATGAGCGAACGAGAACACCTCACGGCCGAGGACAAGACGCGTCTTGCCGCGGGTGAGAGCGACACCCTTCCGCCCGCACCGCCCGCACCGCCCGCAGCCGGCGGCGACTCGCAACCGCCCCTGCCCTCACCTGACACGCCCGCGCCCGACGACGACGAGCGCGAGGAGGACTGAACGACGTGCGGGCCGGACGCGCCCCGTCGGCGCCATCCGGCCCGCACGTCGGTATCGATCAGGCTGTGGCCTCCGAGCGCTTCGGCAGCACCCAGTCGCGTCGCGGAAAGTGGCACGTGTAGCCGTTCGGGATGCGCAGGAGGTAGTCCTGGTGCTCGGGTTCAGCCTCCCAGAACGGGCCTGACTCCTCGATGGTCGTGACGGCCCTGTCCGGCCACAGACCCGATGCGTCGACGTCGGCGATCGTGTCTCGTGCGACGCGCTCCTGCTCCGGATTCACGGGGAAGATCGCCGAACGGTAGCTCGTGCCGATGTCGTTGCCCTGACGATTCAGCGTCGACGGGTCGTGAATCTGGAAGAAGAACGCCAGGATGTCTCGGAACGAGGTCTTGGCGGGGTCGAAGACGATCTCTACCGCCTCGGCGTGCCCCGGGTGGTTGCGATAGGTGGCGTGCGCGTTGTCACCCCCCGTGTATCCGACGCGTGTCTGCACGACCCCCGGCTGTCGGCGGATGAGATCCTGCATGCCCCAGAAGCAGCCGCCCGCGAGCACGGCGGTCTCGAGGCCGGGGACGGTGGTGATGGATCCGTTGTCGGTGGTCATGCGACGTTCTCCTCGGTGTGGTCGGTTGTGGTGGCGTCGAACAGCGAGCGGGAGGCGCCATATCCCTGCTCGTCGAGGTCTGCGAGCGGCACGAAGCGCAGCGCGGCCGAGTTCATGCAGTATCTCAGCCCGCCCTCGCTCCGTGGGCCGTCTCGGAAGACGTGACCGAGGTGGCTGTCCGCCGATGACGAGCGCACTTCGGTGCGCGGCATCAGGAGCTTCCAATCGGTGCGCGTCCGGACGGCGTCGTCGTCGATCGGTCGCGTGAAGCTCGGCCACCCGGTGCCGCTGTCGTACTTGTCCGTCGAGGCGAACAGCGGCTGCCCCGATACGACATCGACGTAGATGCCCTCCTCGTGGTTGTTCCAGTAGGCATTGGCGAAGGCGGGCTCCGTTCCCTCGCGCTGGGTGACGCGGTACTGCGTCTCCGTGAGGCGCTCGATCGCCTCGGGTGTCTTGCGGTAGTCGCTCATGTCGGTTCCTCTCGCATCTCGACGCGGCTGGCTGCGGCGTCATCAGTGGTAACCGTCGTCGGCGGCGATTTGGTCCCGGTGGCCTGGATGCGCGCTGTGAGTCCGCCGGATGTGCGCTCAGCTTTTGGTTAGGTTAGCCTTACCCACATGTCACATCCACGTCTTCCCCTCGTTCTTGTCGCGCTGACCGGCGTTGCTCTGGTCGCGAGCGCCTGCGCATCGTCCGAGCCTGCCGCCGAGACGCAGGAGACCGTCACGGAGACTGTCACCGTGGCGGACGCAAAGCCGACGCTCGTCCTCGTCGAAGAGGACGGCGAGTCCTCCTACCGGGAGGACCCCGGCGCTGCGCGCGATTCCGTCGAGGTCCCCTACCAGCCCGAAGCGGTCGTCACCTTCGACATCGCCACTCTCGACACGCTGGATGCGATCGGAGCCGGTGACGCCGTGGTCGGCATCCCCGACATCGCTCTGCCGGAGTACCTTTCGGACTACGCGGATCTCCCGAAGGTCGGTTCGCTGTTCGAGCCCGACTTCGAAGCCGTGGCAGAACTCGAACCCGACCTTATCGTCGTGGCCGCGCGCAGCACCGCTCAGTACGACGAGCTGTCGGAGATCGCCACGACGATCGACCTGACCGGCACCAGCGGGGGCACGTTCGATCCGGCCGCGGGCCTGGTGCGTGCGGAGCAGCTGGGCGAGATCTTCGGCGCCGAAGACGCCGTGGCCGAGCAGGTCGCGGAGATCGAGGCGCTCGAGACGCAGATCGAGGAATCCATCGACGGCACGGCTCTCGTGCTGTCGGTCTCCGGCGGAGAGTACGGTGCCTTCGGTGAGGGCTCCCGCTTCGGTTACTTCTTCGACGAGCTCGGCTTCACGCCGGCCGTCGCGGCCGCGGAGCTTCCCGGTGCGGAAGGCTCGCCGCACGGTGACACGGTCACCAACGAGTTCCTCCTCTCGGCGAACCCGGAGTGGATCATCGTCTTCGACCGCGGCGCCGCGATCGGCGACTCCAGCAGTGCGAGCGAGACCCTCGACAACGAGCTGGTCGCGCAGACGACGGCGGGCGCGGAGGACCAGATCATCGAGCTCCCCGCGAGTGAGCTGTACATCGTCATCAACGGACTCACCGCGATCGAGAACGTGCTGACGACGGTCGGCGACGAACTCACCGCGTGACGGATGCTCTGACCACGCACGGTTCCGATCGGAGAGGCCCGCTCGCGCGGGTCTCTCCGTCCGTGCTGATCGTCGCGGGGATGGCACTGACCGCCGTCCTCGCGACGATATCGCTGTTCATCGGCGTCGCCGAGCTCGACGCATTCGTGCTGTTCGCCAGTCGCGTGCCGCGGACGGTGGCCCTGATCCTCGCAGGCGCCGCGTTCGCCGTCACCGGGCTCATCATGCAGTTGCTGGTGCGCAACCGCTTCGTCGAGCCCTCGACCACCGGCGCCGCCGACGCGGGAAGCCTCGCCCTCCTCGGCGTGCTGATGACCACGCCCGGCATGCCGATCTGGGGGAAGGCGATCGCAGCGTCGCTCGGCGCGTTGGTGGGCGTCCTGGGATTCCTGGCGCTCTCGCGGCGGATCCCGGCCCGATCCAGTGTGCTGGTGCCTATCGTGGGCCTGCTCTACGGCGGACTGATCGGAGCGATCACGACCTTCATCGCCTATCGCTCCGACATGCTCCAGGAGCTGCTGGCGTGGGGCGTGGGTGACTTCTCCGGCATTCTCCGCGGTCGCTACGAGATGCTCTACCTCGCAGCCGCCGCGGCGCTCATTGCCTGGGTGGCGGCCGATCGGTTCACGGTCGCCGGCCTCGGCCAGGACACCGCGCGCGGCCTCGGCCTCGACACACGGGTGATCTTCGCCCTCGGCGTCATCATCATCGCGATCGTCACCGGCACCATGATGGTCGTCACCGGCGCCATTCCCTTCCTCGGTCTCATCGTGCCCAACGTCGTCAGTCGCCTCATCGGTGACAACATGCGCCGCGCGGTACCGCTGGTCGCGCTGCTGGGCGCTGCGCTCGTGCTGCTCTGCGACATCGTCGGCCGCGTTGTGCGGTTCCCTTTCGAGATACCGATCTCCATCGTCATGGGCGTGATCGGTGGCGCCGTCTTCCTCTGGCTTCTGCTGAGCACGGCCCGGCCGGTCGACGGGGTCGCTCCGCGCCGGCGTGGGCGGCCACAGGCACGGTCGCTGCGGAAGGAGGGGACGGGATGAGCGACTCCGGCACCTCGCACCGGGCGCGAAGTGCGCTCGCTTCGCACGAGCTCCGGCTGGCGATCGTCGTCGCGCTGGCTGCGATCGCGATCGCGATCTACCTGTTCACCGATCTGCCGGGGCGGTGGGAGTACGCGCTCGGACTCAGGTGGCGCACGATCGCCGGGATGGTGATCGCGGCGAGCGCGGTGGGTGCGGCCACCGTTCTGTTCCAGACCATCACCGCCAACCGCATCCTGACGCCCGGGATCATGGGCTTCGACGCCGTCTTCATGGCCATCCAGGTGGTGACCGCCTTCGCGATCGGTCCTGCCGTGCTCGTCGCGGCCCCCGCGATCGCAAGCTGGACGGTCGAGCTGGTCCTCATGGCGGGGACGGTCACCCTGCTCTACTGGTGGCTGTTCGTGCGCCGCAGATACGACCTGCACGTCATCGTGCTCGCCGGCCTCGTCCTCGGAGTGATGTTCCGCTCCGTGACCTCGTTCCTGCAGCGTCTCCTCGATCCGGACACCTTCGCCGTCGTACAGGATCTGCTGTTCGCCAGCTTCACGTCGATCGACCGCGAGCTCCTGCTCCCCAGCGCCGTCCTGGTCGGGGTGGCCGCGATGTCGCTCTGGCCCATCCGCCGTTCCCTCGACGTGCTCTCCCTCGGGGAGTCCACCGCGGTGTCCCTGGGCGTCGCCCATCGTCGCGTCACGATGCACGTGGTTTTGGTCATCGCCGTGCTCGTCGCGGTGTCCACCGCTCTCGTCGGCCCGGTGACCTTCTTCGGTCTTCTGGTGGCCAACGTCGCCTACGGCCTCGTGGGTCACCGTCACGCCCTGAGCGTGCCGACCGCCATCGCGACCGGGGTGATCGCCCTCGTTGGCGGACAGCTCATCCTCGACCGACTGCTCGGCTTCTCCACCGAACTGCCGGTCGTCATCGAGTTCGCGGGTGGACTCTTCTTCATCGTCCTCGTCATCTCGGGAAGGGCCCGCTGACATGATCCAGACCGAGTCCGTCGCAAAACGTCACGGCAGCGTCGTCGCGCTCGAGCACGTGACGCTGGAGATCCGACAAGGGTTCACCGCGATCATCGGACCGAACGGAGCGGGGAAATCCACGCTCCTGGCCACCATCGGCCGCCTCGTCGGAGCCGACGCCGGCACCATCACCGTCGGGGGACTGGACGTCGTCACGACCCGCTCGCGCGAGCTGGCCCGCCGGCTCGCGATCCTGCGCCAGGACAACCACCTCGCCATCCGTCTGAGTGTCGAGGACCTGGTCGGATACGGCCGCTTCCCTCACGGCAGATCGGGTCGCACGGCCGATGATCGCGCGCACGTCGAGCGCGCACTGGACCTGCTCGACCTTCAGCCGGTGCGCCGGCGATTCCTGGACGAGCTCTCCGGGGGTCAGCGGCAGCGGGCGTTCGTCGCGATGGCGCTCGCGCAGAACACGGACCATCTGCTGCTCGACGAGCCGCTGAACAACCTGGACCCCCGTCATGCCGTCAGTCTCATGAAGCTCCTGCGGCGGCTGGTCGCGGAGCGCGAGATGACGGTCGTCGTCGTGATGCACGACATCAACGTCGCGGGACAGTTCGCCGATGACGTCGTGGCGATGCGCGACGGGCGTGTGCTGCATCACGGACCCGTCACCGAGGTCGTCACCGCGGAGAACCTGGAATCCCTCTATGAGACGCCGGCCGAGGTCGTCGAGGTGGGGGACCGGCGCGTCGTGCTCTGGCGCTAGGCGTCCGGCGCTGGCAACTCGCTGAGAAGGACCCACCGGGGCTTCGCGCGAGCGTACAGTGGCGATATATCGTCCACTATCGCCCGCCCATCGGCCGGCGAAGAAGGGAGCTCTCGTGAACACGTCATTCTCAACTGGACAGTTCGGCCCCGGGCGCGGCTTCACCGGCGGCGGCATCTTCGACGCCGTCGACCAGCTGCGCGAGGCCTTCGAGCAGCGGTTCCCGACGCGCATGGCCCGCGGCGACGTGCGCTCCGCGGTGCTCGCCCTGCTGCTCGAGAAGCCGATGCACGGGTATCAGATCATCGCCGAGATCGGCGAGCGCAGCGGGGGAATGTGGAAGCCGAGCCCCGGTTCGGTGTATCCGACGCTGCAGATGCTCACCGACGAGGGTCTGGTCGTCGCGGAGGAGTCCGGGGGCAAGAAGACCTACTCCCTGACCGAGGCGGGACGCGCCGAGGCCGAGTCGAGTGGAGAACGCTCGGCGCCGTGGGAGATGCCGGGGATGAAGGATGCGGCGCGCGCCGCGACGCTTCCCAAGGCGGGTGTGAAGCTCGCGCAGGCCGCCGCGCAGGTGGCGCAGCACGGTACCGCGGAGCAGGTCGCCGAAGCGGAGCGAGTTCTCGACGAGGCACGACGTAAGCTCTATTCGATCCTCGCCCAGGACTGACCGGATGCCGACCCGCGTCGGCTTCGGGCATCGCGTACAGGAGGCTCGATGACCGACGTGCGGCATACCCGCGCGCGCTACCGACGCATTCTGCGCTTCGCCGCGCGATACATGCTGCAGGCCTGGTGGTTCGAGCTCTTCCTGCCCCGGATCGGTCTGGCCTCGCTCGCCGCCCGCGGACGCGCGCGCCGGCTGCAGCGTCTCGCGCGGAACTTCCACACCCTCGCCGTGGCGCTGGGCGGCCTCATGATCAAGGTGGGGCAGTTCATGTCCTCGCGCCTGGACGTGCTGCCGCCCGAGATCACCGCCGAGCTCGAAGGCCTGCAGGATGAGGTGCCTCCGGTCGACTTCGACGCGATCCGGATGCTCACCGAGGCCGAACTCGGGGCGCCCCTGTCGGGCGTGTACGAGTGTGTCGATCCCACGCCGGTTGCTGCTGCGTCCCTCGGCCAGGCACATCGCGCTCGGCTGACTCCGGCGGAGGCGGCCCTCACCGGGTTCGCCGATGTCGTCGTCAAGGTGCAGCGTCCCGGAATCGACCAGATCGTCGACGTCGACCTGGCTGCGCTGCGTCGTGTGGCGGCCTGGCTCGATCGCGTGCGGGTCGTGCGCGAGCACGTCGACCTGCCGGCGCTGTTGGAGGAATTCGCGGTCACCAGCCTCGAGGAGATCGACTACATCCACGAGGCCGCCAACGCCGAGCGGTTCCGCGACGACTTCGCCGATGATGCGCGGGTCGTCGCACCCGAGGTCGCGTGGGAACGCTCGACGCGACGCGTGCTCACCCTCGCCGATGTCACGGCCATCAAGATCACCGATCGCGACGCCCTGCGCGACGCGGGGATCGATCCGACCGAGGTCGCCCACGCGTTCGCGGCGGTGATGTTCGAGCAGCTGTTCAGCCACGGCTACTTCCACGCCGATCCGCATCCCGGCAACGTCTTCGTCACTCCGACGCCCGACGGCGATCGGCCGTGGACGCTGACGTTCATCGACTTCGGCATGATGGGCGAGGTCCCCGACCGGCTCCGGCAGGGGCTGCAGCGCCTCATCGTCGCGGTGGCGGCACGCAACGGCCGGCAGCTCGTGGACAGCATCCGAGACGTCGGTGTGCTGCTGCCGTCGGCCGACACGGTCGAACTCGAACGTGCGATGACAGCACTGTTCGCCCGCTTCGGTGGAATGGGGTTCGCGGAGCTGCAGGAGGTCGACCCGCGGGAGTTCCGCGACTTCGCGGTGGAGTTCCGCGACCTGGTGCGGCGGATGCCGTTCCAGCTCCCGGAGAATTTCCTGCTCGTGATCCGTGCGGTCTCCCTCACGTCGGGCGTGTGCAGCGCCCTCGACCCCGCCTTCAACATCTGGGATGCGGTGGAACCGTACGCGCAGCGACTCATCCGCGACGAGCAGGGCAACGTCGTGCAGGCGTTCGCAAAGGAGGCGGTGTCGGTCGCGGGACTGGTGGCGCGCATGCCGCGCCGCATGGACGACGTGCTCAGCCGGCTCGAAGAGGGACGCCTGAGCGTGGACGCACCGAGGCTGGACACGCGACTGCGCGGGCTCGAGGTCCTCGCCCGCCGCGTGGTGTCCGCCGTCCTGTTCGCGGGGCTCCTGATCGCCGGTGCGGTCCTGCGCCCCGATGACCCCGTGGCCGGGACGGCGCTCATGATCGCGTCGGTCCCGGCGCTCCTGCACGCGCTGCTCGCGGGATTCGTCTCACGCCGCATCCCGTGACGCCACGCCACGGCTGCTGCCGCTAGCGTGGACGCCGTGCGATCGAGAGAAGCCACCCGGTGACCATCACCTCGTTCCCGATCATCGGCATCGCACTGGCGGTGCTGTCGGCTCTCCTGCTGACACTCGGCAACTTCCTGCAATCCCGCGGCGTCGCGCGCACCTCTGCGCAGGGGAATGGGCTCGGCCCCGCGCACTTCTCGCGACTCGTGCGCGACCCCGTCTGGCTCGGCGGCAGCGCGCTGTTCGGTCTCGCCATCCTCGTGCAGCTGGCAGCGCTGGCCTTCGCGCCCCTGATGGTCGTGCAGCCCGTCGGAGTCGTCGCGCTCGTCTTCGCGTCACTGCTCACCGCGTGGGTGACAAAGACCCCGCCGCGCGTGCGCGAGATCGTTGCGATCGCGGTCTGCGTGGCCGGACTCGGGATCTTCGTCTCCGTCGCCGCTGCGGTCAGCGTGCAGACCACCATCACGAATCGCCAGCTGATCGCGGTGCTCATCGTCCTGCTGCTCGTGCTCGCCGTCACGGTCGGAGCCGCGATCGGCCTGAGACGACGGCGCATGCCGCCGGTCGTCTACGTGCTGCTCGGCGGCCTGTACTCCGGGTTCGTCGCCACGCTCGGCAAGACCGTCATCCTGCGTGTGCAGACGGCCGTCGTTCGCGGCAACGTGGTGCTCGACGAGACGAATCTCCTCACGATCGCGTGCGCAGCGGGGATCGCCGTGGCCGGAGCCCTGTCCATCTGGTGCGTGCAGACCGCGCATACCGTCAACAGCCCACAGGTCGTGGTGGCGGGACTGACCGTGGTCGACCCGTTCGTGGCCGTCGTGCTCGGGATCACCGTGCTGCAGGAGGCGGCTTCGGCGCCGTGGTGGAGCTTCCTGGTCTTCGCAGCGACGGGCATGGCCGCGATGGCGGGGGTCTGGATGCTCGCGCGCGACCAGGCCGATCCGGCTCGTCCGGCGCCGGTGGTGTCGGCGCGTCGCCGGGATCCGGATCGGTGACTACGCTCGAGGACACCGCCGCTTCCGCACCGCCAGGAGAACTCCCGTTGCCCACCGCCTCGAACGCCCGCGCCCACGCCGACGACCTCGCCGACTTCGTCGCCGCCTCGCCGTCGAGTTTCCACGCTGCCGCAGAGGTGGCGCGACGGCTGCACGATGCCGGCTTCACGCGTCTCGAGGAGGGTCAGGCGTGGCCCTCGGATGCGCGAGGAGGTCACTACGTCGTGCGCGACGGCGCGGCAATCGCCTGGGTCGTGCCGAGGAGCGCCACCGCCGCCACCGGTGTCCGCATCTTCGGGGCGCACACCGATTCCCCCGGCTTCAAGCTGAAACCGAAACCGACCACCGGGCGGTTCGGCTGGCTGCAGGCCGGCGTGGAGGTCTACGGGGGCCCGATGCTCAACTCCTGGCTGGACCGGGAACTGCGTCTGGCCGGCCGACTCGTGCTGGACGACGGGCGCAGCGTCCTGGCCGCCACGGGGCCGCTCCTGCGTCTGCCTCAACTCGCGATCCACCTCGACCGCGAGGTGAACGACCGTCTCTCCCTGGACAAGCAGACTCAGACCCAGCCGGTCTGGGGCCTCGGCAGCGCCGAATCCGCGGATCTCCTGGGCGAGCTCGCGGCCTCCGCAGGTGTCGACCCCGGGCGGATCCGCGGCTACGACGTCGTCACCGCCGATGCGGCGCGGGGTGCCGTGTTCGGTCAGGAAGACGTCTTCTTCGCCGCGGGTCGGCTGGACGACCTCGCATCCGTGCACGCCGGTGCCGTTGCTCTCGCCGCCGCTGTCGACGCCGAACCGGACCATATCCCGATGCTCGCCGTGTTCGACCACGAGGAGGTGGGCTCCGGCACGCGCTCCGGCGCTGCTGGGCCGTTCCTCTCCGATGTGCTGGAGCGCCTGTGGCTCGGCCTCGGCGCCGACCGGGAGCAGCAGCTGCGTGCGCTGTCGGACTCCTGGTGCGTCTCCAGCGACGTCGGCCACTCGATTCACCCCAACTACGCCGAGAAGCACGATCCGGTCGTCCAGCCCGTGCTCGGGTCGGGGCCCATCCTCAAGATCAACGCGAACCAGCGCTACGCGACGGATGCCGCGGGGGCGGCGGCGTGGAACGGCTGGTGCCTGGCCGCGGGCGCGAATGTCCAGGAGTTCGTCTCGCACAACGGCGTGCCGTGCGGGTCGACCATCGGACCGATCACCGCGACACGTCTCGGAATCCGCACGATCGATGTCGGCATCCCGATCCTGTCGATGCACTCGGCACGCGAACTCGCCGGCGTCAGCGACCTCTGGGATCTGCGCCGCGTCGCGCAGGCGTACCTTGGAGGTTGACCATGCATCGGATCTTCACCATGCCGTTCGCGGACCTGTATCCGCTCTACGTCGCCAAGGCCGAGCGCAAGGGACGCACGCGTGCGGAGGTCGACGAGGTGATCGCTTGGCTCACCGCATACGACGGTGCCGCGCTCGCGCGTCAGATCGACGAGCGACGCACCGTCGAGCAGTTCTTCGCCGATGCGACGGTGAACCCGCACGTCGATCGGATCACGGGAGTGGTGTGCGGGGTGCGGGTCGAGGAGATCGAGGATCCGCTCATGCAGAAGATCCGATACCTCGACAAACTCGTGGACGAGTTGGCCCGCGGGAAGGCGATGGACGCGGTGCTCCGGCGACGCTGACCCGAGAGCGCACTGTGCCACGCCCGGCCGGTGCTTGTCCAGGGGGCTCCCTCGCGGGCGAACCGGTCCGACAGTGGAGAGGTCGCAAGGAGGACACATGACCGACAAGCGTCCACACGAGACCCATTCCGAAGATGCGGTACACGACGATGCGCCGCCGACGCCCGCCGTCTCCGACGAGGTGGAGGAGGAGGCCGCGCGCGCCGAACAGACGCACGACGACGGCTCGCCGGACTGAGCCGAGGTCGTCGCTGATAGCGTCGAGCCATCATCAACGGGCGGCGCACGCCGCGGAGAGAGGCGACGTGAGCGAACGCAACACCTGGGTGCTCGTCGACGGCGAGAACATCGATGCGACCCTCGGGTCATCGATCCTGGGCCGTCGACCCCAGCCGGAGGAGCGCCCCCGGTGGGACCGCCTGCTGGCGTTCGTGTCGGAGCGCTGGGGACAGCCTGCGAAGGGCCTGTTCTTCCTCAACGCTTCGGCGCACCTGCCCATGTCGTTCGTGCAGGCGCTGCTCGCGCTGGGCTACCAGCCGGTCTCACTCTCCGGGGCGTCGGACGAGAAGGTGGTCGACATCGCCATCCAGCGCACCCTGCGGGCGCTCGCGGCGCACGACGGCGATGTCGTGCTGGTCAGCCATGACCGAGACTTCGTCGATGACCTGGCGGGATTGGCCGGCAGTCGTCGCCTCGGCGTGCTCGCGTTCCACGAGTTCCGAAGCAGCGAGTACGCCTCGATCCCCGGCCTGGAGCTGTTCGACCTCGAGTACGACGCGGACGCCTTCGACGCCCCGCTGCCGCGGGTGCGGGTGATCCCGATCGACGAGTTCGATCCCGAGATGTTCCTGCAGGCGTAGCGCCCCGAGGGCGGCGTAGCCTGAACAGATGCGTGTGCCCCTTCCCGAACGCGGCGCTCGTGCGGAGCTGGCAGATGTCGCCTCCGGGCGCGGAGGCGGTGTGGACCTTTCGGCCCTCCATGCGCTGCCGCGAGCAGCCGAGTCCCGGCCGGCGGCCGTGCTGATGCTCTTCGGCGTCCTCGATGATCTGCCGAGCGATCGGGATGCTCGGGACGCGGCGGTCTCGGCGGATCTCGACGTGCTGCTACTGGCACGCGCGGCGACCCTCAGCTCGCACGCGGGCCAGATCGCCTTCCCCGGCGGGCGGGTCGACCCGGCGGACGACGGACCGGTCGCAGCAGCCTTGCGCGAGGCGCGCGAGGAGACGGGGCTGGACCCCGACGGCGTCGACGTGCTCGGCGTGCTCGACGAGGTGCCCCTCGCGTATTCGCGTCATGTCGTGAGTCCGGTGCTCGGGTGGTGGCGACAGCCGACCCCGGTGGGAGTGGTGGATGAGCGCGAGTCGTCGGATGTGTTCCGCGCTCCCGTCGCCGACCTTCTCGACCCGGATCGTCGTGGCACGGTCGTCGTGCGGCGTGACGGCCAGACGTGGCGCGGACCCGCCTTCACCGTCCCTCATGCCGGTGGTCAACACCTCGTGTGGGGGTTCACCGCGATCCTGCTGGATCGCCTGTTCGACCGGCTCGGATGGGCCGAACCGTGGGACCGCGCGCGGGAGCTGCCGCTGGAGATCCCGGACCGATGAGCGAAGAGCCCCGTTCACACGAGGTGAACGAGGCTCTTCGCGGCGCTGAGCGGGGTCGACGGATCAGTACCAGCCGACAGACTGCGAGTGGTCCCACGCACCGCAGGGCGAACCGTAGCGGCCGGAGATGTAGCCCAGGCCCCACGAGATCTGGGTCGCGGCATTGGTCTGCCAGTCGGCGCCGGCAGAGGCCATCTTGCTGCCCGGCAGAGCCTGCGGGATGCCGTAGGCGCCGCTCGAGGCGTTGTACGCCTGGTAGTTCCAGCCCGACTCCTTGTTCCACAGGGCGACCAGGCAGCTGAACTGGTCGTCGCCCCAGCCGTAGCCGCCGAGCATCCCGCGCGCGATGGATTGCGCTTCACCGGCGCTGGTGCCGCCCGCGGCGTAGCCCGGGTCCGGAACACTCGAGACGGATCCGGTGGACGCGGCCTGCTCGGCGGCGGCGGCCTCTTCTTGCGCGGCTGCTTCGGCGGCCGCCGCCTCAGCGGCCGCCGCTGCCTCGGCTTCCTTGCGCGCCTTCTCGGCGGCCTCTTCCTCCGCCTTCTTCTGCTCGGCGGCTTCGAGGCTGCCGCGCATGCCGGCGACGTCTTCGGAGACGGCTGCGATGAGGGTCGTGACGTCCTCGGTCATGTCTGCGACGGCGGGGGAGGGCAGCAGGTGAGCGCCGTCGAGATCCTCGATGGCCTCCTCGAGCGCATCCGTGTCGACGTCGGTCGCGGCGTCACCGAGGTCGAGGCCCGAGTCGGCGACGTCGCCCTCGACGTCGTCCGCCGATGCGAGGGCATCTGCGGCGGCGACGAGAGCCTCTTCGGCCTCGTCACTGATGTCGTCGAGGTCGAAGCTCGTCGCTGAGCCGGTCGGCGCCGGCGTGGCGGTGGTGTGCGACGCGAGCGCGTAGGCAGCGAGAGCGGGGGTGGAGGACGCGGAGGCCTGCGACACCGCGGTGGTGCCGGTCACCGCGCCGACGGCGAGCACACCGAGGGCGAGGCTCGCGGCCGCGATGGCGGGGCGTCGACGATTGCGGCGTGCGATCTCGCGTCGGACGCGTCGACTGGGGGCAGGGGAGGACGTCGTGTTCGTGTGCATCAAAACCAGGTTCCGTATCGGGTATCTGCGCCGTCATGACGGCGTTCCGCGTCGGCAGAAGCAGACACAAGTCCCAGAGTCTGCCAGACCGGACCTGAATGTGACCCGAACGTTACCTCCGGGAGCTGGTGATCTTCGATGTGGTGTGCAGGGGACATTCGCGTCTCACGCGATCGGATAGCACCGTCGGAGGACGGCGCGCTGCGCGAGCGTCCACGCCAGAGAGACGCACAGGTACACACCGGCGGCGAGTGGCAGAACGGAGACGGCCACGAGCGGGGCGAAGTGCAGTGCGCCGGCCAGCCTCGTCGGTCCGGACGGCATCCCCGGAGGAACGGAGACGGCTGCGGTGCGACGCGAGGACTCGGCGATCACGGCTACGACGATCGCCAGCACCGCGAAGACGAGCAGGGTCGTCGGGTCGCCGAGCGCGCCGACGACCGTCGTCCCCAGTGGAGCGCCGAAGAGCCTTCCGCTGAGAAGAAGGTTCGCTTCGCCGGCGATGTCAGCATGCACGAACACGGCGTAGAGGATTCCCAGGACGGGAGCTTGCGCGAGTGCCGGCAGGCATCCGGCGATCGGTGAGACGCCGTGGCGTCGGTACAGCTCGACGATCTCTCGCTGCAAGCGCTCCGGCTGTCCCTTCCACCGTTCCCGGAGGCGGGCGATGTCCGGTGCGAGCCGGGCGCGCGACTGCTCCGCGCGGGCCGCGCCGACTCCGACGGGGATCAGGGCGGCGCGCACGAAGAGGGTCGCGGCGACGACGGCGAGGGCCGGGGCCCCGGCCCCCGCGACGGGTGCAAGCAGGTCGGCGAGCGCGGTGAGGGCGTGATAGACCGCCGAGAGGGCGGAGGAGAAGGGGGGAACGGCGAAAAGGTCCATGGGCATCCGAATCTGTCGTGGCGTCGAGAAGGGAGACGACCACGAAGGGATGCCCGCACCCCGGCGGGGCGCGGCTCGGTCTACGTGGCCGGTGCCACGAGACCCGGTGCCCGCGACCGCGGATGCCCCGGAGCGTCGGGGTCGCTCTGCGCGAGGGGTGCCGAGGGGGAGATGGCCGCGGACGCCGTCCGTCGGGGGCACGCCCCGTTCTCGTCGACCGGAGGAACGCGCAGGGCGATGAGAAGAACGCCGATGACGAGCGCCGCCGTGACGGCGAGAGCGCCGACGGAGGCGACGGAGGGCGGTGCGGCGAGGCCCACGACGGCGAACGCGGCGAGGGCGACCTCACGCACCATGCCGATCATCGTGGTCTCCTCTGCACCCGTCACCCACACGGTAGCGCGTCGGTCATTCGCCGGCCAGGTGCACCGTCCATCCCAGGGCGTCGGGCTTGGTGATGGGCAGGTTCACCACCAGCGTGACCGTCGCGCGGGACGCGGGGTGCTCAGTCATCCGTCATGCCCGAGAAGCCGATGAGCCAGGTCACGCCGAACGCGTCGCGGACCTGACCGTCCCAGTCGCCCCACGCGCGCTTCTGAAGCGGATCGATGACGCGGCCGCCGGCGGACAGTTCGGCGAACCAGCGACGCAGGTCGTCGACGGGTGCGGCGTCGAGCAGCGACAGGAACAGTCCCACGCTGTGGAAGCCGTCCTCGTCGGCGCCGGCGTCGCATGCGAAGACCGTGACCGGGCCTGTCAGCATGCCGTGGGCGATGTCGTCCTCCGGCCCGTCGGTCCGGCCGAAGGCGGCGTACGTGTGCAGGTCGAGGTCGCCCCCGAAGATGCGGGCGTACCGCTCGAGGGCCTGCCGGGCGTTGCCGGGGAAGCAGAAGTACGGGACCGCGGCCGTGGTGGTCATGCCGAAAGGCTAGCTCTGCGGGGAGGCAGCGGGGAGCAGCACGAGCTTTCCGACGTGTCGCCGCGATGCGAGCTCTTCCTGCGCGCGATGAACCTGCTCGAGCGGGAAGGTCTGCGCGATCAGAGGACGAACGGTGCCACTCCGCGCGAGGACCATCAAGGCGCGGAAGTGCGCACGGGTGTGCATCGTGGAGCCGATGAGCGAGAGGTTGTGCAGATAGAGGCGACGTACGTCGATGTCGATCTCGTGACCGCCGAGGGCTCCGGCGACGACCCAGCGGCCACCGGGACGAAGCGCCGGAATGCCGGCGCGGACATGGGGCCCGGCGACGACATCGAGCACCGCGGTGACGCCGTCGGGGGCGATCCGTCGCACGTCCGACCACACGTCTCCCGCACGGTCGACGATGTGAGTGGCGCCTGCCTCGCGCACGCCGTCGGCCTTGCTCGCGCTGCACACGGCGATCACGTCCGCCCCGCGGGCGACGGCGAGCTGCACCAGCGCGACACCGACACCTCCGGACGCGCCGGTGACCACGATCACGTCATTCGTCGAGACCCCGGCGCGCTCGATCATGCCCATCGCTGTCCCAAACGCGATCGGAAGCGCGGCCAGCTGAGCATCGCTCAGCGGTGAATCGTCCACCCGATGCACGTCGGCCTCGTCGACGACGACGTACTGGGCGTAGCCGCCGTCATACTCGCTGCCGAGGATGCGCACGGGCAGAGCGTCGTCGTGCTCGCTGTCGTAGTGCGCCGGATCCACGACGACCCGGCTGCCGAGAAGGGTGTCATCGACTCCGCTGCCGACGGCGTCGACGTAGCCGGCGGCATCTCCGCCCTGTACGCGGGGGAAGCCGATCGGACCGATCCACCCCGTGGCGGCGTCCGGGTCGTCGGGCGTCCCGTACGCCCCCTCGCGTGTCCAGAGGTCGGTGTTGTTCAGCGCAGCTGCAGTGACCCGGATGCGAACCTGACCGGGAGCAGGGGTGGGAACCGGGATGCGGTCGACGGTCAAGACCTCCGGTCCTCCGTGAGCGTGGATGCGGGCGGCGGTCATGCGGATGCTGTCGCTCATGAGGTCCTCCTCGTACACTGATCGGTGAAGTACGCCGTCCCTCACGATAGGTTCACCGATCTGTGAATGCAACCGCCCTCGATCCGGACACCCTCACTCCCGGTGCGCGACGCATCCTCGACGCCGCTGCCGAACTCTTCTACGAGCGGGGGATCACGGCGGTCGGGGTCGATGCCGTCTCGGATGCCTCCGGGGTGACCAAGCGCACGCTCTACGACCGCTTCGGCTCCAAGGATGTGCTGGTCGCGACGTATCTGCTCGAACGCGACCGTCGATGGCGGGCTCAGCTGACAGCGCGTCTCGATGAGGTGGACGATGCGGTGGGCCGACTCCTCGTGCCGTTCGCCGTGCTCGAGGAGTGGACGCGCGGCAACCCGCGCGGTTGCGCGTTCATCAATGCACTGGCCGAGATGCCGGATCATCGGCACCCCGGCTACGCCGTCGCGGTGGGGGAGAAGGAATGGCTGCGCGACCTCTTCGAGTCGCTCGCGGCAGATGCGGGTTTCGAGGACCCTGCCGGGCTGGCGCTGCAGCTGCTGTGTCTGCACGAAGGAGCGCTCGCTTCTGTCCGTATCACCGGGACGCGGGTGATCGCGAGCGCAGAATCGGCGGCACGGTCGATCATCGCGGCGGGGCGAGGAACCTCCTGACGGTACGTCGCTCCATGGCAGCCCCCGGCGGGTGGCCCTCAGTCCGGGATCTTGCGGAGCGCGTCACGCTTGTGCGCCGCCTGGGACCCGGTCTTCTCCGATGAGACGATGTAGGCGGGCTCGTCCTTCGACGCCGTGAAGTGCTGTCCCGCGAAGGTGAAGTCGTCGGTGCGAATCTCGTCGACCGTTCCCCGCGTCCTTCCCTGAGACGTGTCCCAGCTCACCCTGTCGCCGGCGTGGAGAGATGCTCGTTCGCTCATGGCCCCGACTCTTGCATCGCAAGGGCTGCTCCCGTGAGGGCTTGACAGCGCGGCGGAGTGCGGTGGATTCACGTCGTCCTGCTCTGTTAGCATTGAGCGTCACTCGTGTGGCCGCTTCGTCACGCCATGGTGTGTGCGTTCCGGTTCCGTCCGGCAGCGGCACGAGCGGCATCGCATGACCACAATCCATTTCGCATCGCCGACGGCATCTCGTGTGTCCGAAGGCGGAGCCCGAGCACACAACCCTTTAGGACAACCCACTACATGACTACCGCAACGACCGCCCCGGCCACCAAGCAGGTCGCCATCAACGACATCGGATCTGCTGAGGACTTCATGGCCGCGGTCGAGAAGACCCTGAAGTTCTTCAACGACGGAGACCTCATCGAAGGCACCGTCGTGAAGATCGACCGCGACGAGGTGCTCCTCGACGTCGGTTACAAGACCGAGGGCGTCATCCCCTCGCGTGAACTCTCCATCAAGCACGACGTCGACCCCAACGAGGTCGTCAACGTCGGCGACGAGGTCGAAGCCCTCGTCCTCCAGAAGGAGGACAAGGAAGGCCGCCTCATCCTGTCGAAGAAGCGCGCTCAGTACGAGCGCGCCTGGGGCGACGTGGAGAAGATCAAGGAGAACGACGGTGTCGTCACCGGCCAGGTGATCGAGGTCGTCAAGGGTGGTCTGATCGTCGACATCGGACTCCGCGGCTTCCTGCCCGCCTCGCTCATCGAGCTGCGCCGTGTGCGCGACCTCACGCCGTACCTCGGCCAGGAGCTCGAGGCGAAGATCCTGGAACTCGACAAGAACCGCAACAACGTCGTGCTGTCGCGTCGCGCACTGCTCGAGCAGACGCAGTCGGAGTCGCGGTCGAACTTCCTCAACAACCTGCACAAGGGCCAGGTCCGCAAGGGCACGGTGTCGTCGATCGTCAACTTCGGTGCATTCGTCGACCTCGGTGGCGTCGACGGTCTCGTCCACGTCTCGGAGCTGTCGTGGAAGCACATCGAACACGCGTCCGAGGTCGTCGAGGTCGGCCAGGAGGTCACCGTCGAGATCCTCGAGGTGGACCTCGACCGCGAGCGCGTGTCGCTTTCGCTGAAGGCCACGCAGGAAGACCCGTGGCAGGTGTTCGCCCGCACCCACGCGATCGGTCAGGTCGCTCCGGGCAAGGTCACCAAGCTCGTTCCGTTCGGTGCGTTCGTCCGCGTCGCCGACGGCATCGAAGGTCTCGTGCACATCTCCGAGCTCTCGGGCAAGCACGTCGAGCTCGCCGAGCAGGTCGTGTCGGTCGGCGAAGAGGTCTTCGTCAAGATCATCGACATCGACCTCGAGCGTCGCCGTATCTCGCTGTCGCTCAAGCAGGCCAACGAGTCGGTCGACCCGTTCGGCACCGAGTTCGACCCGGCCCTCTACGGCATGGTCACCGAGTACGACGAGAACGGGGAGTACAAGTACCCCGAGGGCTTCGACCCGGAGACCAACCAGTGGAAGGAAGGCTTCGACGAGCAGCGCGAGAAGTGGGAGCAGGAGTACGCCGCCGCCCACGCTCGCTGGGAGGCGCACAAGGCCGCCGTCGTCAAGGCGATGGAAGCCGAGGCTGCGTCGGCGGCTGCCGGCGAGACGCCCTCGTCGTCGTTCACCTCTGACAGCAGCGGCGCGGGAACCCTCGCCGACGACGAGGCGCTGGCTGCGCTTCGCGAGAAGCTGTCGGGTCGCTGAGCCGACACGCACTGACGGTCGACGGGCCGGAATCCTTCGGGGTTCCGGCCCGTCGCCGTTTCACCCGGCGCGCGTGACCTGAGTGGCGTCGGCGACCCCTCCGTCTCGCTAGGGTAGGGCCGTGACCTCGCCAGCCTCGCCGACGGCATCCACCGGCTCACCGCCGCGCGCACCACTCGTGCTGACGGCGCTCATCCTCGGGGCGCTGGTGTGCAATATCAATCTCGCCGCCGCCAACATCGCGCTGCCCGACATCGGCGACGCCTTCGGCGCGAACCAGACCTCGCTGAACCTCGTCGCGGTCGGATGCTCGCTCGGCCTCGCGATGTCGGTCATGTATCTCGGGGCGGTCGCCGACCGTCACGGACGCAAGCAGCTGCTCGTGCTCGGCCTCGGCCTGACGGTCATCGCCAGCATCCTCGCCGCCTTCTCGGCCTCCGTCGAGATGCTCGTCGCAGCGCGCATCTTCACGGGGATCGCCGCAGGCATGGCGTATCCCACAACGCTGTCGCTGATCACCGCGCTGTGGGCGCCGGGACGCCAGCGCACGCTCGCGATCGCCCTGTGGTCGGCGGTGAGCGCGACCGCCACGGTCATCGGCTCCGTGCTCGCCGGTGTCCTCCTGCTGTGGTTCTGGTGGGGGTCGGCATTCCTCCTGGCCGTTCCCTTCGCCCTCGCCGCCTTCGTGCTCGTGCTCATCTTCGTTCCCTCGCACGTCGCCGAGTCGACTGAACCCGTCGACCACGCCGGCGGCGTGCTCTCGGTGTTCATGATCGCCGCGCTCGTGCTCGGTCTGGCGACCGTCTTCGCCCCGGACACCGCGACGCTCGGCGGCATCCTGCTCGCGGCTTCGGTCCTGCTGATCGGAGTATTCGGCTGGCGCCAGGCGACCGCGCGGTCTCCGCTCTACGACCTCTCCGTCGCGCGTCGACGGATGTTCTGGGCACCGGCCACGGGTGGCCTCATCGTCTTCGGGTCCCTCATGGGCGCGATGTTCGTCGGCCAGCAGTTCCAGCAGAACATCCTCGGCTACTCCACCCTCGACGCGTCGCTGTCGATCATCCCTGCGGGCGTCGGACTGCTTCTGGTCGCACCGCGGTCGGCGAAGCTGGTGCTCACGAGGGGGTCGCGATTCACGATGCTCGTCGGCTACGTCTTCGTTCTCGTCGGCTTCATCACCATGCTCTTCTGGAACGAGAACACGCCCTTCTGGTTCGTCAGCGTCGCGTACCTGTCGATCGGTGTGGGTGCCGGCTTCGCGATGACACCGGCCTCGCGTGCCATCACCGAGTCGACGCCCGTCCGCCGGGTGGGCATGGCCTCGGCGACGGCCGATCTGCAGCGCGACCTCGGTGGATCGATTATGCAGGGAGTGCTCGGCGCGATCCTCGCGGCCGGCTTCGCGCGTGCTTTCGGCAACCTCATCGCCGAGTCGGGCGATGCGTCGAGCATCAGCTCGCAGGTGACCGCCGCCCTCCAGGCGTCCTACGCGTCGGCGCTGCAGGTCGCCGAGCAGTACCCGCAGTACAAGGATCAGATCCTTCAGGCGGCCCAGCAGAGTCTCGAGACCGGGTCGATCGCGGCCTATGCGGTCGGCGCGATCGCGATCGCGATCGGTGCCGCCGTGGTGTGGATCTTCCTGCCCGGTCGCAAGAAGGAGCTCGAGCTGGTCGCGTCCTACGGCACCGCGCCCGAAGCGCAGCCGGCCGCGCACGATTGAGCTCGGCGTGGAATTCCCGTCTGGGTGGAATGAGGAGTACTTCCGTGCGTGGGGCCTTCCGGAGGAGCTTCTCGAGCATGTGAACGTACCGCTCGAGAGGCTGGCGCAGGTGGCTCCGGACATCTGTCTGGAGGACTGGACGCCAGCGGGCTCGCCGTCGTTCGACACGGTGTTGGGGGTGCTCCGTCGCGGCGCGGGGGTGCAGATCGGGTCTACCGGAGAACCGTTCGATCTGGCGTGGCTCGAACCTGTTCTGCCATGGATCACGAGCCTGCACTTCTACATCCAGAGTCCGGGCGCGGTGAGATCTCTTCACCTGATCTCTCGAATGCGCAGCCTGCGTTCGATCCGACTCATGAAGACCGAAGAGGAGGTGGATCTGTCGGATCTTCCGGAGTTGCGCTACGCCTCCCTCACGTCGGAGGGCCAGCTTTCGGCTGTGACGAACCCGATGGTGCAGTGGCTGGATCTGGATCTCAAGCGCCTGCCGACAGGCTTCCGCCTTCCCCCGATGGTGTGGGGGATGTCTCTGACGACGTCGAAGGTCGACCTGGGTGCGCTCGGTGATCTGAGCAACCTCGCCAGCCTCGGTCTCGTCGGCGTGAATGCCCTTGATCTCTCCCCGCTTCGGGGGGCGCCGGCCCTTGAGGTGCTGTCGGTTCGACGGGCGCGGACTCTTCGGGGACTGGATGTGCTTCGCGATCTGAAACACCTGTCGATGGTGCAGCTGCTGTTCGTCGGGGAGGCGGATGACCCTGGGGCATTGCTCAAGATCGACCGCGACCTCGAATGGTTCGAGGCCAGCGGACGAGCCTGGAGTTCCGAGTTCGCTGTCGAGGCGAACAAGCGGGATTTCTGGTACGTCCCCACCCCGAAACCCTCGCCCGTCTCGACGCAGCCCCAGTTCACCACCGTCCCGACCGATGACGACCTGATCGAGATTCATTTTTCGGGCCACGAACTCGTCGCCGCCAACCTCGGATTCGATGCATACGAAGAGGTCACCAGCGCCGACATCGAAGAACTATTCACCGACCACTTGCAGCGGACTCGTGCGACGTTGATGCGGGACGGCGTCATTACCTTTGATTCCGAAGCAGACACGGTCATTCTCACCGTCTCGAACAGCGAGCTTGCCCAAGCGGTAACTGACGAGCTGAGCGGATTTGTCACAAACTAGCGTGTACTCCGGGCCGCCGCACGCCGAATCGGACTTCTGATCTGACGGGGCACATCGTGGCATGCTCGAGGCATGCCACTCGTCGCCCTCACCGGGGGGATCGCCTCGGGAAAGTCCACCATCGCGGCCCGCTTGGCCGAGCACGGCGCGGTCGTGGTCGACGCCGATCAGATCGTGCGTGATGTTCAGCAACCGGGCACGCCGGTGCTCAGCGCGATCGCCGACCGATTCGGCGATCAGATGCTTCGCGACGACGGCGCGCTCGATCGAGCCGCCCTCGGGGCCGCGGTCTTCGGCGACGGTGAAGCGGTGAGCGCGCTCAACGCGATCGTGCATCCCGCGGTCCGTGCAGAGTCCGAACGTCGATTCGCCCGCGCGTTCGAGGCCGATCCCGACGCCGTGGTCGTGTACGACGTGCCGCTCCTGGCCGAGACCCGTGCGCGGGATCCGTGGGAGCTCGTGATCGTCGCCCACGCGCCGGCGCAGGTGCGACGGCAGCGGCTCGTCGAGATCCGCGGGCTCAGCGTCACAGACGCCGATGCCAGGCTCGCCTCTCAGGTCTCGGACGAAGACCGACTGCGTCTCGCCGACGTCGTCATCGACACGGCGGGCGACCTCGCGCACACGCACGCGCAAGTCGACGATCTGTGGGAGAGCCTGCCCGCGATGATCGCAACGGTCCGATCCTGACGGCGGCGTCGCGTCAATCGGAGGCCGCGACGGTGTCCGCGCATCTGCGCCGTCGGTATCTTCGGATCCCCACCCCGAGCGCCACGACACCGCCGATCAGGGCAAGGGCGGCGAGCACCGGCACGAGGATGGCCAGCACCGAGAGCACGAGGGAGGATACGTCTTCCACGGTGCTCATCACCGGCGCGGCGACGCCGCCGGTAGCCGCGTTCGCAACCGGTCGGAACGCCGCTTTCACGCCGTGCACCGCCAGCGCGATGAGCACCCCCACGAGGATCGGCACCCACGACGAATCCGAGAAGAACGCGGCGGGATCGGCGACGGAGACGGTCTCGGCGCTCGCGCCGGCGCCGAACACGACGCCGCCGGAGGCGGGGCGGACCACCGTCTGCAAGACGTCGTTCAGGGAATCGACCGCCGGCACCTTGTCGGCGATGATCTCGACGACCAGCATGGCGCCGATGATCCACAGCGCGATGTCGCTGGAGAGCCATGCCCACGAGGCGGGCAGCTCCACGGCGGGAAGGAACCGATCGGCGAGCCCGAGCACGAGCAGAGGCATCCATGCGTTCAGGCCCGCTGCGGCGGCGAGGCCCGTGCCGACCAGGAACTCGAGCATCCCCCCACTGTAGAACGCGACGGGCGTACCCTGGAGGCGACGAGGGAGGTGGGGACGTGGGAGTTCTCTCCAGGTGGCGAAGACGCCGATCGCCGTACCGGGCCGTCAGGCGACGAAGAGCAGATGTCGCGCTACGTCTATCTGCTCGGTTCGCTCCCGACGAGTGTGATCGAGAAGGCGCACGCCCAGGCCTTCAAAGACCTGCCTCGCGAGAAGCGTCGTGAACTGTTCGAGGAGCTCCGCCCGTTCCTGGTGGAGGGTGAGCAGGCGGAGAACGACGACAACGATCTGCTGGCCAGACTCGTTCGGCGGGCCGAGGAGCGCCGCGCACGTCGAGCCATCGACACCGGAGGCACGGCCCCGAGCGGCGGAGAGAGCGCGGCGCTCGATCCGCGAGACGGCGTCGACCCGCGCGCGCTGATGATGAGCGCGGGTGTGATGACGGTCGTCGCGCATCACTTCCTGCTCTCGACGGCGCTGACGACGTACTTCACCGTGGGTGCGGGAGCCCTGCTGGCCGACCAGCCCGCCTGGGTGGGGGACATCACGGGCGTCGAAGCGAGCGCAGCCGGCGGCGGCTACGACGGCGCGGGCTTCGACGGGGGAGTCGGGGGATTCGACGCCGGCGGTTTCGGGGGATTCGACGCCGGCGGCGGCTTCGGCTGAGACTCCCGCGCCGATGTCGGAGGGCGCACCTACCCTGGAAGGGTGCAGACCACACGTTCCGTGCGCCCGTTCGAAGTCGTCAGCGAGTACGCCCCCAGCGGCGACCAACCGCAGGCGATCGCGGATCTCGCCGCGCGTATCAATGCCGGGGAAACCGACGTGGTGCTTCTCGGTGCCACGGGAACGGGGAAGTCGGCCACGACAGCCTGGCTCATCGAGGCGGTCCAGCGGCCGACGCTCGTGCTCGCGCACAACAAGACGCTCGCGGCGCAGCTGGCGAACGAGTTCCGCGACCTGATGCCGCACAACGCGGTCGAGTACTTCGTGTCCTACTACGACTACTACCAGCC
>NZ_DCMW01000008.1:31012-50975 GCF_002321605.1 Microbacterium sp. UBA1612
TACGACTACTACCAGCCCGAGGCGTACGTGCCGCAGACGGACACCTTCATCGAGAAGGACTCCTCCGTCAACGCGGAGGTCGAGCGGCTCCGCCACTCCACCACCAACGCGCTGCTCTCGCGCCGCGACGTCGTCGTGGTGTCGACGGTGTCCTGCATCTACGGCCTCGGTGCGCCCGAGGAGTACCTGCGAGCCATGGTGGCCCTGCAGGTGGGCGAGCGCTATGACCGCGATGCGCTCATCCGCAAGTTCATCTCCATGCAGTACAACCGCAACGACGTCGACTTCTCGCGCGGCAACTTCCGCGTGCGCGGCGACACGATCGAGATCATCCCGGTGTACGAGGAGTACGCGATCCGGATCGAGATGTTCGGCGATGAGATCGAGGCGCTCTACATGCTCCACCCGCTCACCGGTGACGTGGTGCAGAAGATGGAGTCCGTGCCGATCTTCCCCGCGTCGCACTACGTCGCCGCCACCGAGACCGTGCAGCGGGCGATCGGCACGATCGAAGACGAGCTCGCGGAGCGGCTGACGGAGCTGGAATCCCAGAACAAGCTCCTGGAGGCCCAGCGCCTGCGCATGCGCACGACCTTCGATCTGGAGATGCTGCAGCAGCTGGGCTTCTGCTCCGGAATCGAGAACTACTCACGGCACCTCGACGGGCGCTCGGCGGGAGAGCCGCCGCACACCCTGCTGGACTTCTTCCCCGACGACTTCCTCCTGGTCATCGACGAGTCGCACGTGACGGTGCCGCAGATCGGGGCGATGTACGAGGGTGACGCGTCACGCAAGCGAACTCTCGTCGATCACGGCTTCCGGCTCCCGAGTGCCATGGACAACCGTCCGCTGCGCTGGGACGAGTTCAAGGAGCGGATCGGGCAGAGCGTGTATCTGTCCGCGACGCCGGGACGATACGAGATGGGCATCGCCGACGGCATCGTCGAGCAGATCATCCGCCCCACCGGCCTCGTCGACCCGGAGATCATCGTCAAGCCCTCGAAGGGGCAGATCGACGATCTGCTCGAGGAGATCAGGGTGCGTGTGCAGCGCGACGAGCGCGTTCTGGTCACCACGTTGACGAAGAAGATGGCGGAAGAGCTCACGGACTTCCTGGGCGAGCACGGCGTGCGGGTGAGATACCTGCACTCCGACGTCGACACCCTGCGCCGCGTCGAACTCCTCACCGAGCTGCGCGCCGGCGTCTATGACGTGCTCGTCGGCATCAACCTCCTCCGCGAGGGACTCGATCTGCCGGAGGTCTCGCTGGTGTCGATCCTCGATGCCGACAAAGAAGGTTTCCTGCGCTCGGGCACTTCACTCATCCAGACGATCGGGCGCGCCGCGCGAAACGTCTCCGGACAGGTGCACATGTACGCGGACACCGTCACCGACTCCATGCGGAACGCGATCGACGAGACCGAGCGGCGCCGCGAGAAGCAGATCGCATACAACACCGAGCACGGCATCGATCCGCAGCCGCTGCGAAAGCGCATCGCCGACATCACCGAGGTGCTGGCGCGGGAGGCTTCCGACACCAACGACATGCTCTCGCGCAAAGACGCCGCCAAGACGAAGAGCGGCAAGGGCACGTCTCCGACACCGCAGCTGCGCCGAGAGGGGATCGCTGCCGAGGGAGCCCAGCAACTCGAGGCGACCATTCAGGATCTTTCCGATCAGATGCTCGCGGCGGCCACCGAGCTGAAGTTCGAGCTGGCGGCACGCCTCCGAGACGAGGTGCAGGACCTCAAGAAGGAGCTTCGCGCCATGGAGCGCGCCGGTCACGCCTGAGGACCGACGGGCTCGCTTGCGCATCGCCGGAGGTGGAAACCGCCACGGCGAATGTTTCATGATGTTGCGCCTGGTTCGTCACGCCGACGCGGCTCTGTCACTCTTACTGCGTGACCACGACACTCGACGCCCCTGCCTCGGCCACCACGCCGTCGCGCGGAGGTGCCGTGCGCCTCGACAGCGTCGGGCGCACGTTCGGCACGCCGAACGGCGCCGTCGACGTACTGCGCGGCGTCGACCTGGAGCTGCCGGCCGGGGAGATCGTCGCGGTGATCGGGGCGTCAGGATGCGGCAAGTCCACGCTGCTTCGTCTCGTCGCCGGTCTCGACCAGCCCACTGACGGCGCGATCACCGTCGACGGCGATCGGCTGGCCGACACCGACGAACGCGCGGCGATCGCCTTCCAAGAGCCTCGTCTGCTGCCGTGGCGCACGCTGTCGCAGAACGTGGAGCTCGGGCTCCCGCGCGTGCGCGGCTCACGCCGGTCGGCCCGCGCCGCCGGTCGCGAGCGGGTGCGCGAACTCCTCGAACTGGTCGGCCTCGACCACGCGTCGAATCTTCGCCCACGCGAGGTCTCCGGTGGCATGGCCCAGCGTGCGTCCCTTGCGCGCGCTCTCGCGCGCAACCCCGACGTCCTGCTCCTGGATGAGCCGTTCGCCGCGCTGGACGCGCTGACGCGTCTGCGCATGCAAGACCTGCTGCTCGAGATCCACGCCGCGCAGCCGACCACGATTCTGCTGGTCACCCACGATGTCGAGGAAGCGCTCTACCTCGCGGACCGCGTCGTGCTGCTGTCATCGCTGCGCTCGGCGGGGCCCGATGCGCGCTCCATCGCCCAGATCCTCCCGGTCGCCGGGACCCGACCCCGCGATCGCGCAGACAGCGCGTTCACGGACCTGCGCGCCACCCTCCTCGAGGGACTCGGCGTGCACACCCACCACTACAAGACTCCTGAGGAGACCCCATGAGCACCGCCATTCGCCGAACCGTACCCGCGATCGCCCTCGCCGGTGCGATGGCGATGCTCGCCACCGGCTGCATCGCCGGCGAGAACGCCGGCAACACGACCGACAGTGCCGAGGCTACCGGTGAATGGTCCACCGATCAGCTGACGCTGGACTGGGCGACCTACAACCCGCTCAGCCTCGTGCTGCGCGACCAGGGTCTGATCGAGGATGCCCTCGGCGACGACGTCACCGTCGAGTGGGTGCAGTCGACCGGTTCGAACACGGCGAACGAGCTGCTCCGCTCCGGCTCGGCCGACATCGCGTCGACCGCCGGCTCGGCCGCACTCCTCGCCCGCGCCAACGGCTCGCCGATCAAGGTGATCGACATCTACTCGCAGCCGGAATGGTCGGCCATCGTCGTCGACGCCGACAGCGACATCGCGTCGGTCGACGACCTCGCCGGCACCTCGATCGCCGCCACGAAGGGCACCGACCCGTACTTCTTCCTCCTCCAGACCCTCGACGAGGCGGGACTCTCGCTCGACGACGTCGAGGTGCAGAACCTGCAGCACGCCGACGGATGGTCCGCCCTCGCCGGCGGTTCGGTGGACGCGTGGGCAGGTCTCGACCCGATCATGGCGGGTGCCGAGGTGGACTCCGGCGCCCAGCTCATCTACCGCAACGTCGACTTCAACACGTACGGATTCCTCAACGCCACGGAGGACTTCATCGACAACCACGCCGATGTCGCGCAGGTCGTCGTCGATGCCTACGAGCAGGCCCGCATCTGGGCCCTGGAGAACCCGGAGGAGACCGCGGCTCTGCTCGCAGAGGCGTCGGGTCTGGACACCGAGGTCGCCGAGACGGTGATCCTCGAGCGTTCGAACCTCGACGTCTCGGGCGTCCCGGGCGCGGACCAGATCGCCGTCCTCGAGCGCATCTCGCCGGTCCTCGTCGACTCGGGCGATGTCGCGGGCGGACAGGAAGCGCTCGACGACGCGCTCGAGACCATCGTCTACGACGAGTTCGCCCTCGCCGCCACGAGCGAATGACCGTCACAGCAACGACAACCGGCACGCGTCGGAAGGGCGGCGCCGCTTCGGCGGCGACGCCCTTCTGGGCGCGTCGCGGCGTGCGCATCGCGGGCGGACTGGTACTGCCGCTGCTGCTCCTCGCGCTGTGGCAGTTCGTCACGACGACGGGGATCATCCCGACCTACCGCCTTCCCACACCCGTCTCGGTCGTGGAGGCGGCCGTTCAGCTTGCTGCGGACGGCACGCTGTGGGTGCATGTCGCGATCTCGATCCAGCGCGTCCTCCTCGGGTTCGCCATCGGCGCCGTGGTCGGTCTCGCCATCGCGGCGATCGTCGGCCTGTCGCGTGCCGGCGAGGTTCTGCTCGGCCCGACGATCGTCGCGCTCCGTGCGGTTCCGTCCCTGGCATGGGTCCCGCTGCTGATCCTCTGGATGCAGATCGGCGAAGACTCCAAGGTGACCCTGATCGCGATCGGCGCGTTCTTCCCGGTCTTCACGACGGTCGCCGCCGGACTGCATCGCGTCGACCCGCACCTGGTCGAGGCCGGACGGTCCTTCGGGCTCCGGGGGTGGCCGTTGCTGCGCACCATCCAGCTGCCGGCCGTGGTGCCCTCGATGGTCGCCGGCCTTCGTCTCGGTCTCGCGCAGGCCTGGCTGTTCCTCGTCGCGGCCGAGCTCGTGGGGGCCTCGATGGGGCTGGGCTTCCTCCTCACGGAGTCGCAGAGCACCGGGCGTGTCGACCGGATCATCCTCGCCATCGTGCTCCTCGCGCTCTTGGGCACCCTGACGAACGCGCTGCTGTCGCTGTTCGAGCGAGCCGTCCTCAAGCGCTGGCTGTGAGGGAGTGAAGATGTCCGGTTCCCTCCCGTCGGCCGCCGACGAGGCGCGTCTGATCGAACAGCGGACGTTTCCGCCGAATCCGACCTTCGCCGCGCAGGCGAACGTCGGCCCGGAAGCCTATGCGATCGCCGCCGCCGATCCGGTCGGCTTCTGGGACCGCGCCGCCCACAGACTCCAGTGGGAGCGCCCGTGGACGTCGACGCTCGAGTGGCGGCCTCCGGTGCGCGACGAGCACGGCGAGCTGTCCGTGCCGGCCGCCCGCTGGTACGAGGGCGGGCGACTGAACGTGGCGGTCAACTGCGTCGACCGTCATGTGGTCGCCGGGCGCGGCGAGAAGGTGGCGCTCCACTTCGAGGGGGAGCGAGGCGACCGCGTGACGGTCACCTATCGAGACCTCCAGCGACGGGTCGCCCAGGCGGCCCACGCCCTCGAGCACCTCGGGATCGAGCCCGGTGATCGGGTGGTCGTCTACCTCCCCGTGCTCATCGAGACGGTCGTCATCGCTCTGGCCTGCGCCCGCATCGGCGCGGTGCATTCGCTGGTCTTCGGCGGTTTCTCGGCGGAAGCCGTGCGATTCCGCCTCGAAGACACCGGTGCGAAGCTCCTGGTGACCTCCGACGGGCAGTGGCGACGGGGGCAGGCGGTCGAGGTCAAGTCCGCCGCCGATGCCGCCGCCGACGGACTCCCGCATCTCGAGCACGTGCTCGTGGTGCGTCGCACCGGCCAGGACGTCGACTGGACACCGGGGCGCGACCACTGGTGGCACGACGTGGTGGAGACCGCTCCGGAGGTGCACGAGCCCGCCGCGTTCGACGCGGAGCATCCGCTGTTCATCATCTACACCTCGGGAACGACGGGGAAGCCGAAGGGTCTCGTCCACACCTCCGGCGGTTATCTGACCCATGCGAGCTGGGCGCACTGGGGCCACTTCGACGCGAAGCCCGACGACGTGCACTGGTGCACGGCCGACCTCGCGTGGGTGACAGCGCACACGTATGAGCTGTACGGACCGCTCTCCAACGGACTGACGCAGGTGATCTACGAGGGCACACCGGACACTCCGCATCGCGAACGGCATCTGGAGATCATCGAGCGCTACGGCGTCACGGTCTACTACACCGCGCCGACACTCATCCGCACCTTCATGACGTGGTGGGGCGACACGCTGCCGGCCGGGCATGACCTGACGTCGTTGCGACTGCTCGGCACAGTCGGCGAGGCGATCAATCCGGAGGCATGGATGTGGTTCCGGCGAAACCACGGCCGGGACAGCCTCGCGATCGTCGACACCTGGTGGCAGTCCGAGACGGGGGCCGCGATGATCGCGCCGCTCCCGGGCGCGACCACCCTCACCCCGGGGTCGGCCACGGTTCCGCTGCCGGGCATCGACGCCGCGGTTGTCGACGACGACGGCGAACCGGTCGCGCCGGGCCGCTCCGGCACCCTCGTCGTCCGTCGTCCCTGGCCGGGGATGGCACGCACGATCTGGCGATCCCCGGAGCGCTACCGCGACTCCTACTGGTCGCGATTCGCCGGACACGGCGAGTGGGGCGGATACTACGTGGCCGGGGACTCCGCGACGGTGGACCAGGACGGCGCGATCCGCGTGCTCGGCCGGCTCGACGATGTCGTCAACGTCTCCGGTCACCGGCTGTCGACGATCGAGATCGAGTCGGCACTCGTCGCTCATCCCGCCGTCGGAGAGGCGGGGGTCGCCGGCGTGGCGCATCCGATCACCGGTCATGCCGTCGCCGCCTTCGTCGTCCTGCGCGAACCGGTCGACATCGAGACGCTCCGCGCTCAGGTCGCGGTCGAGATCGGCCCCGTGGCCAAGCCCGCTCACGTCATCGTCGTGCCCGATCTGCCGAAGACCCGCTCGGGCAAGATCATGCGCCGACTGCTGGTGCAGATGTGGCAGGGTGACGTGTTGGGCGACATCACATCCCTGCAGAACCCCGATGCCGTCGACGGCGTCCGCGACGCGATCGCACGCCTGAAGGGCGCCGGCCAGTCGGCGACACCCGCCGAGGACAAGGAGAACGAGTGACCGAGCATCGATTCGGCTTCCGCACGCGCGCGCTGCACGCCGGGGGCACCCCGGATGCGGCCACCGGTGCTCGCGCGGTGCCGATCTACCACACGAGCTCGTTCGTCTTCGACGACGCCGCCGACGCGGGGAATCTCTTCGCGCTTCAGAAGTACGGCAACATCTACTCCCGCATCGGCAATCCGACCGTCGCCGCGCTCGAGGAGCGCATGGCATCCCTCGAAGGCGGGATCGGCGCGGTCGCAACCGCGAGCGGCATGAGCGCGGAGTTCATCACGTTCGCCGCGCTCGTCGGCGCAGGAGACCACGTCGTCGCGTCGGCGCAGCTCTACGGCGGAACGATCACGCAGCTCGACGTCACGCTGCGGCGGTTCGGCGTCGAGACGACATTCGTCGCCTCATCGGATCCCGCCGACTACGCCGCCGCGATCCGGCCGGAGACGAAGGTCGTCTACACCGAGGCGATCGGGAATCCCGGTGGGGAGATCGCCGACATCGCCGGACTCGCGAAGGTCGCGCATGATGCGGGTGTGCCGCTCGTCGTCGACGCGACGCTGGCGACGCCGTACCTCCTGCGCCCCATCGAGCACGGCGCCGACATCGTCATCCACTCGGTCACGAAGTTCCTCGGCGGTCACGGCACCGCTCTCGGCGGTGTCGTGGTCGAGGCCGGCACGTTCGACTGGGGCAACGGCACCTTCCCCGCGATGACCGAGCCGGTGGCCTCCTATGGGGGCATCAAGTGGTGGGACAACTTCGGCGAGTACGGCTTCCTCACCAAGCTCCGCAGCGAACAGCTGCGTGACATCGGCCCGTCGCTCAACCCGCAGGCCGCCTTCACGCTGCTGCAGGGAATCGAGACGCTGCCGCAGCGCATGGATGCGCACCTCGCCAACGCGAGGATCGTCGCGGAGTGGCTCCGGGCCGACCCGCGGGTGTCCTTCGTGACCTGGGCGGGACTGGACGATCATCCGCACGCCGAGCGTGCGCGCCGGTATCTGCCTCTCGGCCCCGGGGCGGTGTTCGCCTTCGGCGTGGCCCCGGCAGGACGATTCGACGACGACGCGGCCCGAGAGGCGGCCGCGCGCAAGGCGGGGGAGACCTTCATCGACTCGGTGACCCTCGCCTCGCACCTGGCGAACGTGGGCGACGCGCGCACCCTGGTGATCCACCCCGCCTCGACCACCCACCGCCAGCTCACACCCGAGCAGCTGATCACAGCGGGGACCCCGGCTGACCTCATCCGGATCTCCGTCGGGCTCGAGGACCCCGAGGACATCGTTTGGGATCTCGACCAGGCCCTCACCGAAGCGACGGGAGCGACCCGATGACCGATTCCGCCTTCTGCGCCCTGCCCACCGCGCCGCCGGCTTCGGCCGATCGCACGTGGCAGGCTCCCGGCGCCCAGGCGCGCCACGACCTGCTGCGGCGCACGCGGTCGGTGGCGATCGTCGGCGCCTCCGACAATCCCGCCCGCGCGAGCTATTTCGTCGCGACGTACCTCACGAGCAGCTCGCCCTACGACGTCTACTTCGTGAACCCCCGGGCCACGTCGATCCTGGGCCGGCCGGCGTACGCATCCCTGTCTGACCTGCCGGTCGTCCCCGATCTCGTCGACGTCTTCCGTCGCCACGACGACCTTCCGGGCGTCGCTCGGGAAGCCGTCGAGGTCGGCGCCGCCGCGCTGTGGCTCCAGCTGGGGTCGTGGAACGAGGAGGCGGCGGCGATCGCGGAGGACGCCGGGCTCGCCGTGGTCATGGACCGGTGCATCAAGATCGAGCACGCGCGATTCCACGGCGGCCTGCATCTCGCCGGGTTCGACACCGGCGTGCTGAGCTCGAAGCGGCAACTGCTCTCCCGCTGATCGGCTGACGGACGCTCGCCCGGCGAGCTGCCGCGTGCGCCGCGGGCGAACGTGGGCCCGGAGCCGATGTCGGAGGTCCCGCCTACACTTGACGGGTGCCCATCGTCCCCGTTCCCCTCACCGGAAAATCCGCCGCCGTCTCGAGCGACAAGCTGAGCGTGCGCGGCGCTCGCGTGCACAATCTGAAGGACGTCGACCTCGACATCCCGCGCGATTCGCTCGTCGTCTTCACGGGTCTGTCGGGGTCGGGCAAGTCGAGTCTCGCCTTCGACACGATCTTCGCGGAAGGACAGCGTCGCTATGTCGAGTCGCTGAGTGCCTACGCACGTCAGTTCCTCGGGCAGGTGGACAGACCCGACGTCGACTTCATCGAGGGTCTGAGCCCGGCGGTGTCGATCGACCAGAAGTCGACGAACCGCAACCCGCGCTCGACGGTGGGCACGATCACCGAGATCCACGACTACATGCGCCTGCTGTGGGCCCGCATCGGAGTGCCCCACTGCCCGGAGTGCGGCGAGATCATCCAGCGTCAGACGGTCCAGCAGATCGCCGACCAGCTGATGGAGCTGCCCGACCGCACGCGCTACCAGATCGTGGCGCCCGTGGTCACCCAGAAGAAGGGTGAGTTCGTCGACCTCTTCAAAGAGCTCTCCGCGAAGGGATACGCGCGCGCCGTGGTCGATGGCGACCTGGTCCAGCTCGCGGAGCCGCCGACGCTGAAGAAGAGCTACAAGCACGACATCGCCGTCGTGGTCGACCGGCTGGTCGCCGGCCCCGACATCCTGGGCCGCGTCACCGACTCGGTGGAGACCGCACTCGGTCTCGCCGGCGGTGTCATGCAGGTGAACTTCGTCGACGAGGAAGGTGACGATGCGTGGCAGTCGTTCTCCGAGAAGCTGGCGTGTCCGAACGGGCATCCGCTGCAGCTCACGGAGATCGAACCGCGCACCTTCTCGTTCAACGCCCCGTTCGGCGCCTGTCCGGCGTGTTCCGGGCTCGGCACCCGCATGTCGGTCGACTCGGAGCTGATGCTCGGTGACGAGGAGCTGTCGATCCGCGAGGGCGTCATCATCCCGTGGACAACGCAGGGAAAGGGGCTCTTCCAGTACTACGAGCGACTGCTCGAAGGACTGTCGAACGACCTCGGCTTCTCGCTCGACACGCCCTGGAAGCGTCTGCCGCAGGCCGTGCGCGAAGCCGTGCTGCACGGCGAGAACTACAAGGTCACCGTCAAGTGGAAGAACCGCTACGGCCGCGAGATGCGCTACTCGTCGGGTTTCGAAGGCGTCGTGCCGTACATCGAACGTCAGTACGTGCAGGCCGAGTCCGACACCCAGCGGCAGCGGTGGTCGGAGTATCTGCGCGAGGTGCCCTGCCCGGTCTGCGACGGTGCGCGCCTGAAGCCCGAGGTGCTCGCCGTCCGCGTGCACGGCCACTCGATCGCCGATGCCTCGCGGCTGAGCCTCGCGGATGCGCAGCGATTCTTCGCGGAGATGACGCTCACCGACCGTGAGGCGAAGATCGCCGCACAGGTGCTTCGCGAGATCCGCGCTCGCCTGGACTTCCTCATCCAGGTGGGTCTGACCTATCTGAACCTCAGCAGGTCCGCCGGCTCCCTCTCGGGCGGTGAGGCGCAGCGCATCCGCCTCGCGACGCAGATCGGCTCCGGACTCACCGGTGTTCTGTACGTGCTCGATGAGCCTTCGATCGGCCTGCACCAGCGCGACAACCGTCGTCTGATCGAGACGCTCGTGACCCTGCGCGATCTCGGCAACACGCTCATCGTCGTCGAACACGACGAGGAGACGATCCACGCTGCTGACTGGATCGTCGACATCGGGCCGCGGGCCGGTGTGGACGGGGGAGAGGTCGTACATTCGGGACCCCTGTCGGAGCTGCTCGCCGACCGGCACTCGATCACCGGCGACTACCTGGCCGGCCGTCGGGAGATCGCGACGCCGTCGAAGCGGCGCAAGCGCGATCGCAAGCGACAGATCTCCGTCGTCGGTGCCCGCGAGAACAATCTCCGCAACGTGACGGTCGACTTCCCCCTCGGCGTGCTGACCGCCGTGACCGGAGTGAGCGGTTCGGGAAAGTCGTCGCTCGTGAACGACATCCTGTACCGGGTGCTCGCCCAGCGCCTGAACGGCGCGCGGAACATCCCGGGCAAGCACACGCGAGTGACCGGGCTCGACAACCTCGACAAGGTCGTGCACGTCGATCAGGCGCCGATCGGGCGCACGCCGCGGTCGAACCCCGCGACGTACACGGGAGTGTTCGACCGCATCCGCGGCCTGTTCAGCGAGACGCCGGAGGCCAAAGCCCGCGGGTACCAGCCGGGGCGATTCAGCTTCAACGTCAAGGGCGGGCGCTGCGAGGCGTGCTCCGGAGACGGCACCATCAAGATCGAGATGAACTTCCTCCCCGACGTCTACGTCGACTGCGAGGTGTGCCACGGAAAGCGGTACAACCGCGACACCCTGTCGGTGCACTACAAGGGCAAGAACATCGCCGAGGTGCTCGAGATGCCGATCTCCGAGGCTGCGGAGTTCTTCGAGCCGATCCAGGCCATCCACCGCTACCTGAAGACCCTGGTCGACGTCGGCTTGGGATATGTGCGCCTCGGCCAGTCGGCGACGACGCTGTCGGGTGGCGAGGCCCAGCGCGTGAAGCTCGCCACCGAGTTGCAGCGGCGCTCGAACGGGCGCAGCATCTACGTGCTCGACGAGCCGACGACCGGACTGCACTTCGAAGACGTCAGGCGGCTGCTCGAGGTCTTGAACGGCTTGGTCGACAAGGGGAACTCGGTGATCGTCATCGAGCACAACCTCGACGTGATCAAGTCGGCCGACTGGATCATCGACCTCGGACCCGAGGGGGGTTCCGGCGGCGGCACGCTCGTCGCGACCGGCACCCCGGAGGATCTCGCCCGCGTGGCGGAGAGTCACACGGGCGCCTTCCTCGCCGAGGTGCTGTTCCCGGCCGAGCGCGCCCAGGCGCGCAAGGCCGGCTGACCCGATGTCGCCGCTTCCCTACAAGCCCAAGCCGGGGGAGATACCGACCGACCCCGGTGTGTACCGATTCCGGGACGCGGACGGTCGCGTGCTCTACGTCGGCAAGGCGAAGAATCTGCGTGCCCGGCTGTCGAACTACTTCGCTCCGCTGCACACGCTCCACGAGCGCACGCGGCGGATGGTGACGACGGCGTCGTCGGTCGAGTGGACGGTCGTCGCCACGGACGTGGACTCCCTGCAGCTGGAGTACATGTGGATCAAGGAGTTCGATCCGCCGTTCAACGTCAAGTATCGCGACGACAAGTCCTATCCGTTCATGGCGATCACCCTCGCCGACGAAGCTCCTCGCGTGATCGTCACCCGCAATCGACGGATCAAGGGTGCGAAGTACTTCGGCCCGTACCCGAAGGTCTGGGCGGTGCACGACACCATCGATCAGCTGATCAAGGTTTTCCCCATCCGCACCTGCAGCGACTCCAGCTACAAGAAGGCGATGGCGACCGGCCGGCCGTGCTTCCCGGGCCAGATCGGTCGCTGCGGGGGGCCGTGCTCCATGCGGGTCACCGTCGACGAGCATCGCGCGATCGTGCAGGACTTCGTCGCCTTCATGTCGGGCGGCGACCAGCGGTTCGCCCGAGAACTGACCGCTCGGATGCGCGAGGCGTCCGCCGCCATGGATTACGAAGCCGCAGCGGTCTATCGCGATCAGCTCGGGGCCATCGAGGCCGTGCTGGGCAAGAGCGCGCTCGTGCTGACCGAAGACACCGACGCCGACCTGTTCGGGATCGCCGAGGACGAGCTGGCCGCGACGGTGCAGCACTTCGTCGTGCGTGGCGGGCGTGTGCGCGGCGTTCACGCCACGACGATCGAAAAGGAACTCGACATCTCGGGTGCGGACCTCGTCGAGCAGGTGCTGCAGCGCACCTACGGCGAGGCGGCCGACACCGACATCCCGAAGCAGGTGCTCGTCCCCTCGCTGCCCGAGGACGCCGCGGAGCTCGAACAATGGCTTCGCGACCGGCGGGGTCGCCCGGTGTCGCTCCAGGTCGCCCGGCGCGGCCGTAAAGCCGAGCTGCTGGCGACGGCGACGCTGAACGCGCAGCAGGCGCTCAACCTGCACAAGACCCGTCGCACGAGCGACTACGTCGCGCGGTCGCAGGCGCTGACCGACCTGCAGGAGGCGCTGGACCTGCACGAGGCTCCTCTCCGTATCGAGTGCTACGACGTCTCGCACCTCGCCGGTACGAACGTGGTGGCGTCGATGGTGGTTTTCGAAGACGGTCTGCCCCGGAAGGATCAGTACCGTTCGTTCGGCATTCCCGAGACCACCGACGACACCGACTCGATCCGGCAGGTGCTGCGTCGGCGTCTGGCCTACCTCGATCAGCCCGAAGCAGATCCCGTGGCCGACCCGGTGGCGTCGGGCGAGGTCGTCACCGAGCGCAGGAAGCCGCGGTTCGCCTACCGTCCGCAGCTGCTCGTGGTCGACGGCGGGAAGCCGCAGGTCGAGGCGGCGGCTCGCGCACTCGATGAGGCCGGACACCCCGAGATCGCGCTGTGCGGCATCGCCAAGCGGCTGGAGGAGGTCTGGCTGCCCGGGGAGGACTACCCGGTGATCCTGCCGCGCACCTCCGAAGCGCTGTATCTTCTGCAGCGTCTGCGCGACGAGGCACACCGGTTCGCCATCACGCATCAGCGCAAGCGGCGGCGACGCGACATCCAGACCGTCCTGGCCGAGGTGCCGGGGCTGGGTGATGCGCGCATCAAGGCTCTTCTGCGTCACTTCGGGTCTGTCGCGGCCCTCCGCGAAGCGACGACCGAGCAGATCCAGGAGCTTCCGGGCGTCGGTCCGAAGCTCGCGGCCTCGATTCATACCCACCTCACCGCTCGCTAGGCTGGACGTGATGACGGAGGGCGCGATGACGGAGGACGATCAGACCCCGCAGGTCGGCGAGATGCTGATCGTCACCGGGATGTCCGGTGCCGGAAGGTCCACCGCGGCGAACGCCCTGGAAGACCTGGGCTGGTACGTCGTGGACAACCTGCCTCCGCAGATGCTCAAGCCGCTGCTGGATCTGACGGAGATCGCCGGGGGAGCGCTGCCCCGGGTGGCCGTCGTCGTCGACGTGCGGGGCCGCGGCCTCTTCTCCGAGCTTCCGGAGGCGATGCGGGCACTGCGCTCGCGGCGCCCGATCCGGGTGCTGTTCCTCGACGCGTCGGACACCGTGCTCGTGCGCCGCTTCGAGGCCGTGCGTCGCCCGCATCCTCTTCAGGGCGATGGCACGATCGTCGACGGCATTCGCGCCGAACGCACGAGGCTCGCCCCCGTCCGCGAGGACGCCGATGTCATCGTCGACACGTCGGCGCTGAACATCCACCAGCTCGCGACACGGGTCGCCGAGCTCTTCGCCGACGAGGGCGCCGCGCGGCACACCCTGACCATCATGAGCTTCGGCTTCAAGTACGGTCTCCCGCCGGACGCCGACCACGTGGCCGACATGCGGTTCCTGCCGAACCCGTACTGGCACGAGGAGCTGCGCGCGCTGACCGGGGAGGACGACGCCGTGCGCGACGTCGTGCTGGCCGCGCCCGGCGCGGCGGCGTTCATCGATGCGTACGCCGCCGCGCTCGCGCCGGTCCTGGAGGGGTATCAGCGGGAGAACAAGCGACACTCCGTGATCGCCGTGGGATGCACCGGCGGCAAGCACCGGTCGGTGGCCACGGCCCGGGAACTGGCCTCACGCCTGTCGGGCACGCCCGGAGTGGCCGTTCGCCTGACCCATCGCGACCTCGGTCGCGAGTAGGCTGGAGGATCGTTCCACCCCAGAAAGACCGAGGAGACACGTGTCGCTGACTGCCGACGTGAAGGCCGAACTCGTCGCCGTACGAGACCCGCGACCGACGGCCCGCGTGGCCGAGCTGACGTCACTGCTCCGTTTCTCGGGAGGGCTCCACTCGATCGCCAACCGCGTCGCGGTCGAGGCCGAGCTCGATTCCGATGTCCTCGCCCGACGGGTCGCGCGGGAGTTGGTGGAGCTCTACGGCGTGCGACCCGAGCTCGCGCACGTGCAGAGTTCGGCGGGCCGTGCCGGCGGCCACGTCGCGGTGCGCGTCATCGACGGCGGTGAGACGCTCGCGCGGCAGACCGGCCTCCTGGACCAGCGGCGGCGCCCGGTGCGTGGCTTGCCCAACAAGCTCACCACCGGCTCACGGGAAGACCTCGCCGCGGTCTGGCGCGGTGCGTTCCTCGCATCGGGGTCGCTCAGCGAGCCGGGTCGATCCGCCTCGCTCGAAGTCGCCTGCCCGTCCTCCGAGGCCGCGATGGCCCTCGTCGGGGCCGCCCATCGGCTGAGCATCCCCGCGAAGGCGCGGGAAGTCCGCGGCATCCCGCGCGTCGTCGTGCGGGAGGGGGAGGCGATCCGGCTCACCCTCGCGCAGATGGGAGCCGCGAAGGCCGCCGCCGACTGGGATCAGATGAGGCAGCGCCGCGAAGTCCGCGCCGGAGTGAACCGCCTCGTCAACTTCGACGACGCCAACCTGCGTCGATCCGCTCAGGCGGCGGTCGCCGCGTGCGCACGCGTCGAGCGTGCGCTGGAGATCCTCGGTGACGAGGTTCCCGACCATCTCAAGCAGGCCGGAGAGCTCCGGCTCGCCCACCGTGACGCCAGCCTCGACGAGCTGGGTCACCACGCCGACCCGCCGATGACCAAGGACGCCGTCGCTGGACGCATACGTCGGCTCCTGGCGATGGCCGACAAGAAGGCCGAGGTCGACGGAGTTCCGGGCACTGAGTCGGCGGTCCCCATCGGCGTCGAGGAATGAGGCATCGGGCGTGTAGAACACGCCCGGCGGGGGAGGCAACCCCCTCACCACCCTGCCCACCGTCGATAGGATGACAAGGTCACCCTCGCCGCGCCGGGGCTCTCGGCGCGACGCCGACTAGGAAGCAGAGAATATGGCGACGTACACCTTGCCCGACCTCCCCTACGACTACGCGGCACTCGAGCCGCACATCAGCGGCAAGATCATGCAGCTGCACCACGACAAGCATCACCAGACCTACGTGACGGGTGCCAACACGGCGCTCGAGCAGCTCGCGGAGGCCCGCGAGACGGGCAGTCTCGCGAACGTCAACAAGCTCGAGAAGGACCTCGCGTTCAACCTCGGCGGCCACGTGAACCACTCCATCTTCTGGACGAACCTCTCGCCCGAGGGCGGCGGACGTCCGGAGGGGAACGAGCTCGCCGCCGCGATCGACGAGTTCTTCGGCGGATTCGAGAAGTTCCAGGCGCACTTCACCGCGGCGGCCACCGGCATCCAGGGTTCCGGATGGGCGGTCCTCAGCTGGGACCCGATCGGCGAGCAGCTCATCATCCAGCAGCTGTTCGACCAGCAGGCGAACACGGCGATGGGCACCGTGCCGATCTTCCAGCTGGACATGTGGGAGCACGCGTTCTACCTCGACTACCTCAACGTGAAGGCCGACTACGTCAAGGCGGTCTGGAACATCGCGAACTGGCAGAACGTCGCGCAGCGCTTCGACGCCGCCCGTGAGAAGACCTCGGGCCTGCTGGTACTGTCATAGCGAGCGCGGGCGTCCCGGCGGGAACGCTCGCCGGGACGCCGCTGTCCGACTGAATCGCAACAATCGCGCACCCGCGCACGACACCTCAGGAGCAACTCCGTGACTGTCAAGATCGGTATCAACGGCTTCGGCCGCATTGGACGCAACTTTCTCCGCGCCGCCCTCGAGCAGGGTGCGGACCTCGAGATCGTCGCGGTGAACGACCTCACCGACAACAAGACCCTCGCCCACCTCCTCAAGTACGACTCCGTCGGCGGCCGCCTCGCCGAGGACGTGTCCTTCGACGGCGACTCCATCACCGTCGGCGGCAAGAGCATCAAGGTGTTCGAAGAGCGCGACCCCGCCAACCTGCCCTGGGGCGAGCTGGGCGTGGACATCGTCATCGAGTCGACCGGACGCTTCACGAAGGCGGCCGACGCCTCGAAGCACATCCAGGGGGGCGCCAAGAAGGTGCTCATCTCCGCACCCGGCACCGACGTCGACGGCACCTTCGTCATGGGCGTCAACGACGCCGAGTACGACCCGGCGACCATGCACGTCATCTCCAACGCGTCGTGCACCACGAACTGCCTGGCGCCGCTGGCCAAGGTCTTCAACGACAACTTCGGCATCGAGCGCGGCTTCATGATGACCGCGCACGCCTACACGGCAGACCAGAACCTGCAGGACGGCCCGCACGGCGACCTGCACCGCGCTCGGGCGGCGGCCCTGAACATCGTTCCCGCGTCGACCGGCGCGGCGAAGGCCATCGGCCTGGTGCTGCCCGAGCTCAACGGCAAGCTGAGCGGGTCCTCCTACCGGGTGCCGATCCCCACCGGCTCGATCGTCGACCTCACGCTGATCACGCCGACCGAGGGTCTCACCAAGGAGACCATCAACGCCGCATACGAGAAGGCGGCGGCCGAGGGCGAGCTCGCCGGCTACCTGGCCTACAACGCCGACCCGATCGTCTCGACCGACATCGTCCACGACCCGCACTCGTCGATCTTCGATGCCGGCCTGACCAACGTCAGCGGAAACCTCGTCAAGGTGTCGTCGTGGTACGACAACGAGTGGGGCTACTCGAACCGTCTGGTCGACCTCACCGAGCTCGTCGCCTCGAAGCTCTGATCCACGCCATGGCACTGCGCACCCTCGACAACCTGGGTTCGCTCGCAGGCAAGCGCGTCATCGTCCGTTGTGATCTGAACGTCCCGCTGCGGGACGGGGTCATCACGGACGATGGTCGTGTGCGGGCATCCCTGCCGACGCTCAACGCTCTCATCAACCAGGGAGCACGCCTCGTGGTGTGCTCGCACCTGGGCCGCCCCGGCGGCGAGCCCAACGCCGCCTACAGCCTCGCGCCGGTCGCGCAGCGCCTGTCCGAGCTGCTCGGCAAGCCCGTCGCCTTCGCACGCGACACCGTCGGCGAGTCGGCTCATGATGCGGTCTCCTCCCTCGAAGACGGTGACATCGCCGTGATCGAGAACCTGCGCTTCAATGCGGGTGAGACCGCGAAGGACGATTCGGAACGCCGCGCATTCGCCGGCCAGCTCGCAGAGCTCGGGGATGCGCTCGTGTCCGACGGCTTCGGCGTCGTGCACCGCAAGCAGGCGAGTGTCTACGACCTCGCGGAACTGCTGCCCTCCGCTGCCGGTCTGCTCATCGCCAAAGAGCTCGAGGTGCTCGATCGACTCACCGAGACGCCCGAACGGCCCTACACCGTGGTGCTCGGCGGGTCCAAGGTCAGCGACAAGCTCGGTGTGATCGAACACCTCCTGCCCCGCGTCGATCGTCTCCTGATCGGCGGTGGCATGATGTTCACGTTCCTGGCGGCCAAGGGGCACAAGGTCGGCTCGAGTCTCCTCGAGGAGGACCAGCTCGAGACCGTCAAGGGATACATCGCCTCCGCCGAGGAGCGCGGCGTCGAGATCGTCCTGCCCGTCGACGCGGTCGTCGCGTCGGCCTTCGCGGCGGATGCCGATCACGAGGTCGCTCCGGCGGACGCGCTCGAAGCGACCGCCTTCGGTGCGTCCGGATTGGGACTGGACATCGGGCCCCGCACGGCCGACGAGTTCGCGGCGCGCATCCGTGACAGCCGCACCGTCTTCTGGAACGGGCCCATGGGCGTGTTCGAGATGCCGGCGTTCGAGTCGGGCACGCGGGCCGTCGCTCGCGCGTTGTCGGAGGTCGACGGTCTCGGCGTCGTCGGCGGTGGCGATTCCGCGGCCGCGGTGCGACAGCTCGGCTTCGCTGACACCGACTTCGGCCACATCTCGACCGGTGGTGGCGCGAGCCTCGAGTTCCTCGAAGGAAAGAAGCTCCCCGGACTGGAGGTCCTCGGATGGCAGCAGTGAACACCTCCGATGCGCGCACCCCGCTCATCGCCGGCAACTGGAAGATGAACCTCGACCACCTGCAGGCGGTGGCGTTCGTGCAGAAGCTGCACTGGACCCTCAAAGACGCCAAGCACGAGGACGGCAGCGTCGAGGTCGCCCTCTTCCCGCCGTTCACCGACCTTCGGACCGTGCAGACGCTGCTCGACGCGGACAAGATCCCCTTCGCGCTCGGCGCGCAGGACCTCTCGGTCAAGGACTCCGGTGCCTACACGGGCGAGATCTCGGGCGCGTTCTTGAGCAAGCTCGACTGCGGATACGTGATCATCGGACACTCCGAGCGTCGCGAATACCACGCAGAGTCGGATGAGGTCGTAGCGGCCAAGGTGCAGGCGGCGCTGAAGCACGAGCTCGTGCCGGTGATCTGTGTCGGTGAAACGGCGGAGGACCTCGAGAAGCACGGCGCCAGCGCCGTTCCGGTTGCTCAGCTGAAGGCGGCGCTGCACGATGTACCGGCGACCGCCGACATCGTCGTCGCCTACGAGCCGGTGTGGGCGATCGGATCGGGTCAAGCCGCCACGGCCGAGCAGGCACAGGATGTCTGCGCGAAGCTGCGGGAGGTCATCGCGTCCGAGCTCGGCGCAGACGCTGCCGCTCGCACGCGCGTGCTCTACGGCGGCTCCGTCAAGGCGGCGAACATCGCCGGATTCATGCGGCAGGCCGATATCGACGGCGCGCTCGTCGGCGGTGCGAGTCTTCTGGTCGACGAGTTCTCCTCGATCATCCGCTACCAGAAGCACGTCGGCGTGTGAGCGACACACCCTGGCCGCCTCTCATCGGCGGTCGGGGTGTCGCTTGCGTATACTGAACCCTTGTGCGATCCGACGCGGTCGACGAAAGGTGTATGGAACCAGTGCAGATCCTCGAGTTCGTGCTGCAGGTGCTGCTGGGTGTGACCAGTCTCCTGCTCACCCTCCTCATTCTTCTCCACAAAGGGCGTGGCGGCGGCCTGTCCGACATGTTCGGCGGCGGCATGACCTCCGCCCTGGGCTCGTCGGGTCTCGCGGAGCGCAACCTCAACCGGTTCACCGTGATCCTCGCGCTGGCGTGGTTCGTGTCGATCGTCGCCCTCGGCCTCATCACGAAATTCCAGGCGTTCTGATGGCCACGGGAGGAAACGCCATCCGCGGCACGCGTGTCGGTGCCGGCCCCATGGGCGAACAGGATCACGGCTACCACGCCGACCGCGTCGCGATCTCGTACTGGGATGCGCTGGGGAACGAGACCGTGCGCTACTTCGTCGCGGATATCGATCCGGCCGAGATCCCCGACGTGATCGACTCGCCGCACTCGGGCCTTCCGGCGGGGCGAGACAAGGAGAACCCGCCCGCCGTGGCGAAGACCGAGCCCTACAAGACCCATCTTGCCTACGTCAAGGAACGTCGCTCCGACGATGAGGCGGCGCAGCTTCTCGACGAGGCGCTGACCCAGCTGCGGGAGCGTCGCGGCCAGGCCTGACGACGCGCC
>NZ_DCMW01000008.1:51314-57350 GCF_002321605.1 Microbacterium sp. UBA1612
GCGCCTCTTCTGTCGGATCAGTACTCCCGGTCGATCAGCTCCGGGGGGACCTGCGCGGCTGCCGCCTGATCCACGAAGAACACGGTTCGTCCGCGACCCTTCGCACCGGCGGCGGGGACGCTCGTGTAGCTCGCACCGGCGAGGGCCAGACCGAGAGCAGGGGCTTTGTCGGGCCCCGCCATCACCATCCACACGCGCTGAGATGAGTTGATGACCGGGCGTGTCATGGTCAGACGGACGGCAGGCGGCTTGGGGGAGTCCGTCACCCCGACGACCGCCCGGTCCACGATGAGAATCTCGGGCCTGTCCGGGAAGAGCGATGCGATGTGACCGTCGGGTCCGACACCCAGGAAAGCGATGTCGAAGCGTGGCCAGAGCTGGCCATCGGCGGCGAACGTCGCGAGATCGTCCGCGTATGCCGCGGCCGCGCCTTCGAGATCGTGCAGACCATCGCTGGAAGCCATCGCGTGCACGTTCTCGAGCGGAACGTCGATGTGGTCCAGAAGGGCCTCACGCGCCTGCGTCTCGTTGCGCTCCGGGTCGCCGCGAGGCAGGAAGCGCTCGTCGCTCCACCAGACATGGACCCGCGACCAGTCGATCCCCTGCGCCTGCTCCCGGGCCGCGGCGAGGACCCGCCCGCCCATCGAACCCCCGGTGAGCGAGATGTGCGCCGTGGCGCCCTCGTCGATGCGCTTGCGCAGCCGGTGAAGGAATCGATCGGCTACGGCGTGCGCGAGAGCGTCGGGATCTGCGGCGATCACGACGCTCTTCTCGACGAGATGCTCAGTCATGCAGACCCTTCGATGGTCGGTCCAAGCGCGTCCACCCTTCGGTGATGACCCGACCGTACAGCACGTCGGCGTCCAGACGCCTCAGCTCCTCGGCCAGGCACTCTCGAAGCGTGCGGCGCGGGAACGCGAGCTCGTGGGTGGGCTGCCCCGGCTGAGTCAGGACAGCCACGCCGGATTCGGGACGCTCGAGCGTGACCTCGCCGCTCTCTCGGACGAGAGTCACGTTCTTGATCCCGTGAGGCCAGTCGGCGGGGTCGAGGTAGCCCCAATCCACCGGTACGTCGAGGGCGAGCCGGAGCCAGGCGGCGAGCAGCGCGGTGGACGGCGAGTCGGCGGCGCCCCGCACCCGGACGGACGTCACCGGCTCGTAGGGCGGCTGGTCCAGGATCGCGGCCAGCTGCTCGCGCCAGCGCGTGAGGCGTGTCCACGCGAGGTCGGTGTCACCGGGGGCATAGTGCTCGCCCAGCGACGCGACCCATGCCGCGGGGTCGGACTTGGTCGCCGCGTCGGTGATCCGTCGCTGCGCGATGCGGCCGATCGAGGTCTCCGAGACGTGTTCGGGCGTCTGATTCGGCCACCAGACGACGACGGGCGCATCCGACAGCAACAAGCCGGTCACGAGGCTCTCGAGGTTGGAATCGCCCGCTTCGCCGTGTGCATGCAGCGTCACGACCTCACTCGCGCCGGCGTCGCCGCCGACGCGGATCTGTGCGTCGAGGCGCGGTTCCTCGTCGTCATCGGCGTTGATCATCAGCACGATCACGCGCATCGGGTGTTCGCGGGACGCGTCATTGGCGGCGTCGATGGCCTCTTCCATCGCGGCCTCGCGCGTGACGATCACGAGCGTCAGAACGCGACCGAGCGCGACGGCGCCGCCTTCCTCGCGGACGCTGACCAGCGCGCGGCTGATCTTGCTGACGGTGGTGTCGGGCAGATCGATGATCACGGGCGCCTCCAAGTGCGGCCATCGCGGGCGAGGAGCTCATCGGCCGATGCCGGGCCCCACGATCCGGGAGCGTATTGTTCGACGGGACCGCCCTGCGACTCCCAGAACGCCTCGATGGGGTCCAGGATCTTCCAGGACAGCTCCACCTCTTCGTGGCGGGGGAACAGGGGCGGGTCGCCGAGAAGAACGTCGAGGATCAGCCTCTCGTAGGCTTCGGGACTCGCTTCCGTGAACGCGTGACCGTAGCCGAAGTCCATCGTCACGTCGCGCACCTGCGCGCCGGCGCCGGGCACCTTCGATCCGAAGCGGATCGTCACGCCCTCGTCGGGCTGGACTCGGATGACCAGAGCGTTCTGACCCTGTCCCGAGGTCTGCGAACGAGTGAAGAGCAGTTCCGGAGCGCGCTTGAACACGACGGCGATCTCGGTGACGCGGCGGCCGAGACGCTTGCCCGTGCGGAGGTAGAACGGAACCCCGGCCCAGCGGCGTGTGTTGATGCCGAGGGTGATGGCGGCATAGGTCTCGGTGGTCGACTGCGGATTCATGCCGTCTTCCTCGAGGAAGCCGAGAACCTTCTCGCCGCCCTGCCAGCCTCCGGCGTACTGGCCGCGTGCCGTGGAGGTCTCGAGGTCGTCCGGGAGGGTGACCGCTGCGAGCACCTTCTCCTTCTCGGCGCGCAGGTCAGCGGCGTTGAAGGTGATGGGCTCCTCCATCGCGGTGAGCGCGAGGAGTTGCAGCAAGTGGTTCTGGATGACGTCGCGCGCCGCGCCGATCCCGTCGTAGTAGCCGGCCCGGCCGCCGACGCCGATGTCCTCGGCCATCGTGATTTGCACGTGGTCGACGTAGTTGCGATTCCAGATCGGCTCGTAGAGCTCGTTGGCGAAGCGCAGCGCCAGGATGTTCTGGACCGTCTCCTTGCCGAGGTAGTGGTCGATGCGGAAGATCGAGTCCGCGGGGAACGCGGAGCGCAGGGCATCGTTGAGTTCCTGGGCGGAATCCTGGTCGTGGCCGAACGGCTTCTCGATCACGACGCGTCGCCAGCGATCGGGTCGGTCGGCGGTGTCGTCGACGAGTCCCGACTTCTTGAGCTGTTCGGCGACGACCGGGAACGCCTTGGGCGGGATGGACAGGTAATACGCGTGGTTGCCCATCGTGCCGCGCTCGATGTCGAGCTTCTCGACCGTCTCGCGCAGACGCACGAAGGCGTCGTCGTCATCGAACTCGCCGGGCACGAAACGGATGCCCTGCAGCAGCTGCTGCCAGGTCTCCTCACGGAACTCGGTGCGCGCATGAGCGCGAACGGCCTCGTGCACGACCTCCGCGAAGTCCTGGTCCTCCCAGTCGCGTCGGGCGAACCCGACGAGGGCGAAACCCGGAGGGAGCAGTCCCCGATTGGCGAGGTCGTAGACCGCGGGCATGAGCTTCTTACGGGAGAGGTCTCCCGTCACGCCGAAGATCACGAGCGCGCTCGGACCGGCGATGCGGTTCAAGCGGTGATCTTCAGGGTCGCGCAGGGGATTCTGCGCGCGTGAGATCTGGGCCGTCATTCGATTGTTCTCCTATTGCGCCGCTTCGAAGAGCGACATCACGTCGACCTGGGGATCGGTGAGCGTCAGGGTGACGACCGGACGGCCGTGCCCTTCGGCGAGGACGGTGGCGTCGCCGACTGCCTGTGCGTGGATGAGCTCCCCGAAGGTGAAGGGGCGCCCGGGGATCTCGAGGTCGACGTCGGTGCTCTCGAGGATCTGCAGGAAGACCCCGCGGGCGGGACCGCCCTTGTGGAACTGGCCGGTCGAGTGCAGGAACCGCGGACCCCATCCGAACGTCGTCGGTCGGCCGGAGTCGGCCGCGACAAGTTCGCGCAGCCCCTCGATCGGTGCGTACTCCAGACGATCGACGTAGGCGTGTATCGCGACATAGCCGTCGCCCGGCACACGCGACCAGAGGGCGTCGAGAACGCCGGCAATCGTTCCGGGAGCGGCCAGTACGGGATCGGACACGCGAACCTCGACGCCGTCGGCGACGAACGCCGGGGCGATCGACGGGGGTCGCTCGTCGAGCAGCCCGCGGGCCGCGGCTTTGGCCGATTCGACGTCGGGCTGATCGAACGGGTTGATTCCGAGCAGGCGTCCGGCGATCGCGGTGGCATATTCCCATACGACGAACTGGGCGCCGAGGGAACCGCTCACGAGCACCTCGCCGTGATGGTGCTCGAAGAGGTGGAACTCCGCCGCGTCATCGACGAGTCTCACGACCTGCAGATCCTCTGGCCGGGTTTCGAGCTCGGGGGAGACGGGCAGGAGCGGGACCGGGAGGATGCCCGTCCCCTGCTTTCCGGTGGACTCGGCGATCAGCTGCTCGATCCACTCGGGCAGCCCGACGATGTGGGTCCCGTCCGTGACGAGCCCGAGCTTGTCCCGGCGCGGCTCGCCGCCGGCGATCGCGGCCGCGAGAACGAGCGCGGGGTTCCCGGGGTCGTCAATCGCGACTTCGAGCAGCGTGGCCTCGGCTTCATCGAGCAACTCGACGATGTCGACCCCGGCCAGTCCGGCGGGAACCAGCCCGAAGGCGGTCAACGCCGAGTATCGACCGCCGACCGTGGGGTCGGCCGTGAACGTGCGATAGCCCGCGGAGCCGGATGCCGCCTCGAGGGGCGAGCCGGGGTCGGTGACGACCACGATGCGCTCCGCCGGATCGATGCCGACGTCTCGGAAGGCCGCGTCGAAGGCCCGGAGTGCCGAGTCGGTCTCGATGGTCGACCCCGACTTGCTCGAGACGACCAGCACCGTTCGGTCGAGGCCGCCCGCCTCGGCATCACCGTCGATGGCGGCGAGCACCTGCCCCGGCGCCGTGGAGTCGAGGATCGTCAGCGGAACGCCGGCCGTCTGCGCGATGACCTCCGGTGCGAGGGAGGAGCCGCCCATGCCGGCGAGCACGATGCGGGTCGTCCCGTGCGCCACGAGTTCCTCGCGCAGGGCGAGGATCTCGGGGACGAGCGGACGCGATGTGCTGACGGCCTGGACCCACCCCAGCCGGCGGGACGCCTCAGCTTGCGCCGTGGCACCCCACAGACTGTCGTCACCGGCCGTCAGGGCCGAGGCGACGAGGCTCGAGACGAGACCCGGAAGGGTCCTCTCGACCGCCTCCTCGACATGTCCGGAGAGGTGGAGGTGAAAGCTCACCTCAGGCCTCTGCGGCCTCGGAGAGAGCAGCCTTCACGGTCTCCTGCAGCTCACGCCACGACGCGACGAACTTCTCGACGCCCTCGTCCTCCAGGACCTGCGTGACGTCGGCGAAGTCCACGCCTGCGGCCTCGAGCTGCGAGAAGTAGTCGTGCGACTCCGCGTAGGCGCCGGTCACGGTGTCGCCGGTGATCTCCGCGTGGTCGAAGGTGGCCTCGAGGGTCTTCTCGGGCATCGTGTTGACGGTTCCCTTGGCCACGAGCTCCGTGACATAGAGGGTGTCCGGCAGGGCCGGGTCCTTCACACCCGTCGATGCCCACAGGGGGCGCTGCACGGTGGCGCCGGCCTCCAGCAGGGCCTTGGCGCGGTCCGAGGCGAACTTCTTCTGGAACAGCTCGTAAGCCAGACGCGCGTTCGCGAGACCGGCCTTCGACGACAGCGAGGAGGCCGCGTCGGTGCCGATGGCCGCGAGGCGCTTGTCGACCTCGGTGTCCACGCGGGAGACGAAGAACGACGCCACCGACTGGAGGGTGGAGATGTCGTGCCCGGCCGCCTGCGCCTTCTCCACTCCGGCGAGGTAGGCGTCGATGACCTCGTCGTAACGCTCGAGGCTGAAGATGAGGGTCACGTTGACGCTGATGCCTGCTCCGATCACCTCGGTGATCGCCGGGAGGCCGGCCTTCGTCGCGGGGATCTTGATGAGCACGTTGGGGCGGTCCACCTTCGCCGCGAGCTTCTTGGCTTCCGCGACGGTGGCATCGGTATCGTGCGCGAGCTCGGGGGAGACCTCGATCGATACGCGTCCGTCGACGCCGCCGGTCGCGTCGAAGACCGGACGGAAGACATCCGAGGCGGCCTGCACGTCGTCGGTGGTGATCTCGAAGATCGCCCGTTCGACGTCGGCCCCGTCCTTGGCGAGCACGGAGACCTGGCCGTCGTAGGACTCGCCCTTGGCGAGCGCCCCCGCGAAGATCGTCGGGTTGGTCGTGACGCCGGTCACGTTGCGCGTGATGATCAGGTCGGCGAGGTTGCCGCTGGTGATGCGCTGACGAGACAGGTCGTCGAGCCAGATGCTGACGCCCTCTTCGACAAGGCGTGCGGTGGGGGTGCTCATGCG
>NZ_DCMW01000030.1:0-3837 GCF_002321605.1 Microbacterium sp. UBA1612
CGCCGCCATCCGGTCGCGCTCGACGCGCTGCAGGATGTAGGCCGCGTAGCCGCCCTCGAAGGGCTCCAGGATGCGGTCGTGCACCTCCCACGTGTCGAGCGAGACCTCGTCGAGGAACCAGCGATCGTGGGTGACCACCACGAGCCCGCCCTGCTTCGGCGACCATCGGGTCTTCAGGTGCTGGGCGAGCCAGGCGACCCCCTCGACGTCGAGGTGGTTGGTGGGCTCGTCGAGGAAGATGATGTCCCAGTCGCGGGTGAGCAGCGCCGCGAGCGCCACGCGTCGGCGCTGACCGCCGCTGAGGTCGCCGATGCGCGCCTCCCACGGCAGGTCGCGCAGGAGCCCCGCGATCACGTCGCGGGCGCGGGCATCCCCCGCCCACTCGTGCTCGGCGCGGTCGCCGACGACCGCCCGCGAGACGAGCTCGTCGTCGGGCAGCTGGTCGGACTGGTCGAGCATCCCGAGCGTGACGCCGCCGCGGCGGGTCACTCTCCCTGAGTCCGCCTCCTGACGGCCGGCGAGGATGCGCAGCAGCGTCGACTTGCCGTCGCCGTTGCGGCCGACGACGCCGATCCGATCGCCCTCCTCGATGCCGACGGTGATGCTCTCGAAGACGACTTTGGTCGGAAACTCGAGCGCGAGCTCCTCCGCGCCGAGCAGATGTGCCATGCCTTCGAGCCTAAGGTGTCGGCATGGGTGCGAAGTTCGGCAGCACGACCCGCGAGGTCGAACTCGTGCAGCTGCTCGCCTCTCCGGTGCACCGCTACGAGGGGCGCCCCGCCGACGGGCCGCGACCGGTCGACGGCTCCGAGCTGCGCGATGCGATCGAGGTGCGCGCCGGACTGGGCGTCATCGGCGACCGGCACTTCGGGCATCCGGCGCACCGTCAGGCGAGCGTGACGCTGCAGAGCGTCGAGGCGCTCGAGCACGTCGCCGCCGAGCTGGGCGTCCCGGTGCCGGGGCTCACCGAGACGCGGCGCAACGTCCTGCTGCGCGGCGTCGACGTGGATGCCCTGATCGGCATGACCTTCGCCCTCGACTCCGGCTCCGGGCCGGTCCGGTTTCGCGCGCACCGACCGGCGAATCCGTGCGCCTGGATGAACGAGGCGATCGCACCGGGGGCGCACCGGGCGCTGCTGCGCCGCGGTGGCATCCGCGCCGAGCCGCTCACCGACGGCGCCCTCGCGCTCGGCCGCGCCGTGCTGACGGTCGAACCGGCAGAGGTCAGTCGGCGATGATGCGCGCGCCGTGCACCGGGCCGGTGGCCCGCACGACGTTGAGCTGAGCGGCCGAGAGCGCCACCTGCAGCTCGAGCGCGGCGTCAAGGTCGGCGGCCAGGAACGCGACGGTCGGGCCGGAGCCGGAGACGATGCCGGCGAGGGCGCCGTTGCGCTCCCCGAGCTCCAGCACGTCGCCGAGGCCCGGCTCCAGGTGCAGCGCGGGGGCCTGCAGGTCGTTGTGCATCGCCGCTGCGAGCATGTGCGGATCGCCCGCACGCAGCGCCTGCAGCACGTCGGTGTCGACGCTCGGGCTCGCGTCGGCGGGCGAGATGTCGCGCGCGTGGCGTTCGCGGTGCGCGTCGAGCTCGCGGTACACGGCGGGCGTCGAGAGTCCGAAGTCGGCGAGGGCCAGCACCCACTGGAAGGTGCCCGAGGCCAGCGCCGGCGAGAGCTCGTCGCCGCGACCCGTGCCGATCGCCGTGCCGCCGGTCAGCGCGAACGGCACGTCGGCCCCGAGGCGTCGCGCGAGCTCGTGCATCTCGTCGCGCGGCAGCTCGGTGCCCCAGAGGGCATCGCAGGCGACCAGCGTCGCGGCCGCGTCGGCGGACCCGCCGCCCATGCCGCCGGTAACGGGAACGTGCTTCTCGATCGCGATGTGCGCGCCCCCGCGAAAGCCGGTCTTGGCGGCGAGCAGACGCGCCGCCGCGATCGCGATGTTCGAGCCGTCGAGCGGCACCCGTCCGAGCTCCACGCTTCCGGAGACCGAGACCGAGAAGTCGTCGGCGTGGGTGACGACGACGTCCTCCGAGAGCGACACCGCCTGATAGGCGATCGCGACATCGTGATAGCCGTCGTCCTGCAGCGCGCCGACCTTCAAGAAGACGTTGATCTTGCCGGGTGCGCGAACGTGCACCCGACTCAGCTGCCCCCGAGACACCATGCCCCAACCCTAGTCGGGCCGCGCATCACGCCTTCACGCGTGTGGAGACGCCACCGCGCGCGCGATCGCGAGGAAGTCCGACACGGTCAGCTGCTCCCCGCGCACGGTCGGCTCGACGCCGGCCGCCTCAAGGCGCGCGCTCGCGGCCGCCGAACCGCCGAACAGCTCGGCGAGCGCCTGGCGCATCATCTTCCGGCGCTGGCCGAACGCCGCGTCGATGATCTGGAACGTCGCGCGACGCTCCTCCTCGCTTCCGGGGCGCTCGCCCCGCTCGAAGCCGACGAGGATGGAGTCGACGTTCGGCACCGGCCAGAAGATCTGGCGGCTGACCTGACCTTGCGTGAACCAGCGTCCGTACCAGGCGGCCTTCGCCGACGGGGAGCCGTAGACCTTCGAGCCCGGCGCGGCGGCGAGACGCTGGCCGACCTCCGCCTGCACCATGACGAGCGCGGACTCGAGACTCGGGAAGGTCTCGAGCAGGTGCAGCAGCACCGGAACCGACACGTTGTACGGGAGATTGGCGACGAGGCGGCGCGGCGGCGCGGGCAGCTCGGTCACCCGCAGCGCATCCGCCGTGATGACCTGGAGCGGCGCCCCCGGCTGCAGCGTCTCGACCGTGGTCGGCAGCTGCGCGGCGAGCCGCGGATCGATCTCCACCGCCGTCAGCCGGGCCCCGGCCTCCAGGATGCCGAGGGTCAGCGAGCCGAGACCCGGACCGACCTCGAGCACCTCGTCACCGGACTCGATCTTCGCCAGGCGGACGATGCGCCGCACCGTGTTGGCGTCGACGACGAAGTTCTGGCCGAGCTTCTTGGTCGGTTGAACGTCCAGCAGGGTCGCGAGGTCGCGGATCTCGGCGGGACCGAGCAGACTCACCGCGGGCCCAGCGGGGGGAGGTCGATCGGCGTCGTCGGCGGCGCGAAGGGCCCGGGCGGCGCGTCGACCGGCTCGTCGTCCCAGTTCCCGTAGACGAGCTCCGTGTTGGAGCTGAGCTGCGCGGCGAGCATCGACGCATCCGTGCCCAGGTGGGCAGCCATCGCCCGCACGGTGTGCGGCATCAGGTAAGCGGAGTTCGGTCGGCCGCGGAACGGCGTCGGCGTCAGGTACGGCGCGTCGGTCTCCACCAGCAGGTTGGCGCGTGGCACGGCGGCAAGCGCGTCGCGCAGGTTCTGCGCGTTCTTGAACGTCACCGTCCCGGCGAAGGAGAGGTACCAGCCGCGCCGGGCGACCAGCTCGGCGAACGCGGCGTCGCCGCTGAAGCAGTGGAAGACGACACGATCGGGGGCGCCGACCCGGTCGAGCACGCGCACGATGTCGAGGTGCGCGTCGCGGTCGTGGATCTGCAGCGCGAGTCCGCGCTCCTTGGCGATCGCGATGTGCGCCTCGAAGGCGCGCACCTGGGCGGACTTGCCCTCGTCGCTCTCGGTGCGGAAGTAGTCCAGCCCCGTCTCGCCGATCGCGCGCACCCGCGGCTTCGCCGCCAATTCGGCGATACCGGCGAGGTGGTCGTCGAGCTCGCCGCGCTCGGCAAGCTCGGGCGCTTCGTTCGGATGGATGGCGACGGCGGCGAGCACCCGCGGCTCGCGCGCGGCCACCTCGGCACTCCAGCGCGAAGTCTCCAGGTCGGTGCCGACCTGCACGACCCCGCGCACACCGACGCTGGAGGCGCGGTCGAGC
>NZ_DCMW01000014.1:0-164898 GCF_002321605.1 Microbacterium sp. UBA1612
TGCAGATTCATGCGACAGCCTCCGTTCTGCGAAAGCCACCACGCGCTGAAACAAGCCGCCGGATGGACCGTCGTCCAAATGCCCGGCGGAAGACTTCACTTCACCGCACCCTCCGGCCTCGAATACGACGACGACCCACCACCACGAGTCATGTTCATGCCCGACGGGGTCGGCGGCCCGGGCGACGCGGACCCACCCGACCCAGAAGTCTGCCCAGCGCCTTTCTAGACAACCCGCTGTGCCGTGGGCGGATCAGGACGCCCGCAGGCGGATCGATGCCGACGGCATCCGTACGAGAGCCCTCCCGCACCACCGTCGGTGGCACGTGAGGGCTTGTGGAGGGGATGACGGGAATCGAACCCGCGCTGTCTGCTTGGGAAGCAGAAGTTCTACCATTGAACTACATCCCCGAGAGCGGAAAACCGCAGCATCCGACAGCATAACAAGGTCGGCGTCGAACGCTCGCACGCGGATCGCTAGGCTGATGCCGTGCTGCTTTCCGATCGCGATATCCGCGCAGAAGTCCACGCCGAACGCATCGGAATCGCCCCCTGGGATGCGCGGATGGTGCAGCCGTCCAGCGTCGACGTTCGCCTGGACCGGTACTTCCGGCTGTTCGACAACCACAAGTACCCGTTCATCGATCCCGCCGAAGACCAGCCCGACCTCACGCACCTGATCGAGGTCGCGCCGGATGAGCCGTTCATCCTGCATCCGGGAGAGTTCGCGCTCGGGTCGACGTTCGAGCAGGTCACCCTGCCCGACGATGTCGCAGCGCGTCTGGAGGGCAAGTCGTCGCTCGGCCGCCTGGGACTCCTCACCCACTCGACGGCCGGATTCATCGACCCGGGGTTCTCGGGCCACGTGACCCTCGAACTGTCCAACGTCGCGACCCTGCCGATCAAGCTGTGGCCGGGCATGAAGATCGGGCAGCTGTGCTTCTTCCGGCTCTCGTCGCCGACCGAGAACCCGTACGGCTCCGGCCCGTACGCCAACCGCTACCAGGGGCAGCGCGGACCGACCGCCTCGCGCTCGTTCCAGAACTTCCACCGCTCCGATGTCGGCGTCACCGATGCGGGCTCCGCGGGTCGATGAGAATCCGCTTCGCTGCACCCCTTCCCCTCGGGATGAGAATCCTCTAACCTGAGTCGCGTCGGCAGTCGGAGGCCACGGAGTCGTCGCCTTCACGAACACCGATACCCGGGGTTTACCCCGCGGTCGCTGCGTCGTCGGGGGGCACAGCGGCGACCGCGGGACGCCCCGTCAACGGGCAACCGAGTCGATCGCCTCAACGTCGTAAAGCACGGTCGTGTCGGGGAACACCGCCGGATGCGTGAGGCCGACCCGCTCGAGGGTCCCGCCGGTGAAGACGGCACCCACGCTCGCAGCGACATCGTCGGCGGTGACCGCGGAGTGCGCGGCCATGTCACCCGCGCCGCCACCCCACCACGGTGGCGGCAGCATCCCGCCGAGACTTCCCGCCGGCAGTACCGGGCGCACCCGGTAGCGACGATCCGGATCGAGCCCGCGCAGGCGCACGCGCCCGTACATGCTCGTCACCGGCCGGTCGACCGAGGTGATCGCGAACAGCGCGCGGGAACGGTCCGCGTCGACCACACCGTGACCGAACAGCGTCTCGTCACCCGTGTCGAGACGCACGATCGTGCCGGTGTGCAGCAGGTCACGCCACTGCTTGTAGAACGCCACCCAGGCTGTGAGCTGCGCGAACTCCGCCGCCGGGGCGTCGCGCAGATCCCACTCGATGCCCAAGTGACCGAACAGCGCGGTCGACGCGCGGTATTCCAGCGAGTGGCCCCGTCCGGTCGTATGCGAGACGCCTGACGCGATGTGCGCGCCCATCAGCTCGGGCGGCAGCAGCTGCTGGGTCCAGCGGTGCACGAGCTGGCGCTCGTGCGGGTCGATGCAGTCCGATGTCCAAACGCGGTCGGTGCGCTCGATCACCTCGAGGTCGATGCGCCCGCCACCCGAGGAGCACGACTCGATCTCCAGGGCCGGGAAGGTCGCCTTCAACTCGTCGACGAGCCGGTAGAAGGCAAGCGTCTGGGCGTGCACGACCGGTCGGCCGTCGATGCGGTCGGCCGCTTCGACGAGGTCGCGGTTGTGATCCCACTTGATGTACGAGATGTCGTACTCGCGCAGAATCGCGACCATCGCATCCCGGATGTGGTCGTAGCAGGCCGGGATCGCCAGGTTCAGCACCTGCTGGTGGCGGCTCGGAACCGGCAGCCGGTCGGGATCGGCGCTCATGATCCATTCCGGATGCGCCCGCGCCACGTCGGAGTCGAGGTTCACCATCTCGGGCTCGAACCAGAGTCCGAACTGCATGCCGAGACCCGTGACGTGGTCGACCAGGGGCGCGAGCCCGTCGGGCCAGACATCCGCAGACACCTGCCAGTCGCCGAGGCCGGAGGTGTCGTCGCGGCGGGATCCGAACCAGCCGTCGTCGAGCACGTAGCGCTCCACCCCGATCTCCGCTGCCCGGTCGGCGAGATCGATGAGTCCCGGCAGGGAGTGGTCGAAGTAGACCGCCTCCCACACGTTGAGGGTGACCGGGCGCGGCGACGACGGATGCTGCGGACGGGCCCGCAGATGCCGATGGAAACGCGCCGCGAGCTCGTCGAGCCCGTCGCCGTATGCGCCGTAGAGCCATGGCGACGTGTAAGACGCACCCGCGTCGAGGACGACCTCGCCGGGCAGCAGCAGTTCGCCGCCCCCGAGCATCTGCTCGCCGCTGAAGAGCCGCTCGGCGTAGTGCACGTGGTTGCCGCTCCACGCCGCGTGCACCGCCCACACCTCTCCCGAAGCGAAGTCGAACCCGGGCACCCCGGCGTGCAGCAGATAGGCCGAATCGGCGCCGGTGCTCCCTCGGCGGTTCTCGCGCAGGTGGATGCCGACACCGAGGTCGGTGCGCTGCGGTGTACGCTCACGCGCCCAGCGGCCGGCGAAGTCGAGCACCTCGCCGGCGATGGGCGGGATCGGCAGCGCCGGCGTGAGCGCATCGAGCGCGTAGTCGTCGGTGCCGAGATTGGTCAGCTCCGCTCGTGTGCGCACGAGTCCGCTGGGCAGCAGCTCCACGCGGAGCGTCAGCGCGAGGCCGGCTCTGGCGTCTTCGGCGCGCACGACGAGCTCCCCCGGCCCGGACTCGGTGTAGCCATCACGCACCGCGACGCCTCCGAGTGTGCGCTCGGTCACCCGGAATCGCGGCGACCACGCCGTGCCGCCGCGCGAACCGGATACGCCGGGACGGCCGGGCCATCCGCTCGACCCCTCGGGAAGGATCGCCACGCGCACCGGCTCGTCCACCTGGTTGAGGCCGACGGGGTTCACGCCGGCGTCGATGAGCGCGAACGCCTCCGGCTCATTCAGCTGTCCGGGGTCGGCGCCCCAGTGCGCGGTCGCCGGGAGCAGATCGCCGGAGAGGTCGAGCACGAGCGCGACGCCGGCGGCGCGCAGCGACACGGCGCGCCGCGGGAAGGCGGGGGAGGAGGAGGTCACGGAGGCCTTTCGCGTCAGGAATCGATCGGTCCTGCGACCGGGGGTGTGAGGGGGCATCCGCACGATTCCCGCACGACGAGGTCGACGGGAAACGCGTGATAGCGCGGGTCGGGGTCGGGATGCGCGACCAGCGCGAGCGCGAGATCGGCCATCTCGCGCACGGGCTGACGTGCTGAGGTGAGCGCCGGCCACGTGAAGTCGCCGGCGCCCGTGCCGTCGAAGCTCACGATCGGACACGCGCGCGGGATGTCGATGCCAGCCTCGAGGAGGGCGCGGAGCACGCCGATCGCCTGCGCATCGGAGCCGACGAAGAGCGCGTCGGGCAGTGCTCCGGTGTCGAGGAGGCGTCGTGCGGCGCGGTATCCGCCCGCGTTGCTCCAGTCGTCGACCGCGAGGGCGCCCGGCGTGACGCCGCGCGCCTTGGTTTCGCTGCGCCATCCGGCGAGGCGCGGATCGGGGCTGGCGAGACCGTCGGGGCCGATGACCATGCCGATGCGCCGGCGGCCGTGCACCTGTGCGAGATGGGCGACGGCGGCGCGGGCGCCGGAGGCGGCATCCGGACCGATCGTGTGATGACCGGCGACCGGACCGGCGCAGTCGAGCAGCACGGTGGTGGGATCCCGCGGGTTGGCAACGGCGGGCTCGGTGGTGGGAGGCCCCGAGCTCGCGAGCAGCAGGGCGTCGACCTGACGGTCGGACAGATCCGAGAGCAGGCGGCGTTCGGCGTCGCGATCGCCGTGCGACTCGGCGGCGAGCACGCCGAATCCACGTTCGCGGGCGGCGCGGTCGATCTCGCCGGCAAACTCGGCGAAGTAGGGGTTGAGCGTGTCCTGCAGCACGAGGCCGATGGTGCGGGTCGTGCCGAGATTGAGAGTGCGTGCCGCGTGGTTCGGCCGGTAGCCCAGGTCATCCATCGCCGCGCGCACGCGGGCCGCCGTCTCGGGCGCAACCGGACGCGGGCCGCCGTTCATGACGTAGCTCACGACGGCCGTGCTCACGCCCGCCGCACGCGCGACGTCGGCCCGGATCACCCGGCGGCTGCGCGCCTCGTCCCGCCCCATCCGTCGCTCTCCCTCGCCCTGAATCCCTCGGCGAGCGCAAGTCTACCCGGGTAGACCCGCGCGGGAGGCGCCTCGCGCCCACCGATGTCGGAGATTCAGCTCGATGTCGGACGATTTCGGGCGAATCCTCCGACATCGGCGCGATTCTCCGACATCGGCGCGATTCTCCGACATCGGCGAGGTGGGGTCGGGTGTCGTCAGGCGGTGGGGGCGCGGTCGGGGCGGGGGCCGTAGCCGGGGTGGCGCGGACCGAAGCCGTGGTGGCGGTTGCCGCCCCAGTCGTCACGGAATCCGCGACCGTGCCCGTCGCCGGAGCCGTGTCGGTATCCGCGACCGTGCCCGTCGCCGTGCCCGCGGCCGAAGCCGTGCCCGCGACCGTGTCCGCGCTCGGAGCCGTGTCCGCGACCGAAGTGGCCGCGCGCGAAGCCGAACGAGTCGTCGTCGGCGCCGCCGAGCGAGCGGGTGAGGGCCTCGAGGCTGCGCACCGTCGTTTCGTAGTCCTGCTCGCCGACGGTCTCGACCAGGCGCGAGCGCACCTCGTCGATGATGCCCGCCAGACGCTGCTTTGCCTCGCGACCGGCGTCGGTGAGCGACAGGCTGCCGTCTCCGGCCTCCTCCACCCAGCCTCGGTCGGCGAGGTGGCGCAGGTGGCGTCCGCGTCCGTGGCCAGGGCCGCGGCGCTGGCGCGTGGGCCAGGGCGCGTCGATGGATCCGTCGATGACGTTCAGCAGCATCCAGTCGCGTCGTGTGACGTCTTCGGCCGCAAGGCGCCCATCGATCTCTCGTGAGAGTGAAGCATCCAGCGCGCGCAGCCAGAAGCCGAGGGGGCGGGGTGTGGGTGTTTCGGGGGTGTTCATGGAAGTTCTCCTCAGATATATGTCATGTAACAATTACATGCATGGTGACATGCTTGTGTGGAACATGTCAAGAGACATGTAAATTCGAACCATGACCGATCCTCGGGCCGACGACCCCGCCGCCACGATCGCCGCCGCGCTCGCTCGCCTGCGGGGGCGGCGCTTCTCCCGGCCGCCGTGGGAGGGCGGTCGTCATCCTCACGGCCGGCACGGCAAGCCCGGGTCGCACGGCAAGCACGGTGCGCACGGCAAGCCGGGCGTCGGCGAGCGGGGGCGCCCGGAGTGGCCGGGTTCGCACCCGCTCGCCGGACCCGGCCGATTCGGCGGTCCGGCGCGCGTGCGCATGCTCGACGTGCTCGCGAGCTCGCCGGAGCCGCTGGGCGTGAGCGAGCTCGCCGAGAGGATCGGTGTCGACCAGCCCCGTGCTTCGCGACTGGTGCAGCAGGGCGTGCAGGAGGGGATGGTCCGCCGCGAGGCGCATCCCGACGACGCGCGTCGCACGCGCATCGCCCTGACAGAGGAGGGCGCCGCGATCGCGCGAAGTTTCCGGGGCGAGCGGACGGATGCGGTGCGCACCGCCCTGGCGGGCTTCACCGACGCCGAGCGCGTGGAACTCGCGCGCCTGCTCGGCAAGCTCGCCGACGCGTGGCCCGGGCCTGCGCCCGGCGAGAACCCTCGAGCATAGCCGCCGGCCGCGGCACACCACCATGACTTTCGGTCGTCCGGCGGGCGTCGATACCGTGGAGCGGTGAGCGAGAACCAGACGCGCGCCGATACGGCGCCTGACGACCCCGCGCCCGACGACCCGACCTCCTCTCCGACCGAAGAGACCGAGAACCTCCTCGACGTGAAGCCCGCCGAGGAGGATGTGACCAGCACCCTCGCCGCCGGGAAGGGAGTGCAGCCCTGGGTCTTCTGGCCCGCAGCGGGAGTCGTGATCGCCTTCAGCGCCTTCGCGATCCTCGCCCCCGGTGCGGCTGAAGATCTGTTCCTGGGCCTGCAGAACTCCATCGTCAACGGCTTCAGCTGGTACTACGTGCTGATCGCGGCGATCTTCGTCGCGGTCGCGATCGTCTTCGGGTTCTCCCGCTTCGGCGACATCAAGCTCGGTCGAGACAACGACGAGCCCGAGTTCTCCCTCGGCGCCTGGTTCTCCCTGCTGTTCGCCGCGGGCATGGGCATCGGCCTGGTCTTCTACGGCGTCAGCGAGCCGCTCAGCCACTTCGTCTCGCCGCGACCCGGCGTGACCGGCGAGCCGCCGCAGCTCGCGCAGGCGGCGCTCACCCAGACGTACCTCCACTGGGGGGTCACGGCCTGGTCGATCTACGTCATCGTCGGGCTCAGCCTCGCCTACGCCATCCACCGGCGCGGCCGGCCGATCTCGATCCGCTGGACGCTCGAGCCCGTCCTCGGGCGCAAGCGCGTCGAAGGACCCTGGGGTCATGCGATCGACGTCGTCGCCCTCGCCGGAACGCTCTTCGGTGTGGCGACCTCGCTCGGCCTCGGCGTGCTGCAGATCAGCGCGGGTCTCGACGCCGCCGGTATCGCCGAGCCCTCCGCGGGCCTGCAGGTGATCATCATCGGCGTCATCACGGTGTGCGTGCTCGCATCGGTGCTGTCAGGCGTCACCCGAGGCATGAAGTGGCTGTCCTCGACGAACCTGATCCTCGCCGGCCTGCTCCTGCTCTACATCCTGATCTTCGGGCAGACGGAGTACCTGCTGCGCGAGTGGGTGCAGTCGATCGGCTCCTACATCCAGAACTTCGTCGGCCTCTCCTTCACGGTGAGTGCCTTCCAGGGCACCGCCGGTGAGGACTGGCAGTCGTCGTGGACCTCGTTCTACTGGGGCTGGTGGATCTCGTGGGCGCCCTTCGTCGGCATCTTCATCGCCCGCATCTCCCGCGGGCGCACCGTGCGTCAGTTCGTGCTCGGCGTGATCGGCGTGCCGACCCTGCTCGGCATCCTGTGGTTCGCGGTGCTGGGCGGATCGGCCCTGTACCTCGAGCTCGACCAGCCGGGATCGATGACGACGGCCGACGGATCGGTGAACATCGAGGGGGCGATCTTCCAGCTCCTGGACTACTTCCCGGGCACGACGCTGCTCACGATCGGCGTGATGGTGCTCGTGGCGGTGTTCTTCATCACGTCGTCCGATTCCGGGGCGCTCGTGATGGGGATGATCGCCACCGGCGGCAATCAGGAGCCGGCGAAGTGGATCCGCACTTTCTTCACGCTCGTGACCGCGCTGCTCGCGATCGCGCTGCTGCTCACCGGCGGACTCACCGCCCTGCAGACGGCGGCGATCACGATCGCCCTGCCGTTCAGTGTCGTGATGCTGCTGATCTGCTGGTCGACGATCGTGGCGTTCCAACGCGAACGCCGCGCCTACGACCACGCGCAGCGCGCCGCCTTCGTCGAGCGCATCGGCGACTACTACGGCCTCGAGGTCGAGGAGCCCGACCAGCGCGGCGTGAGGTGGCCGCGCCTGCCGAAGTGGATGCATCGGCGCGCCGACAGCGGTGACGGGAACGGCGCAGGCACCGGCCGTGGCTCGGGAGCCTCGCCGGCGGAGCGCGTCGATCCGTCGGTCACCCAGATCGAGGCGTCTCGCAAGGACGTCGGAGCGTATCCGCCCGAGTGATCAGGGAGCAGGCCGTCGTCAGTCGATGACGGCCTGCTTCGCCTTCACCGGGATCATGAGGGCGAGCCCGGCCAGCAGCACGATGGTGATGCCGAGGATGCCCAGTCGGGTGTCGCCCGAGATCGCGACGAAGAGGGCGAACAGGCCCGGCGCCATGAACGACACGGCGCGGCCGGTGGTGGCATAGAGGCCGAAGATCTCGCCCTCGCGCCCCGGCGGCGTGATGCGGGCGAGGAACGACCGGCTCGCCGACTGCACCGGCCCGACGAAGGCGGTGAGGATGAGGCCGGCGATCCAGAAGCCGATCTGCGCGGTGCCGATGAAGAGCACCACCGTCCCCGTCGCGACGAGGCCGATGAGCGAGGCCATGATGACGTTCTTCGGTCCGAAGCGGTCGTCGAGGCGCCCGGCGAGGATCGTGGATGCGCCCGCGACGACGTTGGCGGCCACGGCGAAGTAGAGCACCTCGCTGGAGGAGAACCGGAACACCTGGGCGGCGATGATCGCGCCGAAGGTGAAGACGCCCGCGAGCCCGTCGCGGAAGACGGCGCTGGCCAGCAGGAACATCAGCACCTGCCGGTTGCCGTGCCAGAGCTTGGTGAGGGTGCCCCACAGCACCGCGTAGGAGCGGAAGAAGCCCACACGCACCCGGCGCTCGGCCGCCGGGATCTCGGGAACGCGCAGCAGCACGGGGATCGCGAAGATGCCGAACCACACCGCCGAGGCGACGATCGCGACGCGGATGTTGAGCCCGTCGTCGGTCGGGATGCCGAGCACACCCGCCGCCCCGGCGGCGCCGAAGCTCTGGATGAACAGCACGAGCAGCAGCAGGAGCAGCACGATGCCGCCGACGTAGCCCATGCCCCATCCGAAGCCCGACACGCGGCCCATGTTCTTCGGCGTCGACACCTGCACGAGCATGGCGTTGTAGTTGACCCCGGCGAACTCGAAGAAGACGTTCCCGACCGCGAGCAGCGTGGCTCCGAGGATGAGGTAGCCGGGTGTGCCCTCGACGAAGAACATCGCGGCCATGGCGCCGACGACCACGAGCGTGTTCACGCCGAGCCAGAACTTGCGGCGACCGCTCCCGTCGGAGCGCTGGCCGAGAACGGGGGCGAGTACGGCGATGAGGATGCCGGCGATCATGAGGGCGACGCCGACCACGCTGGCGTTGTTCGCCAGGGCGGCCACGAGCGCCGGATCGTCGTCGTTGCCGCCGGCGGCGTCGACGATGGCAGGGTCCACGAACAGGCTGCTGGCGAGGTAGGTGCTGAAGACGAACGTGGTCACGACCGCGTTGAAGGCCGCCGACCCCCAGTCCCACAGGGCCCACGCGAGCACACCGCGCCGGCGCGTGTCCGGTGCGTCGTCCGCCTGCGTCGTGGGATGTCCGGATTCCGGGGAGGGGCGGTCGGGATGCGGCATGTCGGTCACAGTATGACCTTTCGGTGAACGGCCGGTGCTCGGCGGCGAGCGGGGATCGCCTCATGATGCGAGGATGTGGCCATGCCCGTCAATGTCGAGCGCACCGAACTGCCGGGGATCGGCATCCGTCACGATGTCGAGACCGCGGCGGGGCGTCGCCTGTCGATCGTCACCTTCCGCGACGGGGGCCGCGAGCTCGCCGTCGCGGATCCCCATGATCCGGACCGCGCCGAGCTGTCGCTGGAGATCACCGACGACGAGGCCACCGCGCTGTCGGAGGTGCTCGGCGGCTCGGTCATCATGACCCAGCTCGCGGGCCTCCGCGACCAGGTCGACGGCCTGTCGACCTCGCAGATCCCGGTGCGGGCCGACTCGCCCTACGCCGGACGCCCCCTGGGCGCCACCCGCGCCCGCACCCTCACCCGATGTTCGATCGTCGCCGTCGTGCGCGCCGGCGGCGTCGTGCCGGCGCCCGGACCGGACGACGTGCTGAGCGTCGGCGACTCGCTCGTGGCGATCGGCACGGTGCGGGGCCTGGAGATGCTGGCCCGGATCATCGAGGGAAGCTGAGCATCCCATGGACCACGGCGCGCTCGTGCTCATCGAGCTCGGCGCGCTCCTGCTGGGCATCGCCCTTCTCGGCCGACTCGCCGGCCGGCTCGGCATCTCGCCGATCCCGCTGATCCTGCTCGGCGGCCTCGCGTTCGGCGAGGGCGGCCTGCTCCCGTTCGCCGCCGGGGAGGAGTTCATCGAGATCGGCGCCGAGATCGGCGTGGTGCTCCTGCTGCTCATGCTCGGGCTCGAATACACCGCGGATGAGCTCGTGGGGAGCCTGCGCACCTCCCGCCGCGCGGGGGTGATCGACATGCTGCTGAATGCCCTCCCGGGTGCGGCGTTCGCGCTGCTCCTGGGCTGGGGGCCGATCGCGGCGGTCGCGCTCGGCGGGATCACCTGGATCTCGTCGTCGGGCGTCGTGGCGAAGCTCCTGCAGGACCTCGGACGCCTCACCAACCGCGAGACTCCGGTCGTGCTGTCGATCCTCGTGATCGAGGACCTCGCGATGGCGTTCTACCTGCCGCTGCTGACCGCGCTGCTGCTGGGGCTGAGCCTCGGCGCGAGCGTGCTCACCGTCGTCATCGCGATCGCGGTGGTCGCCGTCATCCTGTTCGTGGCCCTGCGGCACGGACACGTCGTGTCGCGGCTCGTCTCTTCGCGCAGCGCCGAAGTGCTCCTGCTGACGGTGCTGGGCGTGACCCTCATCGTGGCGGGCCTCGCCGCGCAGGCGAGCGTGTCGTCGGCGGTCGGCGCGTTCCTCGTCGGCATCGCGATCTCCGGCCCGGTCGCCCGGCACGCCCAGCAGATGCTCACCCCGCTGCGCGACCTGTTCGCGTCGGTGTTCTTCCTCTTCTTCGGGCTGTCCACCGACCCCGCCGACCTGCTGCCGATGCTCCTGCCCGCGCTCGCCCTGGCCGCCGTCACGATGGCGACGAAGCTCCTCACCGGCTATCTCGCGGCCCGTCGCAGCCGGATCGGCGAGGCCGGACGCTGGCGCGCGGGGTTCGCCCTCATGCCGAGAGGGGAATTCTCGATCGTGATCGCCGGGCTCGCGATCGCCGCCGGTGTGGACCGCTCCCTCGCCGCATTGGCGACCGCGTACGTGCTGATCACGATCATCGCCGGCCCCCTGCTGGCGCGCATCCCGGACACGAAGGCGTTCGCCGCATGGACGGCACGTCGACAGGGCGCTGGCCGCCCCGCCCGCGCGTGAGCGGCGTCAGCCGACGGCGGAGAGGGGCTCGATGGTGCGCACGCGGGCGGTCGCCGGAGCCAGGCGGTAGCCGAGCCCCCGCACCGTCGCGATGCACTCTGGCGAGCGGGCGTCGTCTCCGAGCTTGCGACGGATGTTCATGATGTGCACCTCGACCGCGTGACGGTCGTGCTCGGTGATGTGCTGGCCGGGCAGCCCGTTGGTCTCGCGCAGCATGAGCGCGAGCGACGACTTGCTGAAGACCTGCTCCTTGGCGCGCACGAGCATGTGCAGGATGTCGAACTCCGACCGCGTCAGCTCGCACGCGCGGCCGCGCATCTCGACGCGACGCGAGTGCGGCTGCATCCGCAGCGGTCCGTGCGTGAGCCACGCGCCCTCGTCCTGGCGCGGAGCTCCGGCGCTCGTCAGGCTGCGCGAGCGACGCAGCAGCGCATCGATGCGTGCGCGGAGCGCGTGGGGGCGGACCGGGCCGGCGAGGTAGTCGTCGGCGCCGGCGCGGAAGCCCTCGACCGTCGCGGACTCGGAATCATCGTCGGACAGCATGATCACGAACGCGTCGCTGAAGTCCCGGATGCGACGGACGGCTTCGAAGCCGTCGAGGCCCGCCAGGTCGGTCTGCACGATCACGAGGTCGGGGCGATGCTGCGCGGCCGCGTCGATTCCACTGAAGGCCGTCGCAGCGGAACGCACCCGGAAGCCCTGCTGCGACAGGCGGTCGGCCACCGCCTTGGCTCGATCGGCGCGACTGTCGATGACGAGGGCGGTCCGCGCGAACGGATCCGACAGGGGGTGAGTGGCGATGGGGCGCATGGGGGCCTTCGGCGTATGTGGGGGCGAACGTCGATACAGCTGGCGAGGCGTACGTGCAAGAAATTCTGTCTTTCATGAGTAACTTCTCATAAAACTCAGCTTTCACACAGTCCCCATCCGTCCCACAACTTCAGTTTTTCCTCAGGTCGACCGGCTTTGGCTCAGGAAAGGTCCCGGGAGTCGTGCCGCGAGACGGCCGAGATCTAGCCTGGGTCGCCGGAGGAGAACGGGGGGAGAACCGTGCGGGGAATCGCGCAGACGCTCGTCCTCCTGGGATCCACGCGCGCCTCGACGCTCAGCGAGCTGCTCGCCGAACACGGTGAGGGCGACCGCTTCCTGCACGAGGTCGTCGCGCGCGAGATCGTCACCCCGTCACAGCTCGCCGAGGCGATCGCGCGCCAGACGGGCCACCGCTTCGTCGACATCACCGGACTGCAGCTCGAACCCGAGATCGTCACGCTCGTGCCCGGCGGCCTCTGCCGGAAGTACGACGTGCTCCCCATCGGTCGCACGGCCGACCGGGTCGTGCTCGCCATGGCCAATCCCACCGACATCATCGCGCTCGACGACGTGTCCACCGTCACCGACCTGCAGGTGGAGCCGGTCGTCGTCGCGGCCGACGCGCTCCAGCTGGCGTTCCAGCGCTACGTGCGATCCGACGAGGAGCTCTCCGATCTGTCCGCCGAGCTGGAGGAGAGCGCGGCCACACACCTGTCGGCGACCGAGGTCGTCGACGATCAGGACAGCGATGCGCCGATCGTGCGGTTCGTGAATCTCCTCGTGACCCAGGCGATCGACGATCGCGCGAGCGACATCCACGTGGAGCCGGGCGAGTCCCACCTAACCGTGCGCTATCGCATCGACGGGGTGCTGCACGAGATGCAGCGGGCCGACCGCAACATCCAGGACGGCATCATCTCGCGGCTGAAGATCATGGCCTCCATCGACATCGCCGAGCGGCGCCGGCCGCAGGACGGCCGGCTGTCGGTCTCGCACGGCGGCCGCAAGGTCGATCTCCGCGTCGCGACGCTCCCCACGGTGTGGGGCGAGAAGATCGTGATGCGCATCCTCGACAACACCGCCGTCAGCCTCTCCCTCGCCGATCTGCGGATGGGCCGCGGCAACCTGACGCGCTTCCGCGGCGCCATCGAGCGGCCGCACGGCATGGTGCTCGTGACCGGGCCGACCGGATCGGGCAAGTCCACGACGCTCTACACGGCGCTGCGGGAGGTGTCGAACCCGCGCGTGAACGTCATCACGGTCGAGGATCCCGTCGAGTACCGCATGGCGGGGGTCAACCAGGTGCAGGTCAACGCCAAGGCCGGCCTGACGTTCCAGTCGGTGCTGCGCAGCATCCTGCGCTCCGACCCCGACATCGTGCTCGTGGGCGAGATCCGCGACAGTGAGACGGCCGTCATCTCCATCGAGGCAGCGCTCACCGGCCACCTCGTGCTCTCGACGCTGCACACCAACGACGCTCCCGGCGCCGTCGCGCGTCTCACCGAGATCGGCGCCGAGCCCTACCTCGTCGCCACCGCGCTGTCGGCCGTGGTCGCGCAGCGCCTCGCGCGACGGCTGTGCTCGACCTGCCGGCAGCCCTATCGCGAGGACTCGGCGGTGCTCACGCGTCTGGGGGTGCCGCACGATCCGACCGACGTGCCGGTGCTCTACGGCGCACAGGGGTGCCCGGCGTGCTCCGGCACGGGCTATCGCGGACGCGTCGGCCTGCACGAGGTGATGGCGATGACCCCCGAACTGGAGGCGGCGGTGGTGCGCAGCGCATCGGGCGCCGACCTGCGGGAGCTCGCGCTCGCGCAGGGCATGACGAGCCTGCGGGCCGACGGGTGGTCGAAGGTGCTCGAGGGACTCACCACGATCGAGGAGGTGCTGCGTGTCACGGTCTGAGCTGCGGATGCGATCGGCGGGCGGTGTCGCCGAGGATGCGCCCGAGCGGGTGCTGGAGGGGGTGCTCCGCACGGCCGCGACGATGGGGTCCTCCGACATCCATTTCTCCGCCGACGCGCCGGCGCTCCACCGGCACGACGGACACCTCGTGCCGGTGCCGGGCTACGACAGCCCGATCCCGGGACCGGTGCTGCTCGACGCACTCGTGGGGATCATGTCCGCTGCGCACCGCGAGGGTTTCCACGCCACCGGCGACGTCGACCTCTCCCACACGGTGCCCGGGACCGGGCGGTTCCGTGTGAACGTGTTCCGCCAGCTCGGGCAGGTCGCGGCCGCCTTCCGTCTCATCGCGAGCCGCGCGTTCACCCTCGACGAGCTGGGCGCGCCGGCAATCGCCGGAGATCTCGCGCTGCGACCGCGCGGCTTGGTGCTGGTGACCGGGCCGACCGGATCGGGCAAGTCGACGACCCTCACCGCCATGATCGACCTCATCAACCGCACCAAGCAGGATCACGTGGTGACGGTGGAGGATCCGATCGAGTTCGTGCACACGTCGCAGCGCTCGCTCATCCACCAGCGCGAGGTCGGCGCCGACACGACCTCCTTCGCCGAGGCGCTGCGCCGCGTGCTCCGGCAAGATCCCGACGTCATCCTCATCGGCGAGCTGCGCGACCCCGAGTCGATCTCGACCGCGCTCACCGCGGCCGAGACGGGCCACCTCGTGCTCTCCACCCTGCACACGCAGGGGGCGGCGAAGAGCATCAACCGCATCGTCGACGCGTTCCCCGCGCACCAGCAGAACCAGGTGCGCAGCCAGCTCGGCGACACGCTGCAGGGGGTCATCAGCCAGACGCTCCTGCCCAAGGCGCAGGGGGGAGGCCGCGTGATCGCGACCGAGGTGCTCGTGTCGACGCCGGCGGTGGCGAACCTCGTGCGCGAGAACCAGATCGCCCAGCTGTACAACGCGATGCAGGCCGGGGAGGGTCACGGCATGCACACGCTGGATCAGTCGCTGAAGACCCTCGTCGAATCGGGCGACGTCGCCGCCTCGCTCGCGCGTCACTACCTCACCGACCCGCATGCCCTCGACGGCGTGCGGGTGCGCCCGCGCGACTACGACGCCGAGGCGTGGCTCGGCGGAAACGCCGACCCCGCGCCGCCGTCGGACGACTGGATCCTGTGACATGCCGCTGGAGGAATATCGCTGGCGCGCGGCCACCGCTACCGGGGCGGAGGCGAAGGGGGTGCTCGAAGCGGCGAGCGAGAGCGCCGTCGTGGCGAAGCTCCGGGCGCAGGGGCTCGCTCCGCTCAGCGTCGTGGCGCAGTCCAAGACGGGGCTCAACCGCGACGTGACGATCCCCGGGTTCGAGCGCGGCGTCGCCACGAAGGACCTCGCGGTGTTCGCGCAGCAGTTCGCCGGACTCATCCAGGCGGGGCTCCCCCTCATGCGGGCGCTCGCCCTGCTCGCCGAGCAGACCCCGAACCGGCGGCTGGCGTCGGCGCTGACGGCGGTGCAGGTCGACATCGAGTCGGGGTCGTCGTTCTCCACCGCGCTCGCGGCGCATCCGAACGTCTTCCCGCCGCTGATGGTGAGCCTCGTGAGCGTCGGCGAGACCGGCGGCTTCCTCGCCGACTCGCTCGAGGCGATCTCGCGCAGCTACCAGGCCGACGTGAAGCTGCAGCAGAAGATCCGCTCCGCCACGACCTACCCGATCATCGTGCTCGTCATCGCGGTCGTCGGCGTCATCGCGATGATCACGTTCGTGGTGCCGGTGTTCGAGAACATGTTCGCGAGCATGGGCGGCGAGCTCCCGCTCCCGACGCAGATGCTCGTGACCCTGTCGCACAACATGGTGTGGATCCTGCCGCTGCTGATCGTGCTCGCCGTGGCGGGGTGGATCTGGTACCAGCGCGTGAAGCACACCGACCGCTTCCGGGGCGTCGTCGATCCCTTCCGCCTGCGGATGCCGGTGTTCGGCTCCCTGGTGACGAAGATCGCCGTGGCGCGATTCGCCCGCAACCTGTCGATGATGCTCGGGGCCGGGGTGCCCCTCATGCAGGCCCTCGACCTCGTCGGCAGGGCGGCGAACAACAAGGCCATCGAAGACGCCCTGCGCAGCGTGCGCGAATCGGTGCGCCTCGGCCGGTCGTTCTCGGCGCCGCTCGCGCGCGCCGCCGTCTTTCCGCCGATGGTCAGCCAGATGGTGTCGGTCGGCGAGGAGTCGGGGTCGCTTCCGGACATGCTCGAGAACATCGCGGCGATGTACGAGGCCGAGGTCGACGCGGCATCCGAGCAGCTGACGAGCATGATCGAGCCGATCATGATGACGGTGCTCGGACTCCTCATCGGCGGCATGGTCGTCGCGCTCTACATGCCGATGTTCACGATGTACCAGCAGCTCGGTCAGTGACCGGGGCCGGCCGCGGCGCGGCGGCGCGGGTCAGGGTCGCGTGAAGACGAGGAGCGTCGCGCTGAGGCTTGCCCCGCCCTCGGCGCCCTCGGTGACGGAGGCCTGCGTCACCGCGACCAGGCGGGGGCCGGCGCGCAGCTCGTCGAGGATGCGCGTGGCGGCCTCGACCGTGGGCGCGGCCACCACGACGGTCACCGACGTCTGCTGAGGGCCGTCGCTCGCCGCGACGGGCGCCGGGGTGCTCGACTCGAGGGTGGTGCTCGGCCCGACGGCGGCGGAGGCGTCGTCGGTCTCGGCTGCCTCGTCTGCGGGCTGCGGTGCCGGAGTGGCGGCCTCGTCCGTGCGCACGGCGAAGGCCTCGCTGCTCGCGGGCGTCACCGAGGTGACCGAGCCGCCCTGCGCGGCGGCCGCGTCGATCGCAAGCAGGAGCACGTCGTCGACGCGCGCCTCGGCGGGGATCTCCGCGCGGAGGGTCGCGACCTGCGCCTCGAGGGCCGTCATGTCGGCGGACTGGGCGACCAGCGCATCCAGCACCCCCTGCTGCGAGCGGTTCTGCGCGGCGACCGCGTCGGCCTCGCCCGCCGTGCGGGTCGCCTGCGTGAACAGGGGGAGCGCGAACACGAGCACGGCGAGCACGAGGATCGCGAGGGTCGTGGCCGCGCCGATGAGGTTGACGAGCTGCTTGGTCATCTCACTCCTCGGCCGTGAAGGCGCCGGTGTACACGGACTGGTCGAGCGCGATGCGCAGGGTGTAGGTGAACACGCCGTCGGCGGCGGTCAGCGACTCGAGGTCGGCCGCGATCACCGCGGGGGCCTCCCGCAGGTCGCGGGTCGCCGCGACGAGGTCGATCGCGGCCGGCGTCTGAACGGTCACGGTGCCCGACATCCCGGTCGCAGACGTCGGGTCGGACCCCGCCACGGGCGCGGCGCCGGCATCGAGCGAGAAGCCGGTGATCGTCACCCCGGCCGGCAGGTGCGAGGCGATGAGCGCGACCGCGGGCGTCCACTCCAGGTCGCCGGCCATCGCATCGGCGCGCAGCGCCTGCAGGTCTCCGCGGGTCGCGAGCGCTTCGCTCACCTCCGACAGCTCCGCGATGCCGGTGAGGATCTGCTGGGTGCGGGCCTGCTCGAGGCCGAGCCGCACCGACGAGGCGACGTGATAGGCGGCGGCTCCGCCCACGAGCAGCGCCGAGACGGCGACGGCGGCGATGCCGACGACCATCCACGCGCGGGCGCGCGCCAGCATGTCGCGCCGTCGCATCTCGGACGGGGGCAGCAGGTCGACGCGGGGGAGGGAGCCGAGGGGAAGCACAGGCTGCCGGGTGCGGCGCACGTTCACGAGACGCCGCCCTGCAGCAGCGCGGCCGTGCCGGTCAGGCGCGCGGCCGTTCCGACGGGCAGCGCGAGACCGGGAGCGGCCGGCACGAGATCGGAGACCGAGACCGGGGTGACCGGGGCGCCGGCGGCCGTCGCGATCGCCTCGACGAGTCGCGGATGCGCGGCGTGCGTCCCGGTCACGAAGGCGATGTCGATCGGCGCGGCGTTCGCACGGTCGCGGTAGAAGGCGACGGTGCTCCGCAGGCGCCCGACGAGGTCGATGAGCGCCGTCTGCACCGCGGGCGAGAGCGCGTCGCGCGCATCCGACTCGACCGTCGCGGCGCGGCGACGGCGAAGCGGCTCGGATGCGGGTGCCGGTTCGTCGGGGGGTGCCGCGTCGACGATGTCGAGCGGAACGACGCGCACGAATCTCGGCACCCCGTCGGTGGCGATGACGATGTGCGTGGTGTGCTCGCCGATGCCCACGAGGAGGCCGGTGCGGCCCGGCTCGACGAGGGTCGCGAGGGCGCGGGCGTAGCCGAAGGCGACGAGGTCGATCGACAGGGGGCGAAGGCGTGCCTTGTCGAGGGCGCCGACGAGCTCCTCCATGTGCTCGGCGACGGCGGCGACGAGCAGGCCGTGCACGCCACGGTCGTCCTGCGCGGTCGGCACGAAGTCGAGAACGGCCTGATCCACCGGCACGGGCAGGCGGTCCTGCACTTCGAACGGCAGCGCCTGGCGGATCTGCGCGGGGTTGGTGAGCTGGGTCGAGTGCTCCCGCACGAGGATGCGGCGGTTGCCGACGCCGAGCACGACGTTGCGCTGCGAGATGCGCGCCTCGGCCCACAGCCGTTGCAGGGCGACGGCGACCGCATCGCGATCGAGCACCTCGGAGTCCTTCGCCGCCCCCGGCGGCACCGGCACCTCGCCGGCCGCCACGACGGTCGGGGTGCGTCCGAGGCTCACCTCGATCGCGCGCACGCTCTCCTCGGTGATCTCCACCGCCACCTGCGTCTTCGGCATGATCGTCCTCACAGCTCCGGGTACAGGCCGGTGTAGGCGCGCGCGATCGCGTCGCCGGCGAGCACGCCGATCCAGGCGCCGACGATGATCCACGGGCCGAACGGGATGGCGGTGCGGCGACCGGCGTGGCCGCGCACCAGCATGCCGACCCCGAACGCGCCGCCGGTCACGAACGCCGCGAACGCGCCGACGAGCAGCGGGCCCCATCCGAGCCACCCCAGCATCAGGCCCACGACGGCCGCGAGACGCACGTCGCCACCGCCCATGCCGTCGGGACGCACGAATCGGATCGCGGCGTAGAACGCCCACAGGGCCGCGGCGCCGACGAGCGCGCGCAGCAGGGATGCGCTGTCGGCGCCCAGCAGCACGGCGAGACCGAGGAGTGCCGCGCACACGATCAGGGCGGATCCGGTGATCGCGTGGGGGAGGCGGCGGGTGTCGAGGTCGATGAGGGTGAGCACGATCCCCGAGGCCGCGAACCACAGGTAGGCCGCGATGACGGCGAGAGTGGCCGCGGGCGGACCGGGGAGGGCGAGAATGCCCCACGCGACGACGACGGCGAACACGATCGCGGTGAGCGCCTCGACGAGGGGATAGCGCACCAGGATCGCCGCACGGCATCGCGCGCAGCGGCCGCGGAGGGCCAGCCATCCCAGCACCGGAACGTTCCGCCACCACCGCACCGGCTCGTCACACGTGGGACAGCGGCTCTCGCGCAGCAGCGAGATGCCGGCGGGCACGCGATAGGCGACGACGTTGAGGAACGAGCCGATGACGGCGCCGAAGACGCCGGCGCCGACGGAGACGAGGGTGAGGGCGAGCGGGGTCACGGGGATGCCACCTCCCGGCGCCACAGCACGTCGCCGAGCGCGTGCTCGCCGGTCTCGATGATCGTGGGCGTGCCGCCGTATCCGCCGTCGGGGGCGGGCTGACCGGGCAGGCTCATGAGTTCGCCCTTGATCGTGATCTGACCGCCGGAGTTGAACCCGTTCGTGTAGAGGGATCCGAGCAGCACGCCGCCGCCGGACACGGACAGGCGGCACGGGGTGTAGATGAGCGAGCGCACGCCGTCGAGGTTGGCGCCGTTGGTGTTGACGTTCGTGGCCGTCGCGCCGAGGGCGCACGAGGGCCTGCCGTCGGGCACGGTGTCTTCGGTGATGAAGTACACGCGGGGCGTCGCGCCCGTGGCGGCGGTCATGGTGAGGCCGGTCGTGTCGAACTTCTTCGCCAGGAGCACGACGTTCGAGGCCTTCAGCGCCGGTGCCGGATTGCCGCCCGCGTTGGAGGTGAGCTGGTCGCACGCGCGGCCGTCGATCACGACCGTGCCGGTGTAGTTCGCGAGGTCCTTCCATCCGCGGTTCCCGCCGCCGACCCACGTGCCGTCGACGCTCCATCCGGTGTGCTTGTTGTAGTAATCGCACGTGTCGGTCGCGTTGGCGCTGACGTTGCGCAGCGTCACGACGGTCGCACCCGGCCAGTCGGCGGCGCGGTACGTGTAGTCGAACCAGCCGGGGAGGCTCGGCGCGGGCACGGTCGGCACGTCGTCGGTCTGGATGGTCTCACCCTCGATGCGGCCGCCGTTGACCGACGGGAAGCTGCCGGCCGGCAGGGTCACGTCGCCCTCGATGACCCGGCTGTTGACGGTGACGGAGCCGTTCGCGATCACGTTCGTGTGCGCGCGGGCGCCGCTCCACAGCAGGTCGAGTGCCCCGTTGACGTGCACGGTCGAAAGCGGATCGTCGGCGTTCGCGCTGCCGATGCTGCTGTTGATCTTCGAGGTGCCGGTGCCTGCGGCGAGGATGTCGCCGAGCACCGTCGTCGCGCCGCCGTTGAAGGTGACCGTTCCGCCGGCGTAGATGTCGCCGCTGACGTTGCAGCCGTCGCTCGAGGTGACGTTGCCGCCCACCAGCAGGTTGCCGGGGATGCCGAGCCGGCAGCCGAACGTTCCCGTGACCGCGACCACCTGCGGCTCGTTGCCGCCGTGCGCGAGCAGGGTCACCTGGCCCATCGTCGAGGCGTCGTAGAGCACGAGGCCGACGGGGGTGAGCGACGGATCGACGGCCTCGATGGTCTCGGCGACGAGGGCGTAGACCGCCTGCACGGTCGCCGACGTGCCGTCGGCCGTGCCGGTGGCGGTGAGGGTCACCGTGCTGCCGTCGTCGGCGCACGTGAGGGATGCGGTATAGGCGGCGCCGGTGTCGAGCGCGCCGTCGGGCACGGTCGCGTCGCACAGGTCGCCGCCCTTCGCGGCGGCGACCGCCTCGGCCATGCCGGCGTCGGCGGCGGCACGCGCCTCGAGCGTGGCGCGGACGCCGCTCGTGGTGAGCGTCGTGTTCACGACGGCGCTGGAGAGCCCGACGGCGATGACGCCGAGCACGAGCGAGACGATCAGCACCGAGATGAGGGCCGCGCCCCGGTCGTCGTCGACGGCGCGGTCGCGGGTGCGGTCGCGGTTCGGTCGGGTCACCAGCATCGGGCACCGCTTCCGTCGTCGCGGGCGCCGGCGACGGCCGACCCCGAGAGCGAGGTCGTGCTGCGCGCGTTCAGCTGCGGCTGCTCCGACGTGACGACCGTCAGGTTCCACGACAGGTGGCGGTCGTCGAGGGTGAAGGGCGGCAGCGCCGTGCCGGCGGCATCCGTCGCGGGTTCGACGACGTCGACGAGGGCGCCCCACGTCGTCGCGGGGGCGGGTGCGGTCTGCGTGCCGGTGAGCGGGGCGGAGGTGTGGGTGCGGGCCTCGAGGCCGCCGTCGGCGCCGTCGCGGGTTCCGTCGGCGTCGGTCGTGGTGAGGTCGACGAGCGCCCACGCGCGGCACTGCCAGCCGGTGTCGCCGGTGGCGACGCGGGCCCGCACGAGCGTGCCGCCGCCCGGGATGTCCTGCACGACGATCTCCGCGGCATTGCGGATGTCGGTCTGCAGCGACGTGCTGAGGGCCTGGGCGCGACCCGTGGCGAGGTCGAGGTCGCGGGTGGCGGCGGTGGCCTGCATCGTCGAGACGAACAGCGAGGCGATGAGGGTCAGCAGCATGCCGCCGACGAAGAGGGCGACGAGCAGCTCGACGAGACTGAGGCCGGCGTCGTCGGCGGCCATCTCTCGCGGGGACGCGTCGGCGTTCATGGGGCCGTCACCACGATCTTTGTCGCCATCTCGACGACCGGGGAGCCGGGGTCGGCGTCCGCATCCCGCACGGCGACGGTGACCGTCACGGCGGCCGGGTAGGAGGTCGGGCACGTGTCGACGGCGATGTCGGCGACGAGTCCGGTGTCGGCGTCATCGGGAACGCCCGTCGCCGCGGCGTCGGCCAGTGCCGTGCACGAGTTGGCTGCGTCGTCGGGATGCGCCGCCCGCACATCCGCGAGCTGCCCCGCCGCGAACGACTGCGCCGACGCGCGGTCGCGGTTTCCGGCGCTCAGCACCGATGCCTGAAGAGCCAGGGGGAGGATCGCGACGGCGATGACGGCGAACAGCAGCATCGACACCACGACCTCGACGAGACCGAAGCCCTCGTCGGAGCGGGTGTCGCGGGTGCCGGCCATGCCGGATCCTTTCCGGGAGATGCGGGATGGCCGGGCCGACGCCACGCGTCGACCCGGCCGGAGTGAAGCGGCTGGGTCAGCAGCCGGGGCCGGAGGTAGCCGTCTCAGAGCCTTCTTTCGTGCCGGTGACGCAGTAGTTGTCGACGCTGGGAGCAGCAGTCGTAGGGTTAGCTGCGACGCTGAGGGTGATCCCGTCAGCCTCCAGGCCGTCGAGGCTTGTGTTGAGCGTGTCGATGGTCGGGGCGGTCGTGGCAGTCGCGATCTCCGTCGCGACCTGGCTTGCACCGTTGGCCGTGGCAGTGTCGAGCGCGCTCTGCTCTGCCTGCCCCTGAAGGCCCAGGAAGACCGGGACGGCGATCGCGGCCAGGACGCCGAGGATCACGACGACGACGATCAGTTCGATGAGCGAGAAGCCGGCGTCGCCGTTCTCCTTGCGACGCCGCAGGGCGGCGATGTAAGTGGTCATGCGAGTCTCCCTTAGCGGTGTCGAGGGTGCGGGAGGTCCCCGCGGCATCCACTGTCCCCAGCGCACCTCAGGTCTCCAATGCCCGGGCGTCAGGCGTTCCTCAGGTTTCCTTCAGCACCCAAACTTGAGCCGATGCATATCAACTTCATTTGACACCGCGAACCTCGCGGTCTACGCTTGAGTCGTCTCGGCTCAGGTCCCTGAGTCGACCCGTGACTTTCGGCAACAACCCGGGCCGCGCATCCGCTTCGGCCCCACCCAGAAGGAGAAGACATGCCCCGTGCTGTTGGAATCGACCTCGGTACGACGAACTCCGTCGTCAGCGTGCTGGAGGGCGGCGAGCCCAAGGTGATCGCGAACGCCGAGGGCTTCCGCACCACCCCCTCGGTGGTCGCTTACACCAAGGACGGCGAGGTGCTCGTCGGCGAGACCGCCAAGCGCCAGGCCGTCACCAACGTCGACCGCACCGTCTCCAGCGTCAAGCGCCACATGGGCACCGACTGGGGCTTCGACGTCGACGGCAAGAAGTGGACGCCGCAGGAGATCTCCGCGCGCATCCTCATGAAGCTCAAGCGCGACGCCGAGGAGTACCTCGGCGACACGGTGACCGACGCGGTCATCACCGTTCCCGCCTACTTCAACGACGCCGAGCGCCAGGCCACGAAGGAGGCCGGCGAGATCGCGGGCCTGAACGTGCTCCGCATCATCAACGAGCCGACCGCGGCGGCCCTCGCCTACGGCCTCGACAAGGGCCAGGAGGACGAGCTCATCCTCGTCTTCGACCTCGGTGGTGGAACGTTCGACGTCTCGCTGCTCGAGGTGGGCAAGGACGACGACTTCTCGACCATCCAGGTGCGCGCCACCTCGGGTGACAACCGCCTCGGCGGCGACGACTGGGACCAGCGCGTCGTGGACTACCTGATCAAGCAGTTCAAGGAGACCACCGGCGTCGACGTCTCGGGCGACAAGATCGCGCTGCAGCGCCTCAAGGAGGCCGCGGAGCAGGCGAAGAAGGAGCTCTCCAGCTCGTCGTCGACCTCGATCAACCTGCCCTACCTGTCGCTGACCGAGTCGGGCCCGGTTTCGCTGTCGGAGACGCTGTCGCGCGCCAAGTTCGAAGACCTCACCAAGGACCTCCTCGACCGCACCAAGAAGCCGTTCGAAGACGTCATCCGCGAGGCCGGCATCAAGGTCGCCGACATCGCCCACGTCGTGCTCGTCGGTGGCTCGACCCGCATGCCCGCGGTCGCCGAACTGGTGAAGAAGGAGACCGGCAAGGACGCCAACAAGGGCGTCAACCCGGATGAGGTCGTCGCCGTCGGCGCCGCCCTGCAGGCCGGTGTCCTCAAGGGTGAGCGCAAGGACGTGCTGCTCATCGACGTCACCCCGCTGAGCCTCGGCATCGAGACCAAGGGCGGCATCATGACCAAGCTCATCGAGCGCAACACCGCCATCCCCACCAAGCGGAGCGAGACCTTCACGACCGCCGACGACAACCAGCCGTCGGTCGCGATCCAGGTCTTCCAGGGCGAGCGCGAGTTCACCCGCGACAACAAGCCGCTGGGCACCTTCGAGCTCACCGGCATCGCGCCGGCCCCGCGCGGCATCCCGCAGGTCGAGGTCACCTTCGACATCGACGCCAACGGCATCGTGCACGTGTCCGCGAAGGACAAGGGCACCGGCACCGAGCAGTCCATGACCATCACGGGCGGCTCGTCGCTGCCCAAGGAGGACATCGACCGCATGGTGCGCGAGGCCGAGGAGCACGCCGCCGAGGACAAGAAGCGCCGCGAGGCCGCCGAGGTGCGCAACCAGGCCGAGACCGCGTCGTACTCGGTCGAGAAGCTCATCTCCGACAACGCCGACAAGCTGCCCGAAGAGGTCAAGACCGAGGTGCAGGCCGACGTCGACGCCCTCAAGTCCGCGCTCGCCGGTGACGACGACGAGGCCGTGAAGACGGCTTTCGACAAGCTGAACCAGAGCCAGCAGAAGCTCGGCGAGGCGATCTACCAGTCGTCGCAGAACGAGCAGGCCGCCCCCGGCGCCGGCGCGTCGGAGGAGCAGGCATCGACGGAGTCCGATGAGGATGTCGTCGACGCCGAGGTCGTCGACGAGGACGAGGACAGCTCGGAGGAGAAGAAGTAACCATGCCCAAGGACTTCGAACCGGGACCCGACGAGGTCCCCGAGAACGAGGTCCCCGGCGACGAGGGGTCGGAGGCTCAGGCCTCCGACCCTCAGCCGGAGGATCCGGCCCTGACCGTCGACGACATCCTCGGTGCGGAGCAATCCGAAGACGCCGCCGGTGCCGACGCCGAGGACCAGGTGCTCGCCGACCTCGAGTCGCAGCTGCTGGGAGACCTCAAGCGCCTGCAGGCCGAGTACGCCAACTACCGCCGCCGCACCGAAGAGCAGCGCGAGGTGGAGATCGAGCGCGCCAAGGGCTCGGTCGCCAAGGGACTGCTGCCGGTGATCGACGACCTCGACCGCGCGGAGAAGCACGGCGACCTCAACGAGGGCACCCCCTTCGCCGCGATCGCCGAGAAGCTGCGCGGCGTCGTCGAGCGCATGGGCATCGAGCCCTACGGTGCCGCCGGCGAGGCGTTCGACCCCCAGCACCACGAGGCGATCTTCCAGGCACCCACCCCCGGCACCGAGACCCCGACGATCCTCGAGGTCGTCGAAGTCGGATACCGCCTGGGCTCTGTCGAGCTGCGTCCGGCCAAGGTCGTCGTCGCCGTTCCGGCGGAGTAGGAGGACACGTGGCGAGTCAGGACTGGTTCGACAAGGACTTCTACAAGGTCCTCGGTGTCTCCAAGGAGGTCAGCGCCGCCGACCTCAAGAAGACCTACCGAAAGCTCGCGCGCACCTACCACCCCGATTCCAACCCGGGGGATGCCAAGGCCGAAGCGAAATTCAAGGAGATCAGCGAGGCGTACGCCGTGCTGAGCGATCCCGAGCAGCGCGAGGAGTACGACCAGATCCGGGCCATGGGCTCGGGCGCGCGCTTCACGGCCGGCGGATCCGGACAGGGTGGGGGCTTCGAGGACGTCTTCTCGAGATTCGGGCAGGGCCGTGGGGGCGGCGGCTACAGCAGCGCCGACTTCGACGACATCTTCTCGATGTTCAACCAGCAGCAGGGCGGTCGCGGTACCGGCTTCGGCTCCGGTCGGTTCGGGCAGCCCTCCGGCGGGTTCCAGGGATTCGGCGGTCCGTCGCGCGGTGCGGACGTCACCGCGCGCACGACCATCGACTTCATCACCGCCACCAAGGGCGAGACCATCACCCTGCAGGGTGAGGACGGCAAGCCGTTCAAGGTGAAGATCCCCGCCGGTGTGCGCGACGGGCAGAAGATCCGCCTGCGCGGCCGCGGTCGCCCCTCGCCGGACGGCGGGGAATCGGGCGACATCGTCGTGCAGGTGACCGTGCGGCCGCATCCGGTGTTCACCCGAGACGGGCTGAACCTGCGCGTGACCGTGCCGGTGACCTTCACCGAGGCCACCCTCGGCGCCACGATCGAGGTGCCGACCCTCGGCGGAGACCCGGTGCGACTGCGGGTCGCGGCGGGCACCCCGTCGGGGCGCGTGCTGCGGGTCAAGGGTCGTGGCGTGCAGACGCAGAAGGGCACCGGCGACCTCCTGGCGGAGGTGCAGGTGGCGGTGCCGTCGCACCTGGATGACGCGGCCCGTGAGGCGCTCGCGGCGTATCAGGCGCTGGAGCCGAAGGAGAACCCGCGCGCGGACCTCATGGCGAAGGCGCGCACGTAGCGTTTCGTCTCGCTCCGCTCGCTCAACGACCGGTGGGGGTGACCGGTGGCCGCGGAGTACCTTGGGATCAACCTTTCCGGTCGTTGAGCGACGAGCGGAGCGAGGAGACGAAACGGAACGAGGTGAGCACATGGTGGACCCCGACGAGATCGACGAGGACGCACCGATCCTCGCCATCGCCGGCGCCGCGGAGCTGGCGGGGATGCATCCGCAGACCCTGCGCCAGTACGACCGTCTCGGCCTCGTCGTGCCCGCCCGCACCCAGGGCGGGTCGCGCCGCTACTCGCTGCGGCACGTCGCGCAGCTGCGAGAGGTCGCGCGCATGTCGGCGGAGGGCATGAGTCTGCCGGCCATCGCGCGCATCCTCGAACTGGAGAACCGGGTGCGCGAGCTGCACCTGCGCGTGCGCGACCTCGAAGACCGCATGAAGAGCGAGCTCGAGCGACGCCCCGGTGCGCGCGTGTTCGCGGCCGGCGCGACCGGCTCGGTCATCTCGCTGCGCCACGGCACCCGCGTGCGTCGCGCCACCGAGGTCGTGCTGTGGCGTCCGCACCGCGCCCTGCCTCCCGCCGACGACACCGACTCGTGAGAGCCTGGGCGGCGAGGCTGCCGGTCAACGCCGGGCGGCGCTTCTAGGCTCGAACGCATGACGTTGGACCGGTGGCAGCAGATCACGAACTGGCCGCTGATCATCGCCTCGCTCGCCTTCATCGTCGCGTACTCGTGGCAGGTGATCGCCGACCTCGAGGGCGGCGAGTTCTCCCTCGCCCGGGCGATCATGTTCGCCACCTGGGTCGTGTTCGCGATCGACTACATCGTGCAGCTCTCCCTCGCCAAGCCGAAGGGCCGCTGGTTCCGCTCCCACCTGTTCGACCTGTGCGTCGTGGTGATCCCCGCCCTCCGCCCGCTGCGCCTGCTCAAGGCGCTCACCGTCATCCACGTGCTGCAGCGCACCGCCGGTGCGGCCCTCCGCGCACGCATCGCCGTCTACGGCGCGGGTGCCGCCCTCACCCTCATCTGGGTCGCCGCCCTCACGGTGCTCGAAGCCGAGCGCGACGCCCCGAACGCGAACATCACCTCGTTCGGCGACGCCCTGTGGTGGGCGTTTGTCACGATCACCACCGTCGGCTACGGCGACTACACGCCGGTCACCGCGTGGGGTCGGGTCATCGCGGTGCTGCTCATGACCGGCGGCATCGCCGTCGTCGGTGTCGTCTCGGCCACCTTCGCCTCGTGGGTGCTCGAGCGGGCCGCCGCCGGTGCGGATGACGCGGGCGAAGCCGCCACGCGCGGGCAGGTGCGCGCCCTCGCCGCCCAGATCGACGACCTCGGAACCCGCCTCGGCCGGCCGGGCGACGGCGCCGCATCCACCGACCGCCCGCCGAGCGCCTAGCCTGGCATCGTGAAGCGTCCCGCCCCCGCACCCGCCGCACCCGCGCCACCGGCGCTGTCGCCGTCGCTGCGGATCGTGATCGGACTCGCCGCGTCGGTGATCGTGCTCGTGGGGCTCTCGATCGGCCGCGATGTCGTCGGGCCGCTCGTGCTCGGCGCGGTCATCGTGATCATCTGCCAGCCGCTCGGCACGGCGCTGCGCCGCAGGGGGTGGCCGCGATGGGCGGCCACCACCGCCGTGATCGTGCTCGGCTACCTCATCCTCGCCGTGCTCGCCGTCATGCTCGCCTTCGCCGGCGTGCAGTTCGGGCGGCTCGTGCAGGACTTCGCCGGAGATCTGCAGCGGACCGCCCTGGCCGTCGTGGAGTGGCTCCGCGGTTTCGGCCTCGACGACCAGATCGCCGCCGCGACGGCCTCGCTGCTCTCGCCGTCGACCCTGCTGACGATCGCGTCGTCTGTCGGGGGCAGCGTGCTCGGCGTACTCACGGCGTTCTTCTTCGTGCTGGCCTACGTCATCTTCATGGCCGCCGACGCGTCGCGGTACTCGCGCGCCGAGACGGCGTTCGGCACCGGCATCCGACCGACCCTCGGGCGCTTCGCGGCCTACAACCGCAGCGTGCGCCGCTACTACGTCGTCAACGCCGCGTTCGGTCTCATCGTCGCCGTGATCGACGGGCTCGCGCTGTGGGCGCTCGGCATCCCGGCGCCGATGGTGTGGGCGATCCTCGCCTTCGTGACGAACTTCGTGCCGAACATCGGGTTCGTGCTCGGTCTCGTGCCCCCGGCGGTCCTCGCCCTCGTCGTCGGCGGCTGGCCGACGATGCTCGTCGTGATCGCGATCTACTGCGTCGTGAACGTCACCCTGCAGGTGCTCGTGCAGCCGAAGTTCGTCAGCGACGCGGTGAACCTGTCGTTGACGCTGAGCTTCTTCTCGGTCATCTTCTGGACCTTCATCATCGGGCCGCTGGGCGCCATCCTCTCCATTCCGCTCACCCTGCTGGTGCGCGCGCTCGTGCTCGAGGGCGACCCGAGCACGCGGTGGCTGCGCTGGCTGTCGGGGGATGTGGATGCGGCGATCCCCGCCGGTGAGGCACCGACGGGGATCGCGACGAAGAAGAAGCGGTGAGGCTCAGCCGAGGAGCTTGGCCTTCGCGGCGGCGAACTCGGCGTCGGAGAGCACACCGGCGTCTTTGAGCGCGGCGAGCTTCTGCAGCTCGGCGACGATGTCGACGCCGCCCGCCGCGGGGGCGGGGGCTGCGGGGGCGGCCGGCGCCGCCTGCTGCTGGGCGACGGCCTGCTGGGCCGCCTGCTGCATCGCGGCCTGCTGCTGGGCGGCCTGATACTGCTGCTGTTCGTACTCCGACTGCTGCTTGCGCTGGCGGTTGTTCGACATGGCGCCGCTGACGGCGCTGGCGGTGCCGGCGACGACGGCGGTGCGCGCGGCGAGACCGATCAGACCGGGACGGCCGACTCTGCGAATGGGCATGATGACTCCTTCTGCTTCTCAGGCCTCGTCGGCCAGATCCATGACGGCGTTGACGACGGGGGCCGGGATGCGCTCGGCGCTCAGCACGACGGCGCCGGCGCTGTCGAGGCGCTCGGCGAGCTCGCGCGCATAGCTGAGCTCGAGGGCGACCAGCAGCGCCGATCCTCCCGGCGGCACGAGCTCGGCGAGCTCGGCGATGTCCTCCTCGCCAGCGATGCCGACTTCGTGCAGCTCGAGCGCGAACTCGTCGGCCTCGACCTCGGTGACCGTGATGTCGCCGTCGTCGGACTTGGAGAGCAGCACGAGATCGAGCAGACGCATCAGTCCGCTCTCGAGCAGGTCGGACAGGGCGGCCATCGTGCCGGCGTCGGGGCGCTCGCCCTCGAAGCCGACGAGGTAGAGCTCGACGGGGCCGTAACGGAACGCGGGCATGGTGCGCCTTTCTGACGAGGAAGGATCCTCGCTGAGGCTAGCGCGCCGACCCGGTCGAGGGTAGACCGACCGTGGCCGGAGCTACCCGCGGATGCGGCCGATGGCGCCCTCGAACTCCTCGGCCGAGCGGCCGCTGATGTCGTCGGTGAGCAGATCGAGGATCACCTGCGGCGCCGCGGTGAAGTGGGACACTCCCGCTCGGCGCAGCCCCACGATGTCGTCGGGAGACCGCAGGCTCGCCGCGAGCACATCCGTGTCGGCCCCGGCGCAGGCCGCCTGCATGTCGCCGATGAGGGCGTCGCCGTCGAGGCCGGCATCCCGCAGGCGTCCGAGGTAGGGCGCGAGGTAGCGCGCGCCGTAGGCCGCACCGGCCAGGGCCTGCGCGACGGAGTAGACCGCGGTGATGAGCACCGTCGTGTCCTCCTGCACGAGGGAGGTGACCGCGGCGAACCCCGCCCGGGTGGCGGGCACCTTCACGGCGACCCGGTCGCCGAAGCCCTTGATCCAGGCCGCGTTGGTGAGCATCTCCTCGGTCGTCGCCCCCCACGTCTGGAAGAAGACCTGGGAGGCGCCTTCGTCGACCCACCGCTGGTACAGATCGGGGAGGGCGTCAAGGGCATGCCCGCCGCGCTCGAGGATGGTCGGGTTGGTCGTCACGCCCGTGACGAGGCCGTCGCGCAGCAGCTCGCCGACGAGGGCGAGGTCGGCGCTGTCGACGTAGAGGACCGGAGCGGTGGTCATGTTTCTCCCTCGAACCTGTCGTTACAGGTGGAATCCCCGATAATGTAGCGGAGTGCTGACGGCGCAGTCAAAGAAACGCAGGTGGTGCCATGACCGATGACCAGCAGGCTCTCCCCGGGGTCGTCGTCGTGGGATCCGTCACGGCCGACCTCACCACGTTCTCGACGCGATTGCCCGTGCCCGGCGAGACGATCCTGGGCGACGACTTCACCCTCGTGCTCGGCGGCAAGGGCGCGAATCAGGTCGTCGCCGCGGGCCGCGCGGGCGCTGCAGCCAGCTTCGTCGCGTGCGTCGGCAGCGACCTCTTCCACGACATGATCATGGATGGTCTCGTCGACGCGGGCGTCGACGTGACGCACGTGCGCACCGTTCCCGGTCCGACCGGCATCGCGCACATCCGCGTCGATGCCTCGGCGCAGAACGACATCGTCATGGTGCCCCTCGCCAACGCCGCGCTCAGCGCCGGTCAGATCGACGCCGGGCTGGACGCGCTCGCCGGCAGGGCATCCGTGCTCCTCACGCAGCTGGAGATCCCCGCACCGCTCGCGATGCACGCCATTCGGGCCGGCAGTGAGCGCGGGCTCACCGTCGTGCTCGATCCGGCGCCGGCGTCGGCTCTTCCCGACGACATCTGGCGCCACGTCGACGTCGTGACGCCCAACGAGACCGAGGCGACGGTGATGACGGGCGTCGAGGTGACCGATGTCGCGAGTGCCGAGCGGGCGGGGCGCTGGTTCCTGGAACGCGGCGTCGGCGCCGCGGTCGTGACCCTCGCCGGAGCCGGTGCCCTGCTGGTCAGCCCCGACGGAGCGCGCCTGGTCGCACCGTTCCCCGTCGAGGCCGTCGACACCACCGCCGCCGGTGACGCGTTCTCCGGATACCTCGGCGCGGCGCTCGCGGAGGGCGCCACCCTCGACGAGGCCGTCGTGCGTGCCGCCGCGGCGGGCGCGCTGGCCGTCACCGTGCGAGGAGCCTCGCCGAGTCTGCCGACCCGCGAGCGCGTCGACGCGTTCCTCGCCGAACGCCCCGCGCCCGAGATCGTCGACGGGAGCCGCGCATGAGAAAGATCCCCTCCACCATCAACCCCGCCCTCTCGCGCGTCATCAGCGAGACCGGGCACACCGATCTCATCGTCGTGACCGACGCGGGACTGCCGATCCCGGTCGGCAGCGAGCGGATCGACCTCGCCTACCGTCCGGGGGAGCCGGCCTTCCTCGACGTTCTCGACACGGTGCTCGGCGAGATGGTGATCGAGGGCGCGACCGCGCCGGCGGAGATCGCCGAGCAGAGCCCCGCCATGCTCGCGGCGCTGCGCGAACGCCTCGAGCCGCTCGGCGTCGAGCTCGAACTCGTGCCGCACGTCGAGTTCAAGGCACGCACGCGGAGCGCCCGCGCCTTCGTGCGATCCGGAGAGTTCACGGCCTACGCCAACGTCATCCTCCACGCCGGGGTCGCGTACTGACATGACGACCGAACCGCCGCACGGCGACGCGATAGACCGCCGGTCCTCGTCTCCGATGTACGACCAGCTGTGCCGGCTGCTGCTCGCGCGCATCTCGCAGGGCAAGCTCAAGCCCGGCGATCTGCTTCCCGGCGAGATGCGGCTGTGCGAGCACTACGGCATCTCCCGCACCGTCGTGCGGCAGGCGCTGGCGCAACTCGAACACGAGGGGGTCGTCGAGCGGGTCAAGGGGAAGGGCACGTTCGTGGCCCGCCCCAAGACGAGCGAGAGCCTCGTGCACACCCTGATGGGGCTCTACGAAGACGTCGAGCGCCGCGGCGGACACGTGCACAGCGATGTCATCCGGCACGAGCGCGAGGATGCCGCGGCCGATGTCGCCGAGGCGCTGGAGATCCCCGTCGGCGACTCCGTGATCGCCCTGGAGCGGCTGCGCTTCGTCGACGGCCAGCCGTGGTCGCTGTCGACGACATGGATGCCGGAGGCGGTGGGTGCCGTGACGCTCGGCGTCGACCTCGCCGACGCGTCGCTGTATCGCGTGCTCGCCGACAGCGGGATCGTCGCGGCCGAGGGCGTGCGTTCGGCCGAGGCGACGGTCGCCTCGCACGAGCAGGCGCGCCTGCTCGACCTCACCACCGGCGCCGCCCTGCTCCGCCTGCGCAGCGTCAGCCGCGACGCATCGGGGCGCCCGATCGAATTCTTCATCGCCCACCACCGTGGGGATCGGAGCCGGTTCGAGTTCGAACTCGCCTCCGACATCTCGCACGCCTCGCTCGTCCATGTCCACGCGGAGTAGGGCGCGCGCCGCGCGCGGCGCGGACGGCGGCGGTGCGGAGTCGGCGTTGTCGACGGCCACGATCTACGACGTCGCCAAGCGCGCGGGCGTCTCGCCCGCCACCGTGTCGCGCGTGTACAACGGCGTCGGGGTGTCACCGGCGAAGACCGAGGCCGTGCAGCGCGCCGCCCGCGAGCTGAAGTTCGTGCCCAACAGCACCGCGCGGAACCTCCGGACCGGCAGCGCGAACGCGATCGCGCTCGTGATCCCCGACATCGAAAACCCGTACTTCACCGAGACGGCGCGGGGCATCGAAGACGTCGCGTCGGCGGCGGGCTACTCGGTGATGCTCTGCAACTCCGACGGCGACATCGCCAAGGAGAGCACCTACCTCGGCATCGCCGCCTCCGCTCACATGGCCGGCGTCATCCTCGCGGCCGCCGGAGACGACACCGACGTGAGTGCGCTGCGTGCTGCCGGCCGGCCGATCATCGCCGTCGACCGTTCCGCGGGCGGCGGCGTCGACTCGGTGCTCATGGCCAACCGCGCGGCGGGGTACGCCGCGACGATCGATCTGCTGGATGCCGGCTATCGCCGGGTCGCCTGCATGGTCGGGGGGATGGCGATCGAGACGTCGCGGGAGCGCGCGCAGGGATGGCGGGACGCGATGGAGGAGCGCCTGGGCTCCGCCGATCCGGCGCTGCTGTACCCGACGACCTTCCATCTCGAGGGCGGCCGGGTCTCCATCGATGCGCTGCTGGCGGCGGAGAATCCTCCCGACGGCTTCGTCGCGGGGAACAACCTCATCGGCATGGGGGCGATCCAGCGCCTCGCGGAGCTCGGCACCCCGCCGCCGGCCTACGGCATGGCGGTCATCGGATCCCTTCCCTACACGATCATCTCGCCGTCGTCGGTGTCGATCGTGCGGCTGCCGGCGCGGGAGATGGGAATGACGGCGGCGCGGATGCTGCTGGACCGCCTCGCCGGCGACGACGCCCCGCCCCGCACCGTCGTGCTGGGCGGCGAGCTGCTCCCGCGCCTCGACTCGTGAACTCCGGGGCGGACGCAGGGCCAGGTCGCAAAACCTGCGTCGCCGCTTCGGACCGCCGTCACATGGCGACCAGCTGCGCGTTCCGCGACGCGATCGCCTCGGCGGTGGCGGGGAAGATCATCGGCACCCCGAACGCCTCCGTCTCGGTCTGGATCTTCTCCGCCGTCGGGCGGAAGCTGCGCTCGTACTCCGCGAAAGACCGATCGATGTCACCCCCGGCCACGACGAACGCGTCGTGCAGTGCGGTCGCGCCGAGGATCGCGACCGACCCGCCCATGCCCGCCGCCGGTGACGGGCAGTAGGCGGCGTCGCCGACCAGGGCCACGCGACCGGACGTCCACCGGGGAAGACGGATCTGGCTGAGCTTGTCGAAGGAGAAGTTGTCGGCGGTCAGTGCTGGCTCCAGCACCGTGGCGAACGGCTCGCCGGCGTCGGCGAAGTGCTCGCAGATGATCCTCTTCTGCTCCGCCATGTCGTGGTGGTCGTACGGGATCTCATCTTCGGAGCGGAACGCCAGCACGACGTCGGTCGTGTCGGCGTAGAAGTTCACCAGCAGCGTGCGGCCGGGGGTGTTCTGGATGCGCGTCGTCCACGACGGAATGAACGTGCCGTCGACCACGGTGACCGACATGTAGTTGTGCAGGAAGGTGCTGTACTCGCTCTCCGGCCCGAACCACAGTCGGCGCACGGTGGAGTGACTCCCGTCGCATCCCAGGACCATCGCGAAGTCTTCCTCGGGGCCGTTGCGGAAGGCGGCCCGCACGCCGTCCGCCGTCTCGGTCAGCGAGATGATCGAGTCGTCGAAGCGCACCTGCACGCCGTCGTCCAGCGCGCCGAAGAGGATCGCGAGCAGGTCGTCGCGGTGGATCTCCACATCGTCGTGCCGGTGGATCTCGTAGTCGTCGATCACGATGTTCTCGGCCGCGCTGTCCGGCTCGCGACGTGCGATGGGGGCGCCGTCGATGTCGGCGAACTCGGTCATGCGAGTGGGCAGCGCCTTCGCGCGGACGGCGTCGATCAGTCCCAGCCGGTCGGCGATCGCCATGGTGTCGCGGCGGAGGTCGATCGGCGTCCCGCCCTTCCGCACGTTCTTCGCGTTCTCGACGATGGTGACGCGGATCGCCGCGGCGATCACCTCGACCGACCCGGACCTTCCGCCCCTCGTCGCCCGCGCGCACGCGAGCGTCCTCGTCACCGTCATCCAGGCCGTCACCGACAGGGTCGGAGCGGCCGTGCTCTCCGGCACGGATCTCGCCTCCCTCACCGAGCAGCTGCACATCGATGCGGATGTCGCGCTCGTCGACGCCGCCGAGAACTTCCGGGCGACCAAGCGCAGGATGTCGACTCAGACCCGCTGACGCGTCCGGCTGCGGGCCAGGCGGCGGCGCATGAGCTCGAAAATTCGGGGTCGCGATGAAATCGATTTCATCGTAGACTCTCTCCAGATCCCGCGACGAAGAGGAGGTCCGATGAACCGCGTGGGCAGCTCTCACTCGCGTGGCGCCGGAACCGGCGCCGTCGCGCACGCGCCGGCGGAACGCCCGCTCGCCACCGAAAGGACATCATGACCTCGTACGCCCTGCCCGTCGTGTCCACGCCGCCGGAAGCTCCGGCGCGAACGGCCTACCTCATCGCCAGCGGTGACCTGCGCGAGTCGGCGAACGCGGCCGGCTGGCCGACCCAGGCGGCGATGGAGGCGGATGTCACGGCGGCGCTGGAGAAGCTCGGGTGGAGCGTGGTCCGCGCCAACGACATCGACCCGGCGACCGGGCACGGCTTCATCTCCAGTCAGCGCATGGGGATGGAGGTCTTCCGCTCGATTCCGCGCGAGGCGCCGCTCATCGTCGCCGAGGCCGTCTGGCAGTACAGCCATCACGTGCTCGCCGGCCTGCGCACCCACCGAGGTCCGATCCTCACGGTCGCCAACTTCGCCGGAGACTGGCCGGGCCTGGTCGGCCTCCTCGGCCTCAACGCGGGCCTGACCAAGATGGGCACGCCCTATTCGACGCTCTGGTCGGTCGACTTCGCCGACGAGTGGTTCCTCGCGGGTCTCGAGGAGTGGACGCGCACCGGCACCGTCACCCACGACGCCTCCCACGTGCGAGCGCTCCCCGAGCTGCCCGCAACGCCCGAGGTCGAGCTCGGACGCGCGCTCGGCGATCAGCTGCTGGCCGAGAAGGCGATCATCGGCGTCTTCGACGAGGGCTGCATGGGCATGTACAACGCGATCTTCGACGACGAGCTGCTGAACGCGACCGGCATCTACAAGGAGCGCCTGTCGCAGTCGGCGCTGTACGCGGAGATGCTCCAGGTGACCGAAGCCGAGGCGGACGCGGCGTTCGACTGGCTCGTCGAGCGCGGCATGACCTTCCGCTTCGGCGACGACGCGGCCACCGAGCTCACCCGCGAGCAGGTGCAGTGGCAGATGAAGATGTACATCGCGGCGCTGCGGATCGCCGACGACTTCGGGCTGGATGCGGTCGGCATCCAGTACCAGCAGGGCCTGAAGGACCTGGTGCCGGCCTCGGACCTCGCCGAGGGCATCCTGAACTCCACCGAGCGCCCGCCGGTGCTCTCCCGCGACGGGTCCCGCGAACTGTTCGCCGGCCGCGCCTTCCCCCACTTCAACGAGGCCGACGAGGGCGTCGCCGTCGATGCGCTCGTGACCGACCGCGTGTGGACGGCGATGGGGCTCGTTCCCGACAACACCCTCCACGACGTGCGCTGGGGCGAGGAGTACGACGGCGAGTTCGTGTGGGTCTACGAGATCTCCGGCTCCGTGCCCGCGTCACACCTCGGCGGCTGGGACAAGGCGGAGGGCTGGCGGCAGGGGGATGTCTTCTTCCCCGCCGGCGGCGCCACGATCAACGGCGTCTCCAAGCCAGGCGAGATCGTGGTCTCGCGCGTCTTCATCGCCGACGGGATCCTGCAGGCAGACATCTTCCGCGCGAGCGTCGTGGAGCTTCCGGAGGAGGAGACGCAGCGTCGCAAGAACGCCACGAACCCGGAGTGGCCGATCGCGCACGTCGTGCTGCACGACGTCACGCGCGACCAGTTCATGGCCCGACACAAGGCGAACCACGCGCAGGTGGTCTACGCCCCCGACGCCGAGACGGCCGACCGCGCCCTCGCTGCGAAGGCCGCGATGTTCGACCGCATCGGCATCCGGGTGAACCTCGTCGGTCGTGTGGATCTGTGAGGCGTCAATGCATCTCGATCGTCTGAACGGCGCGCTGAGCGTCCCTGATGAAGCGGTTGGCGTGCGCCGCGAGGTCGTCGCTGTCCTCCCACAGGTTGCGCCAGATGCCGAGCGTGTTGCTCAGCTGGGCGCTCACGACGGCCGAGGAGAACGACTCGAACACGACGGGGCCGTCGTAGCCGATGCGGTCCAGCGCCCGGAAGAAGTCGCCGAAGGCGACCGATCCGGTGCCGAGGTAGCCGCGGTGGCTCTCGCCGATGTGCACGTAGCCGAGGCGCGGGCCGGCGTCCAGCACGGGCTGGAAGAGGTCGGACTCCTCGATGTTCATGTGGTACGTGTCCAGGTGCACGCTCACGCGGTCGTCGCCGACGCCGTCGAGGTAGGCGAGCGCCCCGCGAGACGTGTTGAAGACGTTCGACTCGTAGCGGTTGACGACCTCGAGCGAAAGGCGGATGCCGCGCTCGGCGGCGGATGCCGCCAGTCGCGCGATCGCCGCCTGGCTCGCCGCCACGCCCTTCGTCGTCGGCGGAGTGAGGTACTTCTGCATCGCGGAGTAGATCACGCCGCACAGCACATCGCCGCCCATCGCGGCGACATGGTCGAGGCACTGCTCCAGCACCCGCTCTCCGGCCGCGACGACCGCCGCATCCTCGCTGGTCAGGTCGGTGGCCGCGGTGAGGCCGAGCGAGGCGGAGACGGCCAGGCCGGCATCGGCGATCATCCGGCCGGCGAGGGCGGAGTCGAAGCCGTCGGGATCCATCAGCGGGATCTCGATGAGATCGAAACCGGCGCGGGCCGTGCCCTCGACCGCGCGGCGCAGGCCGGCCTCGTCGAACTCTCCGGTGAAAACGAGACCATGGGCACCGATCTGCATGTCGTCCTCTCCCCCGAGGACGGCCGTCGTCCGCAGGTTGTGACGAAGATGTTATTACAGGTCTTCCCCCCGCGTCGGCGAGTAGATACATTTAGGTACAACTTGCGCTGCACGGCAGCGCGATGGAATATTGATCGGATGTTTACCGCCAGCGTGCGGAAGCACTCGATCGATCGGCCTTCGAAGAAGCAGGTGACACAGTGAGCGAGCCCATCCTCAGAGTCGAGGGGATCAGCAAGGGATTCCCCGGCGTCCAGGCCCTCAAGGACGTGCATCTGGAGGTGTACGCCGGCGAGGTTCTCGTGCTCGTCGGGGAGAACGGCGCGGGCAAGTCCACGCTGATGAAGATCCTCTCCGGGATCTACCAGCGCGACGAGGGCACGATCACCTTCGACGGCAAGGACGTCGAGCTGACCAGCCCGCTGCAGGCGCAGCAGCTCGGCATCACGATCATCCACCAGGAGATGAACCTGATGCCGGACCTCACCGTCGCGCAGAACATCTACATCGGGCGCGAGCCGCGCACGGGCCCGTTCGTCTCGGACACCAAGCTCAACGCCAAGGCGAAGGAGCTGCTGGAGCGGCTGAACATCCGGGTGGACCCCAAGCAGCCGGTCGGCGAGCTCACCGTGGCGAAGCAGCAGATGGTCGAGATCGCCAAGGCCCTCTCGTTCGACGCCAAGGTGCTCATCATGGATGAGCCGACGTCGGCGCTCACCGACAGTGAGACCGAGACGCTGTTCACCCTCATCGAAGACCTGAAGGCCCGCGGCACGGGGATCGTCTACATCTCGCACCGCATGGATGAGCTCAAGCGACTCGCCGACCGCGTCAGCGTGCTTCGCGACGGCACATACATCGGATCTCTGACGAAGTCGGAGATCGCGGTTCCGACCATCATCGAGATGATGGTCGGCCGCCAGATCGACGAGGGCGCGCGCCCGGAGGCGCGCGAGCACCTCGGCGATCCGGTCATCCTCGACGTGCAGAACCTCAGCACGAAGTCGCTCCTGAAAGACGTCTCCTTTCAGCTGCACAAGGGCGAGATCCTCGGTTTCGCCGGCCTCATGGGCGCCGGCCGCACCGAGACGGCGCGAGCGATCATCGGCGCCGACCCGCGCGACGGGGGAACCATCACCGTCGCCGGCAAGAAGGCGCGCATTCATCAGCCCGCTGACGCGGTCAAGCTCGGGGTCGGCTACCTCAGCGAGGACCGCAAGCTCCTGGGGCTCATGCTCGAGCAGGACGTCACCTTCAACACCGTGCTCGCCTCGCTCGGGTCGTACGCCAACGCCATCGGGTGGATGTCGGACGGCAAGGCCAAGCAGCAGACGAAGGACTACGTCAAGACGCTCCGCACCAAGACGCCGTCGGTCAACCAGGTCGTCAAGCTCCTCTCCGGAGGAAACCAGCAGAAGGTCGTCATCGCCCGGTGGCTGCTTCGCGACTGCGACGTGCTCATCTTCGACGAGCCGACCCGCGGCATCGACGTCGGAGCCAAGGAGGAGATCTACCGCGTGATGCAGGATCTCGCGGCATCCGGCAAGTCCATCATCGTCATCTCGTCGGAGCTCCCCGAGATCCTCCGCGTCGCCAACCGCATCGTCGTGATGGCGGGCGGCCGGATCACGGGCACCCTCCGCAACGAGGAAGCAAGTCAGGAAAAGATCATGCAGTTCGCCGCGCACGCGCAGGAGGAAGAATGAGCACCGAGCAGAACCCGGGCCCGTCGACGACGACGGTGATCCAGAACGCGATCGACGAGAAGAGCTCGTCGGGCGGTTTCGTGGGCCTCATGAAGAGGCAGCTCCAGCAGTCGCTGGCGTTCGGAACCCTGATCATCCTGGTGATCTTCTTCTCGATCTTCGGGAACAACTTCTTCACCTGGAGCAACATCTCGGGCATCCTCCTGGCCACCTCGGTGATCGGGATCCTCGCCCTCGGAACGACGTTCGTCATCATCACCGGCGGCATCGACCTGTCGATCGGCACCGGCATGACCCTCGCCGCGGTGATGACGGGCGTGTTCATCACGAACATGGGTCTGCCCGTCTGGCTCGGCGTGCTCGGCGGCATCGGCACCGGCGTGCTGATGGGGCTGGTGAACGGCCTGAACATCACCTTCCTCGGGCTGCCGCCGTTCATCGCGACCCTCGCGATGATGATGATCGCGCAGGGGCTCGCGCTGGTGATCTCGGGCGTGCGCCCGATCTACTTCTCCGGCTCGGCGCCGGACTTCAACCAGATCGCGCTCGGCACCCTCGTCCCCGGCCTGCCCAACGCCGTGCTCATCACGCTCCTGCTCGCCGTGGTCGGCTACCTCGTGCTCAACCGCACCATCCTCGGCCGCTACACCTTCGCGATCGGGTCGAACGAGGAGGCGACGCGCCTGTCCGGCGTCAACACGCGCCGCTGGAAGATCCTCATCTACATGTTCGCCGGCGCCTTCACCGGCATCGCGGGCGTCGTGCTCGCGGCGCGACTGGACTCCGCTCAGCCGCAGCTGGGCGTGGGCTACGAGCTGCAGGCGATCGCGGCCGTGATCATCGGCGGCACCTCGCTGCTCGGCGGCCGCGGCTCGATTCTCGGCACCGTCATCGGTGCGCTCATCATGAGCGTGCTCATCAACGGTCTGCGCATCATGTCGATCCAGACGGAGTGGCAGAACGTCGTCGTGGGCATCGTGATCCTCATCGCGGTCTTCTTCGACTCCCTCCGCAACCGCACCTCCACCTGACCTCGCCGGCGGCGACCGTGCCCGTCGCCGGCTCAGCCGGACATCCGGCAGGAAACAACCCGAGGCACACAGCAACACTGTCCGCACCGACCGGGCGACCGGTCTCACACAACAATGGAGTTTCAATGAAGTACGGAAAGAAGGTCGCCTTCGCGGCCACCGTCGCGGCAGCGGCTCTCGCCTTCGCCGGATGCTCGAGCTCGGACGGCTCGTCCGGGGGCGAGGCCGGCGGCGACGGCGACTCGATGTACATCGCCATGATCTCGAAGGGCTTCCAGCACCAGTTCTGGCAGGCCGTCAAGCAGGGTGCCGAGGAGCGCGCCGCCGAACTCGGCGTCGAGATCACCTTCGAGGGCCCGGCCGCCGAGACCGAGGTCGACGCGCAGCTGCAGATGCTGCAGACGGCGATCGACAAGGACCCCGACGCAATCGCGTACGCCGCGCTCGACCCCGAGGCGTGCATCCCCCTGTACGAGAGCGCCGAGGCGGCCGGCATCCCGGTCGTCGAGTTCGACGCGCCCTGCGACAGCGACTACTCGCTGAGCCTGGCCGCGACCGACAGCATCGTGGCCGGCGGCATCGCGGCCGAGCACATGGCCGAGCTCATCGGCGGCGAGGGACAGGTCGCGATCGTCGGCCACAGCCAGATCAACTCGACCGGTGTCGAGCGCCGCGACGGCTTCGTGCAGGAGATCGAGGAGAACTACCCCGACATCGAGATCGTCGACATCCAGTACGGTGACGGCGACCACCTGAAGTCGGCCGACATCGCCAAGGCGATGATCGCCGCGTACCCCGACCTCAAGGGCATCTACGGCACCAACGAGGGCTCCGCGATCGGTGTCGTGAACGCCGTGAACGAGCTCGGTCTCGACCCCGGTGAGATCACGATCGTCGGCTTCGACTCCGGCGCCGCGCAGATCAACGCGATCAAGGACGGCACGATGGCCGGTGCCATCACGCAGGACCCGATCGGCATCGGCGCGACCGTCGTGCAGGCCGCGTACGACGCCGCGATGGGTGAGACCGTCGAGGGCTTCTACGACACCGGCTCGTACTGGTACGACGCCGACAACATCGACGACGAGGACATCGCGGCGGTCCTCTACGAGTAAGCCGCACCATCGAGAAGGGCTCCCGCCGCGGCGGGAGCCCTTCTTCGTGCGCCCGCGGTGGGGGAGGGGAATCGCGAATCGGCGCCGGCCGGTGTCGCGCTCAGGAGGACAGGGACAGCAGGCGCGCGGGGTTGTCGCGCAGCATCGTGTCGACAGCGTCCGCGCCGACACGCTCCCGCAGTCGCGGCACGTACCGCTCACCGAGGTAGCCGAGGCCGGGCATGCCGCCGTAGGCCAGATAGCGGGTGCGGCGCGCCACGTCGCCGCCGAGCACGATGCGCTCGCCCGCGCCCGCGTGGACCACCGCTTCGGTGAGGGTCAGGAGCTCGGCGTCGCTGCGGGTGCGGGGGCGGGCGAACCCGTCGTAGCCGAGGTAGGCGCCGCGTGCGGCCAGCTCCGCGTGGAGACCAGGATCGGGATCGCGGTCCGCGTGGGCGAGCACGACCCGGTCGGCGGCGACGCCCTGCTCGGCGAGCAGATCGAGCACCTCATGCGCGGCGGTGCAGAACTCCAGGTGCACCATGACCGGAGCACCCGTCTCGCGGTGCGCGGCGGCGACCGCGTCGAGCGTCGCGCGCTCGAAGGCCGTGATCCGCCAGTATCCGACCCCGCCCTTCAGCAGGCCCGCTCGCACGGATGTTCCGCCCGGACCCCGTGCGAGGTCGTCGCCGTCGCACATGCCGGCGACGATCTCGCCGACGAAGCGGGCCGTCAGGCGATCGACGTCCCATGCGTGCAGCGGATGCTCGCCGGGATAGTGCGCTTCGCGGTGGCGTCCGGTGGTCGCGACGATGTGCAGGCCCGTCGCGGCGCTGATGCGGGCGATGCCCGCCGCGTCGCGTCCGAGGCCGAGCGGGGTCGCATCCACCATCGCCGCGAAGCCGCTGTCGCGCAGGGTCTCGGCCTCTCGGCCCGACCGCTCCTCGTCGTCCAGTTCGTCGCCGGGGAGGAGCGGCGAGATCTGGAACAGGTGCTCGTGGTAATTCGCGGGGCCGAGCTCGGCCGCCTCGATGTCGCCGAGCACCGTGCGGATCATCTCGTGGTCTCCGCGGCGGCGGCCAGCCGATCGACGATCTCGGGGGTGAGGGTCACGTCGAACACGTCGGCGACGACCTGGGACCAGCCGTGGATGAAGTACCGCCAGCCCTCGACGACGATGAGCTCCCGCGCATCCTGCTGAGCGAGGGCCTGGTGCCAGAACTCCCGGCTGCCCCGGTAGTTGAACTCCCATACGAAGGCGTTGCGGGGGAAGACCACGTCGTCGGGAAGCGGGGAGCCGGGGCGGTCCTTGCCGAGGCCGGTGGCGTTGGCGATGACCGACGCCGGCGGGAGCGCGGCGACGAGGGCGGCCGAATCCGCATCGTCGTCGACGCGGCGGTAGTCGATCAGGTCCGGGGGCGTTCCGCGCCTCTCGTGCACGGACCGCAGCTCGTCGAGGCTGCGGTCGTCGCGAGCGGTGACGACGATGCGGGCCGGGCGCTCGAACGCGGGCCGCTCGGCCAGTGCCCACGACAGGGCGGTTCCGGAACCGCCCGCGCCGAGGATGAGCACGTGGCCGCCGGTGGTGGCGAAGTGGTCGCGCGGAAGGAAGTCATCGAGCGCGAGCGCGACGGTCAGCGGATCCTTCGCCTGGCCGATCAGCCGGTCGCCCCGCTTGGAGATCGAGGAGATCTCGCTGCACGACACCGCGAAGGGGTCGAGGTCGTCGAACATGTCGGATGCCGCCGCGAAGACGTTCATCTTGTGCGTGGTCACCAGCGCGCCGCGATGGTGCTCGTCGTCGCGGATGCGGGCGACGAGGTCGCGGTACTGCTCGCGCGTGGCGTCCAGCGGAAGGTCGTGCCCGATGAGCCGATCGGTGGGGAGCCCGAGGATCTGCGCCCACAGCGGGAACACCTCGTTGATCGAGGAGGAGCCGGTGCTCACCCCGACGAATCCCATGTAGTCGCCGGTCATGCCGCCTCACCCTCCTCGCGCACCCGCTGCAGCGCCGCGGCGAACAGCCGCGCGCGGCGCTCGATCTCCTCCATGTCTCCCGCCGCCAGCGCCGACCCGGGAACGAGGTCTCCGCCGGCTCCCACGGCGACCGCGCCGGCGGCGAACCACTCCGCGAGGTTGTCGGGGGTGACGCCGCCGGTCGGCATGAGGGGGATGCCGGGCAGCGGTGCGCGGAGCGCCCCGAGGTACGACGGGCCGAAGACCGATGCCGGGAAGATCTTCACCACGTCGGCGCCGTAGCCGCGCGCGAGCATGACCTCGCTGGGGGTCAGTGCGCCGGTCATCGTGACGAGCCCCGTGGCGGTCATCGCCGCCGAGAGCTCCGCGACCGAACCGGGACTGACGAGGAACTGAGCGCCCGCCTCCGCCGCTTCGTTGGCCTGTTCCGCGGTGGTGACCGTTCCCGCGCCGACGAGAGCGTCGTCGCCGTATCGTGCGCGCACCTGCGCGATCACCTCGGGGGCGTCGGGCGTGCTGAAGGTGACCTCGATGCCGGTCACGCCGCCGCGCACGAGAGCATCGACCGCGTCGAGCGCTGTCGAAGCCGAGGGGGCGCGCAGCACGGCCAGCACGCCGGCTTCGCGCGTGGGGACCAGGGGATCGGTGGTCATGCGTCCTCGTTTCAGGTGCTCGTCACGGCGTAGGGCGCCGGTTCGCCGGCGAGCACGGCCAGAGCGCTCTCGAGGGCCATCGCCCCCATGTTGTCGACGGCCTGCGTCGTCTGCGCGGCCAGATGCGGTGTGATGACGACCCGGTCGGCCAGTGCGGCATCGAGCAGCGGGCTGTCGTGCCCGGCCGTGTCTCCGGTGAGCACGTCGGCGGCGTAGGCTCCGACGCGGCCGTCCGCGAGCGCCGCGGCGAGTGCCGGCTCGTCGACCAGATCGGGCCGAGCGCAGTTGACGATCACGGCGCCGCGGCGAAGGCGCGCGATGCGCTCCTCGTCGACGATCACCTGTCCGCCGGGCGCGTGCAGGGTGATCACATCCGCCTTCGCGAAGATCTCGTCGAGTGTCGCCGGCTCCGCGCCGGCACGTCGCACATCCTCTGCGGGCACGAACGGGTCGGTGGCGAGAACGTCGGACCCGAAGCCCTGCAGGCGTCGTGCGACGCCGCGTCCGATGCGCCCGAAGCCGACGATGCCGACCGTCGACGCGCCGAGTTCGCGGCCCCGTCGCACGGTCCAGTCGCCGGAGCGCACGCGGCGATCGCCGTCCACCGTCGACCGGAGTGCGGCCAGGGCCAGGCCGACGGTGTGGTCGGCGACGGCCTCGGCGTTGGCGCCCGGCGTGTTCGAGACCACGATGCCGCGCTCGATGGCCGCGGCGACGTCGACGGCCTCGACCCCCACGCCGTAGCGGGCGATCACCACCAGCCGGGGTGCGAGGTCGAGGTGCGCGGTCGTGATGGGTCCGGTGCCGGCGATCCACGCGTCGACGGTGGGGAGCACGCCGGCGAGGTCGTCGAGGGGATGGTGCGCCGGACCGCGCACGATCGTGTGCCCCGCCTCGGCTGCTCGGGCGTGCACGTCGAGGTCGCCGTCGCCGAACGATCGGCTGGTGACGAGGATGACGGCCATCAGGCTCCTTCGGTGAACCACGGCTCGAGCGCGTCGTACGCCGCGGAGAACCGTGCGTGCCGTTGCGCGTATGCGCTGTGGCGATGCGGATCGGGTGTGAATTCGGCGGTGACCTCGCTGAGCGAGCGCGCCGCCGAGAAGTCGGTGAGTCCGAGCCCCACGGCGCCGGTGACGGCCGCACCGAGACTGTTCGCCTCGCTCACGATCGTCCGGCGCCGCACCGGCACGCCCCAGATGTCGGCGAGGATGCTGAGCCAGGCGTCGCTCTGGGCGCCGCCGCCCACGGCGTCGATGCGATCGAGCGTCGCCCCGGCCGCGCGGAACGCCTGGATGCACGTGAGCAGGTTGAATCCGACCCCCTCGAGCACCGCACGCATCAGGTGGGCCCGAGTGTGATGGCGTGCGATGCCGACGAAGGCGCCGCGCGCATCCGGATTCCAGTACGGGGAGCGCTCACCCAGGAGGTAGGGGAGGAAGTACAGGCCGTCGGTGTCGACATCGCCGCCGGCGTCGGCCGTGAGGGCGGCGGTGTCGGGGCGCGTCGGGTCGGAGGACAGGGCCTCGGAGATCCATTGCACCGATGCGCCGCCGGCCTGCATCGTCGCGGTCGGCACGAAGCTCCCGGGCACGACGTTGTCGAAGGTGAAGGTGCGGCGGTGCGGATCGTGGAGCGGCGCGTCGGTGGCGAACGAGATCCACGACGACGTGCCCAGGCACACGTAGGCGCCGTCTTCGGGGGCGACGATGCCGGAGCCGACGGCCGCCATCGGGCCGTCGCCCCCGCCCATCACGACGCGAACCTCGGCCGGCAGGCCCAGGGCATCGGCGGCATCCGGGGTGAGGGTGCCCATGACCGTCACGGAGTCGACGATCTCGGGGAAGAGCGAGGCATCGAGGCGTGCCGCGTCGAGCACGGCGCTCGACCAGGTTCCGGCGAACTGGTCGTAGGCGTTCGTGCCGCTCGCGTCGGACCGATCGGTGGCCAGGCGCCCGGTGAGACGGAGGACGATGTAGTCCTTCGCGACGCAGAAACGGCGCACCCGCCGCCACACGTCGGGTTCGTTGTCGCGCACCCACATGACCTTCTCGACCGAGTAGGTGGGGTTCAGCCGGTGGCCGAGCAGCCGGTAGGCCGGCTCGTCGCCGAGGGCGTCGCTCAGTTCGCGTTCCTGTGCCGCCGCGCGCGTGTCGGCCCAGATGATCGCCGGGCGCACGGGTCGCCCGTCGCCGTCGAGGAGCACAGCGCCCATCATCTGGCCGCTGACGACGAGGCCCGTCACCTCGGACGGCTGCACCTCGGCGCGCTCGACGAGCGATCGCGTCGCCGACACGACGGCGTCCCACCAGTGGCCGGGGTACTGCTCGGCGATGCCGCCGGCGGCGAAGTGGGCGGGGTAGGAGACGGTGACGGATGCGAGCAGGCGGCCGGTGTCGTCGTGGAGAGACGCCTTGTTGCCGGTCGTTCCGAGATCGTGGGCGATGAGCACGGGAGAGTCACTCCCCGTACGGGCGCAGCTCGAATCCGCCCTCGGCGCGGAACGCACGCCGGCCCATGCCGTGCTCGAGGACCCAGCCGTAGTCGTGCCCCGCGCCGCCGGGATAGACGGCGAGGAACGCGTAGGCGTCATCGCCGGTGTTGACCGAGCGGTGGGCCCAGCCCGGCGGGATGTATCCGATCGTCCCCGGGGTCATGTCGAGCCAGGCGTGCTCGTCGCCGTCGAACATCAGCAGGCCGCCGGTGCCCTGCAGGGCGTAGTAGATCTCGCCCTGGTGGTCCGGATGCTGGTGGCCCTTGGTCATCCAGAGCTCGCCGCCGGTGGTGCCGGGCAGGATCGTCGTGATCGACTGCGGCAGCTCCCGCTCGATCTCGGGGACGGGGCTGCTGGAGACCGTGTAGACCACGGGGTCATCACCCTCGGCGGCGGTGCGCCAGGCGTCGTGGTCGCGGAAGAGACCTTCGAGGTCGCTCATGCGCCGCGTGAGCGTCGGTCCCTCGGGGGAGAGGGTCAGCCGGTCGGGGTCGAAATCGATCGCGAACGGCCGCAGCGGCGGGGTGCGGAAGGCAGGCATGAGTCCTCCTCGACGGTCCTGTAACTACAGGTGAGTGTAGCTGTCATTACAGGTGCCGTCCAGTCACTCGCCCCCGTGCGCTCCCGCCCGCCGGAGCCAGCGCTCGACACCCGCCACGTGTGCGGTCGCGACGGCGGTCGCGAGAGCCACGTCGCCCTCGGCGATCGCGTCGACGATCGCGCGGTGCTCGGCCAGGGTGCGCGCGACGGCGCCGTCATCGGTCAGGCCGCGCCACACGCGAGCACGGACCGTCTGGCTGGTGAGGGAGTCGACGAGGCTCGCGAGGTACTGATTGCCCCCGATCACGACGATCATGCGGTGGAAGCGCAGGTCGTGGTCGACGAGCGTCTCGATGTCCTGCACGTCGGAGACCTTGTCGACCTCGGCCGTCAGGGCTTCGACGTCGGCGGGAGTCGCGCGCCGGGCGGCGAGTCCGGTCGCGTGCGACTCGAGGATGCGGCGCACCTGGAAGATCTCCAGCAGCGAGGTGTCGTCGTGGAGGTCGGCGAGGAAGGACACCGCGTCGAGGAGGAGTCCGGGCTCGAGGCTGGTGACGTACGTGCCGTCGCCGCGCCGCACGGCGAGCACGCCCATGACCTCGAGCGCCTTCACCGCCTCCCGCAGCGAGTTGCGGGAGAGCCCGAGGCGCTCGGACAGCTCCTTTTCGGGCGGGAGGCGGTCGCCCGGGGCGATCTCGCCGTCGACGATCATCGCCTTGATGCGCTCGATCGCGTCGTCGGTCAGGGCCATGTCGACATCGTAGGGCGAGACATCCTCCACGACGCCGACCGCGGTCCGCGCCACAATGGACGATGTGCGCCTCCTCGACAGTCATCTCCACCTCTGGGATCCGGGTCACCTGCACTACGCGTGGCTGGAGGGCCCCCTGGCCGCGCGGCACGACGTCGCCGAACTGACCGCCGCGCTGCAGGATGCGCCCGCCGTATCCGAGCGCGCCTTCGTCTTCGTGCAGGCCGACTGCGCGCCGGAGCAGGCCGTCGACGAGGTCGACTGGGTCGTCGAGCGGGCGGGCGTCGCCGACATCCGCGGTGTCGTCGCCTTCGCGCCGGTCGAGCGCCCCTCCGACCTGGACGACGTGCTCGCGCGTCTCTGCAAGCGACCGCTCGTGCGAGGCATCCGACGTCTGCTGCAGGGCGAAGACCGCGGGTTCGCGCTCTCGCCGGAGTTCCTCGCCGGGGCGCACGCGATCGCGCGGGCCGGGCTCACCTTCGACGCGTGCGTGCGACACGATCAGCTGGCCGATGTCGTCGCGCTGGCCGACGCCGTGCCGGAGCTGACGATCGTGCTCGACCACCTCGGCAAGCCCGATCTCTCCTCCGCCCCGGCCGCGCGGTGGATGGGGGACATCGCGGCGCTCGCCGAGCGGGAGAACACCGTCGCGAAGATCTCCGGTCTGCCGGCCGAAGCACGCGGGCCGTGGACGCCCGAGGGACTGCGGCCCTATCTCGACGTGGCGCTGGAGGCCTTCGGGCCCGAGCGGCTGATGTTCGGCGGGGACTGGCCGGTGTCGACGCCGTACGGACGGTGGGCGAGATTCGTCACGGAATGGTCGTCCCGACTCGATCCCGGCGATCGGGACGCCATCCTCTGGTCGACCGCCGAGCGCACCTACCGGCTTTCGGCGGCGGCCTGAGAGCGGCGGGGCGCATCCCGTGCGGGTCGCGCCCCGCCGCCCGCGGTCACGACGTCGGACGCAGCCGCAGCGGGCCCATCCCCCCGTCGACCTCGATCGCGGTGCCGGTGGTCGATCCGGCGCCCGGACCGACGAGGTAGTGCACGGCCTCGGCGACCTCGGCGGCGGAGACGAGACGCCCGTGGGGCTGGCGCGCCTCCAGCGCGGCGCGCTCGGCCTCGGGATCCGGCGCGCTCGCGAGCAGGCGTCCCACCCACGGGGTGTCGGCCGTGCCGGGGTTCACCGCGTTGACGCGGATGCCCTCACGCAGGTGGTCGGCGGCCATGGCGCGGGTGAGTGCGGCCACCGCCCCCTTCGACGCGCTGTACAGGGCGCGCTGCGGCAGGCCCGCGGTCGCCGCGATGGACGCCGTGTTGCAGATGGCCGCCGCGGGCGAGCGGCGCAGCCAGGGGAGGGCGGCGGCGCTGACGCGCGCGATGCCGGTGACGTTGATCGACAGCACGCGCGCCCATTCATCGTCGTCGTTCGCGGCGACATCGCCCTGTGCTCCGATGCCGGCGTTGTTGACGACGATGTCGATGCGGCCGAAGCGCTCGCCGACGGCCGCGATCGCGGCATCCACACTCGCTCGGTCCGACACGTCGGCGGTGAAGGCGGCGAAGCGCTCGTCGGCCCCCGTCGGATCGAGGTCGAGCACGGCCACGTGCGCGCCCGAGGCGTGCAGGCGCTCGGCGATCGCGGCGCCGATCCCCGACGCGCCGCCGGTGACGACCGCGACGAGGCCGTCGAGCACGCCGGTCACGACGCGGGCTCCCATGCCGTGAAGACCTGTCGCTGCCGGCCGAGTCCGTCGATCTCGATCTCGACGACGTCACCGGGGGCCAGGTACGGGAAGCGCCCCGACAGCGCCACGCCCTCCGGGGTCCCGGTGAGGATGAGGTCGCCCGGCTCGAGGGTCATGTACTGCGACAGCTGGTAGACGATCTCGTCGACCGGGAAGATCATGTCGGCGGTGTTCGAGTCCTGGCGCGGTTCCCCGTTGACGAAGCTGCGCAGGCTCAGGGCGTCGGGATCGACCTCGTCGGCGGTGACCAGCCACGGCCCGGTGGGGCTGAACCCGAAGGAGCACTTGCCCTTCGACCACTGGCCTCCCGAGACCTCGAGCTGGAACGTTCGCTCGGACACGTCGTTCGCGACGACGTAGCCGGCGATGTGCGCGCGGGCCTGGTCCCGGCTGTCGAGGTAGGCGGTGCGCGTGCCGATCACGACGCCGAGCTCGACCTCCCAGTCGGTCTTGACGCTGTCGCGCGGGATCATGACCTCGTCGTCCGGACCGACGACGGTGTTGGGGGTCTTGAGGAAGATGATCGGGATCTCCGGCGGCGCGGCACCCGACTCCGCCGCGTGGGCGGCGTAGTTCATCCCGACGCAGATGACGGCCGAGGGGCGGGCGATCGGTGCGCCGATGCGCAGACCGTCGACGTCGAGCTCGGGGAGCCGTCCGGCCTCGATGGCCGCGGACACACGCGATACGGGATCGGCGGCGAGGAAGTCCCCCGTGACATCGGATGTGAGGGGTCGCAGGTCGAGATGGCGATCTCCATCGACGACGGTGGGGATCTCGTGGCCGACCGGCCCGAGGCGTGCGAATTTCATGAATCTCCCGTACGACAGTGTGCGGCCGCGCACGCGTCAGCGCCTGCGACCCTGGTGGCAATTGACAGTATAGACATCCGATGTTTACACTTCCAAGGTTCCCGCGGAAGCCGCGGCTCGAGGAGGAGTACCTGTGACCCGCATCGTCTCACTGGACACGACAGACATCCGCTTTCCCACGTCGCTCAGTCTCGACGGCTCCGACGCGATGAACCTCGACCCCGACTACTCCGCTGCCTACGTGCAGGTCGTCACCGACGCGGGCGAGGCCGGTCACGCGTTCGTCTTCACGATCGGCCGCGGCAACGACGTGCAGGTCGCCGCGATCGACGCGCTCGCCGGCCACCTCGTCGGGCAGGAGCTCGAACCCCTCCTCGACGACATGGGCGCCACGTGGCGCGGGCTCATCGGCGACTCGCAGCTGCGCTGGCTGGGGCCCGAGAAGGGCGTCATGCACATGGCGATCGGCGCCGTCGTCAACGCGCTGTGGGACCTCAAGGCCAAGCGCGCGGGAATGCCGCTGTGGCGGCTCCTGTCGCGCATGACGCCCGAGGAGATCGTCGGGCTCGTCGACTTCCGCTACCTCACCAACGCCCTGACCCCCGACGAGGCGCTGGAGATCCTCCGCGGTGCCGAGGCGGGTCGCTCCGAGCGTGAGGCGGCCCTGCTGGCCGACGGCTACCCCGCCTACACGACGAGCCCGGGCTGGCTCGGCTACTCCGACGAGAAGCTCACGCGCCTCTGCCGTGAGGCGATCGCCGACGGGTTCCCCCAGATCAAGCTCAAGGTCGGTGCCGATCTCGACGACGACGTGCGCCGCCTGCGCATCGCGCGCGAGGTCTGCGGCCCCGATTTCCCGATCGCCATCGACGCGAACCAGCGCTGGGAGGTCTCCGAGGCGATCGACTGGGTGCGGGCGCTGGCGGAGTTCGACCTCGCGTGGATCGAGGAGCCGACGAGCCCCGACGACATCCTCGGTCACGCCGAGATCGCCCGCGGGGTCGCGCCGGTGCGCGTGGCCACGGGAGAGCACGCGCAGAACCGCATGATCTTCAAGCAGCTGCTCCAGGCCGAGGCGATCTCGGTCATGCAGATCGATGCGGTGCGCGTCGCGGGCGTCAACGAGAACGTCGCCAACCTCCTGCTGGCGGCGAAGTTCGGGGTTCCGGTCTGCCCGCACGCGGGCGGCGTGGGGCTCTGCGAAGCGGTGCAGCACCTGTCGATGTTCGACTTCGTGGCCGTCAGCGGCAGCCGGGACGGGCGGATGATCGAGTACGTGGATCATCTGCACGAGCACTTCATCACGCCCACCGACATCCGCCACGGCGCGTACATGCCGCCGCTCGCGCCGGGCGCCGGCATGGAGATGAAGGCCGAGAGCATCGCCACCTACACGTGGACGGGCGCGCATGTCGTCGCCTGAGCCGCGCACGCCGACGCTGACCCCGCTCGGCTACGGCGCCGCCAACGTCGGCAACCTCTTCCGCGCGATGAGCGACGATGACGCGTTCGCCATCCTCGAGGCGGCGTGGGAGAGCGGCATCCGCTACTTCGACACCGCGCCGCATTACGGGCTCGGGCTGTCCGAGCGCCGGCTGGGCGCGTTCCTTTCGACCAAGCCGCGCGACGAGTACGTGGTCTCCACGAAGGTCGGGCGCCTGCTGCGCCCGAACCCCGACGACGACGGCGGTCTCGACCTCGACCACGACTTCCACGTTCCGACGACGCTGCGCCGCGAGTGGGATGTCAGCGCCGACGGCATCCGCACGAGCATCTCCGAGTCGCTTCAGCGGATGGGGCTCGATCGCATCGACATGGTCTACCTGCACGACCCCGAGCGCCACGACCTCGACCTCGCCGTGGCCGAGGCGCTCCCCGCGCTCGAGCAGCTTCGCGCCGAGGGCGTCGTGCGGGCCGTCGGCATCGGCACGATGGTCGCCGACACCGTCGTGCGCGGCGTCGGCGCCGCCGACCTCGACGTCGTCATGATCGCCGGCCGCTACACGCTCCTGGAGCAGCCCGCCGCCGCCGAAGCGCTCCCCGCGTGTCATCGCAGCCGCACGGATGTGGTGGCGGCATCCGTGTTCAACTCCGGCCTGCTCGCGACCGCGCAGCCCTCGCGCGAGGGCCGCTACGAGTACGGCGGCGTGCCCGACGACGTGTGGGAGCGCCTGCAGCGCATCACGGCGATCGCCGCCGACTGGGAGGTGCCGCTGCCGGCGGCGGCCGTGCAGTTCCCGCTCCGAGACACCGCGGTGCGCTCCGTCGTGGTCGGGGGGAGTCGCCCGGCGCACCTGGTGCAGAATGCCGAGTACATGCGCCTGCCGGTGCCGGACGGGTTCTGGGCCGAGCTCGCCGACGCGGCGCTCATCCCCGCCTGAGCTGGAAGGAACGACATGCTCGAAGGAATCCACCCGCTGCTGTCGGGTGAACTGCTGCACCATCTGGACGACATGGGACACTCCGACGCCGTCGTCATCGCCGACGCGCACTTTCCCGCCGCGGCCGTCGCGACGAGGCTCGTGAACCTCCCGGGCGCGACGACACCCGACGTGCTGCGCGCGATCCGCACCGTCGTTCCGCTCGACGACTCTCCGTCGCTCGACCTCATGACCTCCGCCGACGGCACCGTGCTCGAGGTGCAGCGCGAGCTGATGGATGCCGCCGGCACGACGCCGGAGACGACGGCCTTCATCGATCGCTTCGCCTACTACGACGTCGCGCGCGCGGCGTTCCTCGTCATCCGGACCGGGGAGACGCGCACCTACGGCAACGCCGTGCTGCGCAAGGGGGTCGTCGGGCAGCCTCGGCCGTAGCGGGCACGTGCCGCGACCCGTTCAGGCGGGGTCGATGCGCAGCACGCCGGCGGATTCGCCGACCGTCAGATCATCCGCCACCCGCACGGTGCGCGCGAGGTCGTCCATGGAGCCCATGACGGTGCCGAACCGCTCTCGGTCTCCGCAGACGCACGTGACGGTGACGAAGTGGGAGCCCGTGTCCCACGTGTAGGTGGCGAAGGGCGGCGTGCGCGGGTCGGGCGGCAGGGGCATCGCGAGCTTCTCGCCCATCCCGAGGAAAGGACTGCGGAACGACTCGGTGTCGTCGTACTCCATGGGCATCATCGCGCGCGCGGCCCGCGCCTGAGCGGTCGCCTCCTGCACCTGCGCCATCGCCACGAGCAGGTCGGGGTCGCTCTTCCACACCCACACCAGCACGCGCCCGTTCGCGCGCTTCATCAGCAGCGGCGCCGCCTGGCTCATCGCCCATGCGAGGAAGCCGCTGCCGGGCCGGTCGTCCGCGCCCGCCGCGCGGTTCGCCTGCGTCAGCAGCATGCGGATCGCGGCCTTGCGGTGCCGGCGCCCGCGGAATCCCAGTGACCCCGTCACGGGAACCCAGAGGTGCTCGTCGGCGTCAGCGTGCAGTCGCGGCATGCGCCCAGCGTACGGCGCGCGCCTGACAGGGCACTCGAGAGCGTGGCGACAAGGCGGGGCGCCGCTCCCGGATCGGACCGGGGTTCTTCGGTACAGTTGACGCGCGCGCGAACCGGTGCGATCCACCCGCGCCATCCTCCGCAGACAGCCGCTGCGCTCCGCCGCCGCACAGATAGGCAGCCCGCATCCCGTGACCGACCCCGCCACGCCCGATCCCCGCCGCCCCCTCACCGTCGTCATCGGCTGCGACACCTTCGCGCCGGACATCAACGGGGCTGCCCGCTTCGCGGAGCGCTTGGCCGCCGGACTCGTCGGTCGCGGCCACGAGGTGCACGTCGTGGCCCCGAACCAGCGCTACCGACGTGCGGCACCGGGCATCGAGACCGTCGAGGGCGTCCAGATGTGCGTGCACCGGCTCCCCTCGGTGCGCTGGCCCCCGCACGACTGGCTGCGGTTCGTGTGGCCGTGGCGGTCGAAGCACTACGCCCGCCGCGTGCTCGACGAGGTCAAGCCCGACGTCGTGCACATCCAGTCCCACATCATCATCGGGCGCGGTCTCGCCTACGAGGCGAACCGCCGAGGGATCCCCGTCGTCGCGACCAATCACGTGATGGCCGAGAACATCCTCGACTTCACGGTGCTGCCGCAGCGGATCACCGACGCCGTCATCCGCTGGGCGTGGGGCGACGCGGAGCGCACCCTCTCCTCGACGCGCGCCGTGACGACGCCCACGCGCAAGGCGGCGGACTTCCTCGAGGCCACGATCGACGTGTCGGATGTCATCCCCGTCAGCTGCGGCATCGACAAGGGCAACTACACCCCCGACCTGAAGCCGCGCGCCGAGAACCGGGTGCTGTTCGTCGGACGCCTCACCAGCGAGAAGCAGATCGACGTCGTGCTGCGGGCGCTCGCCGCCCTCGACCCGGCGCTCCAGGCGGGCTTCGACATCGTCGGGGGCGGGGACCAGCGCAAGAGCCTCGAGAACCTCGTGCACGAGCTCGGGCTCGAGGATCGGGTCGTGTTCCACGGACACGTCTCCGACGAGGAGCTGCGGCGCCTGTACTCCCGGGCCAGCGTCTTCGCGATCGCCTCGATCGCCGAGCTGCAGTCGATCGCCACGATGGAGGCGATGGCCTCGGCGCTTCCCGTGGTCGCCGCCGACGCCGTGGCGCTGCCGCACCTCGTGCACCACGGCGAGAACGGCTACCTGTTCACCCCCGGCGACGTCGACGAACTCGCCGCTCGGCTGACCGACGTGCTCACCGCCGACGCCGATGAACGCCGACGGATGCAGCAGGCATCTCTCGACGGGGTGGCCGTGCACGACATCAACCGCACCCTCGACACCTTCGAAGCCCTCTACCGCGGCGAACCGCTCCCGGAGTGACGCCGTGCACGTGGTGATGTTCGGCGATCAGCACGTCGAATCGCTCGGTGGCGCGCAGGTCTCGATGCGCCTGCAGCGCGAGTTCCTCGAGCGAGCCGGGCACACCGTCACGATCGTCGCCCCCGCCCTCCACGGACGCCGGGCGGCGGCGGTCGCCCCCGACGACGCCTACGTCGACGTGCCGTCGATCCCGATAACGTTCGATCGCGAGTACTCGCTGTCCTGGCCCGGCGGTCGCACCGACCGCTGGGTGGATGACGCGCTGGCCGCGCGCCCGCCCGTCGACGTCGTGCACGTGCAGGCCGATTTCTGGGGAGCCTTCCTCGGACACCGCTACGCCGCCCGCCACGATCGTCCCGTCGTGCACACCATGCACAACCGCGTGGATGTCGGCATCGCCGCGACCACCCCCGCGCCGCGCGCCGTGCTGCGGCTCCTCGGCGGTTGGCAGCGGCGCGCGATCGGCTCGCGCACGCGCGGCGCCGACGGCTGGGCCTACCTCCGCCGATTCGCCGAGCGCGCGTCGGCCGTGACGGCGCCCTCGACGCACTTCGCGCGCCGCCTCGAGGCACACGGCGTCTCGCCGGCACGCGGCGAGGGCGTCGACGTCGTGTGGAACGGCATCCACGACGACCTCCTCGATGCCGTGCGCGCCGAGGCGCCGCCGGCTCCCGGCGGGCGACCGCGACTGGTGTGGCTCGGCCGGATGAGCCCCGAGAAGCGCCTGATGCCCTTCCTCGAGGCTCTGGCCTTCGCCCGGCCCGCCGCCGACGTCGAGATCATCGGCGGCGGTGGCCAGCTGCGCGCGGCGCAGCGGTTCGTCACGGCACACGGCCTGCACGCGCCGACCGGGACGAACGTCGGCTTCGCCGGACGACTGCCCTATGCCGAGACGCTGCGGCGCATCCATCGCGCCGATGCCGTCGTGCAGACCTCGATCGGGTTCGAGACCCAGGGGATGACGGTCTTCGAGGCGGCCAGCCTCGGCATACCCGCGATCGTGAGCGACCCCGACATCGGCGCGGAGCTCGGCGCCGGAAGGTGGGATGTCGCCGGTGCGTCGGTCGAAGCCCTCGGCGAGGCGCTCCGGCGGGCGGCGTCCGACATCGCCGCCGGCTCCGCCCCGGTCCCCGAGGAGCGGGTCGCGGCGGCCTTCCGCCAGTCCTCGCGCACCGCGGCGATGCTCGAGGTCTACGCCGGCGTGCTCTGACGCCCGCCGGCGAGACCGGGCCGCGCGACCGAGACCCGGCTGCGCGCACCGGTGTCTCGGACATTCGCCCGGGTCTCGTCGGCCGTGCTCTCGCGTTGCGGGATGCGTGGGGGGTCGGTCGGGATGCGGTGACGCGCGTCGGTGACGAGGGCGACGAGAGTCCCGGCGAGGCCGAGGGCGGCCAGGGCGGCGAAAGCGATGAGGATGACCATGGCAGAAAAGCTACGCCGAGCGGGAAAAAGACAGAAGTGGCAGAATGGACACACATCGGTGTAAAACTGCCATGACGTCCCCAATCCCGGAGGTCGAAGTGAGAACGGTCGCCTGTATCGTCCAGGACGGCTTCGCGCCGTTCGAATTCGGCGTCGCGTGCGAGGCCTTCGGGCTCGATCGCAGTCGCGACGGCATCCAGAACTTCGACTTCCGCGTGCTGGCACCCGACCCGGGAGTCGTGCAGTCCGGGATGGGCTTCTCGATCAACGTCGAGCACGATCTGTCGTTCGCCGCCGAGGCCGATCTGGTGATCGTCGCGCCGCTCCCGCGCGAGAAATGGGGCCGCACCGATGCGCGCGTGCTTGACGCGGTGCGTCAGGCCGACGCGCGGGGCGCGTGGCTGCTGAGCCTGTGCAGCGGCGCGTTCATCCTCGCCGAATCCGGCGTTCTCGACGGGCGCCGAGCCACCACGCACTGGATGTACACCGACACGATGATCGAGATGTACCCGCGCATCGACGTCGACCCCGACGTTCTCTACGTGCAGGATGGACGGATCATCACGAGCGCGGGCACGGCCGCGGGTCTCGACGCGAGCCTGCACCTGCTGCGACAGGAGCTCGGCGCCGAGGCCGCGAACACGATCGCGCGGCGCATGGTCGTGCCGCCGCAGCGCGACGGCGGCCAGGCCCAGTTCATCGACCATCCTCTCCCCGAAGTCGCCTCGCTGTCGCTGTCGGCGGTCACCGACTGGATGCTGGAGAACCTCGCGCTCGACTTGACCGTCGACCAACTCGCCGCCCGGGCTCACATGTCGCCGCGCACCTTCGCGCGGCGCTTCAAGGCCGATCACGGCACGACGCCCGCCGCATGGCTCGCGCGGCAGCGCGTCATCCACGCCCAGCGTCTGCTCGAGCGCACCGATCAGGGCCTGGACCGCATTGCCGAGGCGTGCGGATTCGGCTCCGCCGCGGTGCTGCGGCAGAACTTCTCCCGCATGCTCGGCGTGACCCCCACGGCCTACCGGGCGCGCTTCGCCTGCGTCGACGAGGCGGTCGCGGCGGTGGCGCCGTCGGTGCCGGCAGCCTGACGCGAGGGTCTTGGCGGACCGCCGCCTCCGCGTATCGTGACAGATGTGACTGACGAGCCGTTCCGCGTGATCGTCGTGGAGGACGATGAGGACGTCGCCCTCTATGTCCAGACGATCCTGCACCGTCGCCTGCCCTGTGAGGTGAAGGTGCTCGCCAGTGCGGACGGCTACGAAGCGCTCGAGTCGGAGTTCGATCCCGACGTCGTCATCACCGACCTGGAACTGCCGGGGCGCGGGGGCTTCGAGCTTCTCGGCGACATCCGTGCGCGGCGATCGGATCTCGCCGTGGTGATCATGACCGCTCACGCCGGCGGCGAGTACGCCGAGCGCGCACGACGCGAAGGCGCGAACGACTACCTCGCCAAGCCGCTGTCGTCGAAGGACTTGGTCGCCATCGTCGAACGTCTCGCGCGCGGCCGTCGCGAGCGTCCCGCTGTGGAATGATCCTGGGATGAGCGCTTCACCCGACGTGCTGGTGATCGACGATGTCGACGATCAGCGAGAGCTGCTTCGGACCCTCTTCACGCGCGCCGGATGCGACGTGCGCACGGCGGCCGGTACCGACGCCGCGGAGCCGCTCCTCGTGGAGAAGGCTCCCGACATCGCGGTCGTCGATCTGCTGCTCCGCGGACGAGACGATGGTTGGCGGGCGATGGACCGCGTTCGGGCCCTCGCCCCGGGAGCGAGGATCGTCATCTGCTCCGTGCTCGATCCGGCACAGTTCCCGACCGCAGACGCGCACCTGCCCAAGCCGTTCACCGCCGCGCAGGTGCGACGGGTCCTTGATCAGCTGAAGCCCTCCCGATGACGCCGACGGCGACCGCGCGCACGCCTGGCAGTGGTGCCGGCAGGCGCTCGCATCCGGGGCTGCTCCTGCTGCCCACCCTTCTGCTGGTCGTGCTCGCACTTCCGGCGGTGTGGCTGTTCGGAGCCGGTCAGATCACCGACCCGGTCGCGATGTGGTCGTCCGTGGTATGGCTCGCGCTCCTGGAAGTCGCGGCCGTCCTGGTCCCCTGGCACCGAGTGCGTCGCGACGGGGTGGCCGTCGTGCCGATCCTGGCCATTCTCGCGATCGGGCTCTTCCGCGTCGGAACCGGTGGCTCGGCGTCGATGTTCTCGGTCATCATCCTCCTCCCGATCGTCTGGGTCGCCACGCTCCCCGGCCGCCGCATGGTGGCCTTCGGGATCGGCGCGCTCGTCGTGGCTTTCCTCGGGCCCTACTTCTCCGGGCTGGAGGCCTGGGGCAACGGGCAACTCGTGCGCGTCGTCTTCGTCGCCGTGGTGATCGCGGCCGTCGCGATCGTCGTGAACGAGACCACGCGCTCGGCGAGGGCGCGATTGACAGAAGTGGCCGAACTCTCGGGCGAGCGTGCCCGGCTGCTCGAGGAGGCGGAGCGCGGCAGGACCGAGCTCGCCGCCGCTGCCGAGGGGCTTCGCGAATCCGAGGCATTCGCGAAGAGCATCTGGGAGGCGATGGACAACGAGGCCGTCATCGTCACCGACGAGCGGGGCCGCATCGTGGGGTGGGGGCCGGGGGCTGAGCTGCTCCTCGGCTACGACGTGGCCGACATCCTCGGCGGTGACGGAGCGCACAGCGGCGAGGAGGCCGTCGGCGACCTGTTCGTTCCCCGCACGGTGGGACTTCCTGCTGCCGACGACAGTGTCGCAGACGAAGCCGAGATCCTGCCGCGACTGGTCGAGATCGGTCGCTCTGCCGGTCAGGGCGAGGGTGACCTGCTCGTGCGCTCGGTCGACGGGGTGGAGATCCCGGTCTACCTCACATGCGCCGAGCGGCGCGTCGGCGACGAGAGGGTCGGCTACACCTTCGTTCTGCGCGACGCCCGTCACGCCAAGGAGATCACGCGCCTGAAGGACGAGTTCGTCGGCACGATCTCGCACGAGCTGCGCACGCCCCTCAGCTCCATCCTCGGCTATCTCGAGCTCGTGATCGAGGAGGAAGAGACCCTCTCCGAGGATCAGAAGCGGTTCATCGGGGTAGCGCAGCGCAATGCCAATCGCCTCCTCCAGCTGGTCGGCGACCTCCTGTTCATCGCGCAGGTGGAGGCGGGGAAGATTCCCCTGCGCCGCGAGAGCGTCGACATCGCGGCCATCGCGTCTGCTGCGGGCGAGTCGATCCTCCCCGTCGCCGAGCGTGCCGGCGTTGCCGTAGCCGTGCACGTGCCCGACGCGCCGCTGCATCTGCACGCGGACGGCCGCCGCATCGGCCAGTCCATCGACAATCTCGTCTCCAACGCCGTCAAGTTCACCCCGTCGGGCGGTTCGGTCACCATCGTCGTCGGTCGGGAGGACGGGCACGCCGTCGTCACCGTCACCGACACCGGGATGGGCATCGAGCCCGACGATCTCGAGCAGCTCAGCGAGCGGTTCTTCCGATCGAAGATGGCTACACGTCAGGCGATCAAGGGCGTCGGACTCGGCCTGTCGATCACGAAGGCGATCGTCACCGCTCACGACGGCACGATGTCCGCCACGAGCGCCGTCGGCGAGGGGACGCAGTTCCGCATCGCCCTCCCCGCGCGTCCGAACTGAGGGCGGCGGAACGAACCGTACCGGCCGGAGATCCGGTCGTTGCTCGCGTGCATCCACTTCCGGTGCTAAAGTTGAGCCAAGCAAACTCAACTTTGGAATCGACGTCAGGAGACGTGACACATGAACGCCACCCAGATGCCCGGGCAGGAGGAGCAGCAGAGCGCCCTCGAACAGTTCGGGATCAACCTCACCGACCGCGCGCGGCAGGGAAAGCTCGACCCGGTCATCGGCCGCGACTCCGAGATCCGTCGCGTCAGCCAGGTGCTCACGCGACGCACGAAGAACAACCCGGTGCTCATCGGGGAGCCCGGCGTCGGCAAGACCGCCGTCGTCGAGGGCCTCGCCCAGCGGATCGTCGCGGGCGACGTCGCCGAGTCGCTCAAGGACAAGGAGCTCATCACGCTCGACATCTCCGCGCTCGTGGCCGGGGCGATGTACCGCGGCCAGTTCGAGGAGCGGCTCAAGAGCGTCCTGAAGGAGATTACCGAGTCCGAGGGGCGCGTCATCACGTTCATCGACGAGCTCCACGTGCTCATGGGGGCCGGTGGCGGGGAGGGATCGGTCGCCGCGGCGAACATGCTCAAGCCCATGCTCGCCCGCGGCGAGCTGCGCCTGATCGGCGCGACCACGCTCAACGAGTACCGCGAGTTCATCGAAAAGGATGCCGCCCTCGAGCGCCGCTTCCAGCAGGTCTACGTCGGCGAGCCGTCGGTCGAGGACACCGTCGCCATCCTGCGCGGACTCAAGGAGCGCTACGAGGCGCACCACAAGGTCGCCATCGCCGACGGCGCGCTCGTGGCCGCCGCATCCCTGTCGCACCGCTACATCCCGAGCCGTCAGCTTCCCGACAAGGCCATCGACCTGATCGACGAGGCCGCGTCGCGGCTGCGGATGGAGATCGACTCCGCGCCGCTCGAGATCGACGAGCTGCGCCGCCACGTCGACCGCCTCAAGCTCGAGGAGCTCGCGCTGAAGAAGGAGAAGGACGACGCCGCCAAGGAGCGGCTCGCGGCCCTGCGCGCCGACCTCGCGGCCGAGGAGGCGAAGCTCGGCGAGCTGCAGTCGCGATGGGAGCGCGAGCGCGCCTCGCTCAACCGCGTCGGCGACCTCAAGACCCGCCTCGACGCCGCCCGCATGGAGGCCGAGCGCGCTCAGCGCGAGGGCAACCTCGAGCGCGCCTCGCGCCTGCTCTACGCCGAGATCCCGGCGCTCGAACGCGGCCTGCTCGAGGCCGAGCGCGAAGAGCCCGCCGGCGAGCGGATGGTCGGCGACCAGGTCACCGAGAACGACATCGCCGGCGTCATCGCGTCGTGGACCGGCATTCCCGTCGGACGCCTCATGCAGGGCGAGACCGAGAAGCTGCTGCACCTGGAGAAGGAGCTCGGCAAGCGGCTCATCGGGCAGAAGGATGCGGTCAAGGCCGTCTCGGATGCGGTGCGCCGCTCGCGCGCGGGCATCAGCGACCCGGACCGCCCGACCGGATCGTTCCTCTTCCTCGGCCCCACGGGCGTCGGAAAGACCGAGCTGGCCAAGGCCCTCGCCGAGTTCCTCTTCGACGACGAGCACGCCATGGTGCGCATCGACATGTCGGAGTACGGCGAGAAGCACTCGGTGTCGCGACTGGTCGGCGCCCCTCCCGGATACGTCGGCTACGAGCAGGGCGGGCAGCTCACCGAGGCCGTGCGCCGTCGGCCCTACTCCGTGGTCCTCCTGGATGAGGTCGAGAAGGCGCATCCCGAGGTCTTCGACGTGCTGCTGCAGGTGATGGACGACGGCCGCCTCACCGATGGGCAGGGTCGCACCGTCGACTTCAAGAACGTCATCCTGATCCTCACGTCCAACCTCGGCTCGCCCATCCTCATCGACCCGACCATCCCGCTCGAGCAGAAGCGCGAGCAGGTGCAGGGCCTCGTGCGCCAGGCGTTCAAGCCGGAGTTCGTGAACCGCCTCGATGACATCGTGATCTTCCAGGCGCTCACCGAAGACGACCTCGCGCAGATCGTGGAGCTCGCGGTCGACGCGCTGCAGCGCCGCCTGCGGGATCGTCGGCTGACGCTCGCGGTGACCCCCGACGCACGTGCGTGGCTCGCCGAGCGCGGGTACGACCCGATCTTCGGCGCGCGGCCGCTGCGGCGGCTCATCCAGTCCGAGGTGCAGGACCGTCTCGCGATGGCCCTGCTGTCGGGCCATGTGCGCGACGGCGACGTGGTGCGGGTCGACATGGCCGCCGACGGCTCGACCCTCGTGCTCACCAGCGACGGCCCCGCGACGGCCCCGGCCGCCGCCGAGCCCGACGAGGACGAAGTGATCGAGGCCGAGCTCCTCGACGACTGACGCCCGTGCCGGCGCGCCCCGGGCGGGTGGTCGGCGAGTGCCGTGGTGAACAACGCAGGTGATTTCTCCGGAATCCGCGCCGCAGCCCCCTCTGGTCGGTCATGCGGCGCGGATCTCCTGTGTTGTCGACGCCGCGCGGGCGAGGCCGTGCGGCCGACGGTCGGTGCCGGGCCGGTAGCGTGCAGGCATGGGGGAGCGGCATCGACGGAGCGTGGCGGGAGTCGTCCGCGCGCTGTGGGGCTCCTCCCACCCCGGCCCGACGCTCGTCGTCACCGCCCTGGCGCTCGCCCTCGGTGCCGCGGCGGGCGCGCCGCCGGCGCACCTGGCCCTGCTGACGGCGGCGGTGTTCTTCGGGCAGCTCTCCGTCGGCATCTCCAACGACGTCATCGACCTTCCCCGCGACCGCGTCGTCGGGCGCACCGACAAGCCGCTCGCGCGCGGCGACGCGACGCCCGCCCAGGCCTGGGCGGCCGCCTACGCATGCCTCGCCCTCGCCGTCGGACTGTCCCTCGCGATCGGGTTCGGGATGCTCGCCGCCCACGCTCTCTTCCTCGCGGCGGCCTGGGCGTACAACGCCGGGCTCAAGGCGACGCCGGTCTCGATCTTTCCGTTCCTCGTCGGTTTCGGGGCCTTTCCCTCTCTCGCGCCGCTGTCCGCCCAGCCCCCGGCCCCTGCCGCACCGTGGGCGTGGATCGCCGGCGCGGCGCTCGGCGCCGCCATCCATCTGGTGAACGTGCTGCCCGACCTCGACGACGACGCCCGCACCGGGGTGCGGGGTCTGCCGCACATCCTCGGCGCCCGCGTCTCGACTCTGCTCGCCATCGGCGGGCTCTTCGTCGGTGCCGTCGCGACGCTGCTGGGTCCGGTCGGGGCGGATGCCGCCGCCATCCCGCCGCTGGGCTGGATCTTCTTCGGGGCTGCCCTCGCCCTCACCGCGGCGACGGTGGTCGTCGCGCTCTCACGCCCCCGCGCGCGTTTGCTGTTCTCGCTCGTCATGGCCGCCGCCCTGCTGCTCGCCGTGCAGCTGGTCGCGACCGGCGGGGCGCTCGCCGCCTGACTCCCCCCCCCCGCATGGTCGCGCTGCCCGCGCTGCCTGCGCTGCCGGCCGGGCCGGGGTCGCCTCAGGCGTCGGCGTCGAAGCCCATCGCGTAGGCGTGGGCGAGAACGAGGGATGCGGGTGTGGCCAGCAGGGCGCGCAGCGCGCCCGTGCGCAGGCGGTCGATGCGGCGCGAGGCGGGGCGCCCGAGCGCGGTGTTGCCGGCCGCGATCGCCGCGGACACGCGTGCCGATCGAACGCGCCGGCGCTCCCACGCGTCGAGGGTCGTCGGCGCGGTGCCCGTGCGCATCCACTCCGCCAGCAGCGGCGCGAGGGTCATCGCGTCGAGCAGACCCAGGTTCATGCCCTGCCCGCCGATCGGGCTCACCTCATGGGCGGTGTCGCCGACGGTGAGGATGCGGTCGCGGCGCATGCGCGGCGCGACCATCCTCCGCACGCCGAACGAGGTCGCCGCAGCCACGCCCTCGCCCGCCTGCGCCTCGCCGCGAACGGCCATCGCCTCGCGCAGGCGCGCGCCTCGCGTCGCGGCGGTGTCGGATGCGTGCGGGGCGGCGTCCCACGCGACGAACCGCCGCCGGCCGCCCGGCAGCGGAAACGACTCCAGCACGCCGGCGGCGTCGAGGTGCACAGCCGCGACCGAGGTGTCCGCGTCGATCGCGGCGGTCGCATCCGTCATCAGGTAGCGGTCCGGATACAAGCGCCGTGCGAGCGCGTCGGTGCGATAGACGACGTCGCGTCCGCCGGAGCCGGTCGCGACGACCACGACGCGTGCGTCGCGCTCGGTGATCCCCCCGGAGACGGCGGCGCGCACGCGCACGTGGTCCGGCGCCGGCAGCACCGCCGTGACGGTCGCCGAGCGCACCGGCTCAGGTGCGGCCTCTGCGAGCACGGCCTCGGTCGCCGCCTGCGGCAGTGTCGCGACGAATGGGAACCGGCGCGAGAGCCGCTCGAACCGCACCACGCCGAGCACGTCGCCGCGGGACCGCGCCTCGCCGCGCGTGACGCGTGCGGCGGAGGCGAGGAGCCGCTCGGTGAGGCCCGACGGTTCGAGGGCGGCCAGCACCGGGGAGTGCACGCCGATCGCGCGTGTGCCGCCGCCGGCGGACGGGCGACGCTCGAGAAGCTCCACGTTGACACCGAGGCGCGACAGCTCGCCGGCCAGCAGCATCCCGACCGGCCCCGCGCCGACCACGATCACCTCACGCACGGCCCGACCCCTCGGCCAGCACCCGGAACGGCGCCGGTGTCGAGACCGTCCAGCGCCCCGGCACCGCGGCGAGGGCGGCGCGAAGTTCGGCCGGCGTGAAGCTGCGACGGATGGAGCGGAGCCCGTCGGTGCGCAGGAAGGTGCCGGGCGCGAGCGGCGTGATCCCGACCGCGTAGAGGCCGTAGGCGAGACGCCCGCGGGCGATGTCGCCGTGCAGCACGGGACCTCGGGCGAGCTCCGCGGATGCCGCCATGACCGCGGGCAGGGCGTCGTCGAGGTGGTGGAGCACGTGGTTGGAGACCACCGCGTCGAAGCGCTCACCGCGCGCGACGAGCGCGGCCGCGTCGGCGCACACGAACGCCGCGTTCGGCGGCGCGGGCGTCGACGTCGCAACCCGGTGCGCCCGGGGGTCGGGATCGGCGCCGACGACGGTGACCGCGAGGCCGTCGCGCGCGGTGGCGGCGGCGAGACGCCGCACCAGATCGCCGCCGCCGCAGCCCAGGTCGAGCACGCGCGCGGGGCGCTCCAGGCCGCGGAGATACGACCGCAGGCGGGTGCGGTAGACGGTGCCCCAGCCGGAGACGAGGCGGTTGACGAGGTCGAAGCGCCGCAGGGTCGCATCCAGTCGCACCGGATCGCAGGCGGGGTCGTCCATCAGCTCGCGCAGCGCCGTGTCGCGCGCGGCGAGCGTCATCGGGGGGTCCGCTTGGTCAGGCGGGCCGACTCGACCGTGAGGCCCGGCCCGAAGGCGAGCGCCCCGACCGTGCGACCGTCGGCGACGGCGTCGTCGGCGAGCTGGTCGCGCAGGATGAACAGCAGCGTCGCGCTGGACATGTTGCCGTAGGTCCGCAGCACATGCCGGGAGGCCTCGAGCGCCTGCGGGTCGAGGCCCAGCCCGCTCTCGACGCGGTCGAGCACGCTGCGCCCGCCGGGATGCACCGCCCACGCGTCGACGCCGTCGAGCACCGGTCCCACGGCGTCGCGGATCTCGCGCCCGATGATGCGCGGCACCTCGGCGGACAGGATCATCTCGAACCCGTGGTCGCCGATCGTCCACGTCATGTCGGTCTCGCCCTCCGAGGTGAGGGTCGTCGCGAAATCCGCCAGCTCGAGGCCGCCCGCCCGACCGATCCCGGGCGCGCCGGTGACGATCGCCGCCCCGGCCCCGTCGCCGAAGACGGACGCCGCCACGATCTGCTGCGGATCATCGGAGACCCGGATGTGCAGCGAGCACAGCTCCGCGCACACGACGAGGACGACCGCGCCGGGGTCGGACCGGGCGAGCCGCTCGGCGACGCGCAGGGCGGGAAGGGCCGCGGCGCATCCGATGAACCCCAGGTGATAGCGCTCGACATCGGGGCGCAGGTCGAGGTCGCGCACGAGACGGTAGTCGGGGCCGGGGGCGAAGAATCCGGTGCACGAGACGGTCACGACGTGCGTGATCTCGGATGCGGACACCCGCGCTTCACTCAGTGCGGCCCGTGCCGCCCGTGCGTAGAGTCCGGGCGCGTGCCGCACGTAGAGGTCGTTGCGCTCGCCGGTCGTCGGCGCGTGCAGGGTGCCGGCGGCATCCCGGAACAGCGCCTCCGTCGGGTCGGCGGCCTGCCCGGATGCGAGCTGCGACAGCACGCTGTGGCGCGTCTCGATGTCGGCGGCGTCGAACGCGGCGTGGATGAGGCGCTGTGTGAGTCGGCTGGTTCCCGGCTGCGCGGCGAACATGTCGCGCACCTCGTCCTGCGTCAGACGCGCGGTCGGTACGGCGGTTCCGATCGCGACGATCCGGGGGGCGGCCATGTGGCCACTCTAGGCACGCCGCGCACCGCGTCGGGTCGCTTCGCCGGCGGGACTACCCGCGGGACGACCCGGCGGTGGGGGCATCGGGCAGGCGGCGGAGGCTCCAGAACGGACCGAACAGCACGAAGCCGGCGGCCAGAAGCTGCCCGATCGCGCCGATCCACATGGTCGGGATGACGCCGAGCCACGTGCCGAGCCCACCGGCGAGCAGTGCCGCCAGCGGCATGACGCCCCATACGACGAACCGCACCGAGGCATTCATGCGTCCGAGCAGGCGCGGCGGCGTGATCCGCTGCCGGAAGGTCACCTGGGTGATGTTGTACAGCAGCACCAGGAAGCTCAGCACGAACGACTGCACGACCAGCAGGGGGAAGGCGAAGGCCGGGGTGATCGCGGCGACCGGGAGCACGAGGGCGGCGAGGCTGCACCCGATGGCGCTGAGAGGGATGGCGCGGGCTTCGCCCACGCGCGCGACGATGTGCGGTGTCGCGATGGCGCCGAGGAGTCCGCCGACCGCGCCGAGGGAGAACACCACGCCCATCGCGGCGGGGGTGAAGCCCAGCTCGCGCAGCAGGAACAGGGGGAGGAGCGTCGTGGAGATGACGGCGAAGAAGTTCGACGTGGCGGTCGTGCCGACGATCCGCCGCAGGAGTCGCTCGCCGAAGACGAACTGCAGCCCCTCCCGGATCTCGTGCAGGATCGGCGCGCGGTCATCGGCGGCGCGCGGCTCCTCGCGGTCGCGCGTGAGCAGCAGCGCGACGACCGACACGGCGTACGTGCCTGCGGTCGCGAGCATCGCGACCGGGGCGGTGAGCACGCCGACGAGCCAGCCGCCGATGCCGGGGCCGGCGATGTTCGCGAGCTCGTAGGTGGCCTGCAGCTTGCCGTTCGCCTCGGCGATCTGCCGGGGTCGCACGAGCGACGGGACGATGCTCTGATACGACACGTCGAAGAAGACCGTCGCGATGCCGACGACGAACGCGATGGCGACCAGCTGCCAGATCTCCAGCACCCCGAGCATCCACAGCGCCGGCACCGCCGCGAGCGCGAGGGCGCGCACGATGTCGGCCGCGATCATGACGTGGCGCTTGCGCAGGCGGTCGATCCAGGCGCCGGCGGGCAGGCCCACCAGCAGGAAGGCGGCGACGTTGGCGGCGTTGAGCACGCCGATCTCGAACTCGGATGCGCCGAGCAGCAGCACGGCGAGCACCGGAACGGCCAGTTCGGTGATCTGCGCGCCGAACTGCGCGAGGGACTGACCGCTCCACAGGGTGAGGAAGTTCGCGTCGCGCCACAGGGAGGTCTTGGTGGCGGGGACGTCATCCACCCCGTCTGATTGGGACATGCCAATCAGTGTGAGGGGACAGATTGAGTTCTGTCAATCACTGCGGCGTGTCACGTACGGTGGAGGCGTGGAACGAGACGAGCAGCAGCAGGCCGAGTTCGCCGCGCGCGCCCTGAATTCGCCGCTTCGCCTGCGCATCCTGCGTCTGTGCGGGTTCGACGCACGCACGAACAAGGAGCTCGCCGAGCTGCTGGATGTGAACCCCGGCACGATGCTGCACCACGTGCGCACGCTCGTGGAGGCGGGGATGCTCGCACCCGAGCCGGAGCGTGCCGGGCGGCGCGGCGCGCGCGAGGTGCCGTACAAGGCGACGGGACTGTCGTGGCGCACATCGCTCGGCGAGAACCAGTCCGTCGTGCTGATCGAGACGATGCGGCAGCAGCTGGAGGGCGTCGATCCGGCGGACGTGCGCTTCACGTGGCTCGGACTGCGCCTGAACGCCGAGCACAAGGCGGAGCTGGACCGGCGCGTGTTCGAGCTGGCGATCGAGTTCAAGGAGCGCGGCCCCGATCCCGACGGCGACGCGTACTCGTTCGTCGCCGTGACGCATCCCGACCTCAACCCCCGCCCGGACCAGCTGGCGCAGCGGATCGGCGTGACCGGCGATCAGGCCGGCCCCGCCCCGGCCCCCTGACCCAGCCGGGGCGGCCGGGGGTCACGGGAGGGTGACGCCAGCGGATGCGGGTCAGGCGTCGAGAAGGACCGAGGCGTCGAGGGCGCGACGCACGCGCGGGGCGTTCTCGCGCTGGCGGAGCTCCTCGGAGATGCCGGCGTGGGATCCGATGGTTCCGACGGCGATGATCGTGACCGGTTCGAGGTTCTCGCCGAGCTCGAAGGCCCGCGCGACGGCGTCGTGGTCGAAGCCGCCCATCTGGTGCGTGGCGAGTCCGGCCGCGTGCGCCTGCAGGCTGAAGTAGGCGGATGCCTGTCCGGTGTCGTACTCGGCCCACCGCTGCGGCGTGCCGTCATCGCGCGAGGTCTGGGCGACGAACACGACGAGGGCTGCGGCATCGCGCGCCCACGCCCTGTTGAAGCCGCCGAGGGTGTCGACGAGGGCGGCGTGCGGGGCGGATCCGCGGCGGGCCACGATGAAGCGCCACGGCTGGGAGTTGTTGGCCGACGGCGCCCAGCGGGCGGCCTCGAGGGCTCGGCGCAGCGCTGACTCGTCGAGCGGGGTGTCGGTGTCGAACACCCGCGTGCTCCATCGTTCGGCGATCACGTCGAGCACGGGGTGATCGGTGTCGGCGCTGCGGTCCTGCAGCAGGGTCATGGGAACTCCATTCTCGAAAGGATCCGGCGGGCCCCGTCGTCCGTCGCACTCCTGAAACAACATTCGCGCGAATTCATTCCCGCACGCCGGTAGCCTGGGCGCATGACCGCGACCGCCGATCTCTACGACGAGCGCGGAGACGCCCTCGCCTCCGTCTCCGTGCCGTTCCAGGACCTCGGCGGACGCCGCGCGTTCGAGGGCCCCATCCGCACGATCCGGTGCTTCCGCGACAACGGCCTGGTGAAGGATGTGCTGGCCACGCCGGGCGAGGGAGCCGTGCTCGTCGTCGACGGCGGCGGATCGCTGGAGTCGGCCCTCATGGGCGACATCATGGCCTCCTCGGCGGTCGAGAACGGATGGGCCGGCGTCATCGTCTACGGCGCGATCCGCGACCGCGACGTGCTCGCCACGCTCGACCTGGGCGTGAAGGCCCTCGGATCCAACCCGCGCAAGAGCGTCAAGGACGGCGTCGGCGAGGTCGACGTGCCCGTCGAGATCGGCGGGGTGGTCTTCACCCCCGGCAACCTCGTATGGGCCGACGCCGACGGCATCCTCGTCTCCTGACGCACGCCGTCACTGGCGCTGAGGGCATCCGCGGGTGGATGCTTGCTTCGACGATTCGGAGGCCCCATGTTCCGCACCACAGACGCCTTCAGCGGGTTCGCCGTCGACGATCTCGACGCCGCGCGCACGTTCTACGGCGACACACTCCGCCTCACCGTGGAAGACAACGCGATGGGCTTCCTCACGCTTCGACTCGGATCCGGCGCGGCGATCTTCGTCTACGCCAAGGATGATCACGTGCCGGCGACCTTCACCATCCTGAACTTCCCGGTGCCCGACATCGACGCCGCGGTCGATGACCTCAACGCCCGCGGGGTCGACACCAGGATCTACCCCGACGTCGGCGACGAGAAGGGCATCGTGCGCGGCGGCGAGAACGGCCCGGACATCGCGTGGTTCCGGGACCCCGCGGGCAACGTGCTCGCGGTGCTGCACGCCTGAGTCGCGCCGGTGCCGCGCCGGCCTCAGTGCTTGAGCGGCGGGGTCGTGTGCGACGGCCAGCCGGTGGGGTTGCTCGCACCGGCCGGATACTCGTCCAGCGGCACGTCGTCGGCGCGCCACGCGTCGATCACCGGCTGCACGATGCGCCAGCACTGCTCGGCCGCATCCCCGCGCACCGCGAGGGCGGCATCGCCGTCGAGGATGCTCGAGAGCACCTCGCCGTAGGCCCGGAGCGCGCCGGCGCCGAGGTCGGCGGTCAGGCCGATGCGCTCGAGTTCGAACGGGTCGTCGGCGCCGTTGACGTTGAGCTCGAGCGAGAGCACGTCGGGACCGAGGGAGAAGCGCATGACCGAGCCCGATGCATCCCCGGTGAGCCCCGTCGGCACGTGCCGCACCGGACGGAACTGCACGACGATCTCGCGCACCGGCTCGCCGATCGCCTTGCCCGATCGCAGCGTGAACGGTACGCCCGCCCAGCGCGCGGTGTCGACCGCGAAGGTCACCTCGGCGAGCGTCTCGGTGTGGCGCGACGGGTCGACCCCGGGCTCGTCCACGTAGGAGGGGAACGTCCGGTCCCCGATCGATCCGGCGGTGTAGCGCGCGCGCCGGGAGGCGGACGCGGGGTCGTCGTGCCACACGTGTGTCGCGCGCAGGGCCGCGCCGGTCGCATCCCGCAGATCGCGTTCGTCGAGGGATGCGGGTGCGGTCATCGCGAGGAAGGCCAGCACCTGCAGCAGGTGGCTCTGGATCATGTCGATCATCGCGCCGGCCTTGTCGTAGTAGCCCGCGCGTCCCTCGAGGCCGAGCGCCTCGTCGAAGCGCACGAGCACGCTCTCGACGTGCTCGGCGTTCCACACCGGCTCGATCACGCGGTTCGCGAAGCGCACGCCGAGCAGGTTCAGCAGCGTCGAGCGCCCCAGGAAGTGATCGACGCGGAAGATCTGATTCTCGGGGACGAGCTGCTCGAGCGTGCGGTTGAGCGCGTGCGCGCTGTCGGCATCCGTTCCGAAGGGCTTCTCGAGCGCCAGGATCGTGCCCTCGGGAAGGGTCACGTCGGCGAGGGCCTCGCACGCGCGGGCGGCGATCGCCGGCGGAACGGCGAAGTACAGCGCGAGGGGTCCGTCGACGCCGTGGACAAGGCGCTGCAGGTCATCCGCCTTGGTGATGTCGGCGCGCGTGTACGTGGTCTGATCGACCGCGGCGAAGGCGGCGTCGGCGTCACCGGCAGCGAACGAGGTCTTCACCACGTCGCGCCAGTGCGTGTCGTCCCAGTCGTCCATACCGGCGCCGCGCAGGTGAACGTGGCGATCGGGTTCGCGGGTGAGGAGCTCGCCGAGGGCGGGCAGGAGCAGGCGGGAGGTGAGGTCTCCCGAGGCTCCGAGGATGAGCAGCGTCGTGGTCGCGGAGGTCACGGCGCCCACGATAGCGTCGAACCGCTGCCCGCCACACTGCTCCCGGGAGGCTGCCGTGCCCGCACCCATCGAGGACTACGCTCTGCTCAGCGACTGCCGCACCGCGGCGCTCGTCTCGCGCGAGGGCAGCATCGACTGGTTCTGTCCGCCCCGCTACGACGCCGCCTCGGTCTTCGGTGCCCTTCTCGGTGACGAGGACCACGGCAGATGGATGCTTCGACCCGCCGACCCGCACGCGACGCCGACGCGCCGCTACGACGGTGACACCTTCACCCTCGTCACCCGATGGGAGAGCGTGGACGGTGTCGCCGAGGTGCACGAGTTCATGCCGATCGACGGCGACCGCACCGACATCGTGCGCCGCATCGTCGGCGTCTCGGGCGAGGTCGCCTTCGATCACGAGCTCGTGGTCCGGTTCGACTACGCGCGCTCCGTGCCGTGGGTGCGTCAGATCGGCGACGACGAAGCGCCCGCGCTGCTGGGGATCGCCGGACCCGACGCGGTCGTCGTGCGGGGTGCCCGCCTCCGCGCCGTCGACCACCGGCATCGCGGCACCGTGACGGTCGGGCCCGGCGACGAGGTCGATGTGACGCTGACGTGGTTCGCATCCCACCTGCCGACCCCGCCGCCGGTCGACGTCGACGCCGTCCGCGCGTCGACGCAGTCGTTCTGGGGCGACTTCGCCGAGACGATCGAGCACCACGGACCGCACCACGAGGAGGTCGTGCGGTCGCTGCTGGTGCTCCGGGCGCTCACCCACCTCGACACCGGCGGGATCGTCGCCGCGGCGACCACGTCGCTGCCCGAGGACTTCGGCGGGTCCCGCAACTGGGACTACCGCTATGTGTGGCTGCGCGACGCATCCCTCACCCTCGAGGCGCTGCTCGAGCACGGCTTCACGCGCATCGCGTTCCGCTGGCGGCGCTGGCTGCTGCGGGCGGTCGCCGGAGACCCCGCCGACGTGCAGATCATGTACGGCATCGCGGGGGAGCGGGAGCTGCCCGAGAGCGAGCTGACGAGCCTGCCCGGATACGAGGGGTCGGCGCCGGTGCGCCTCGGCAACGGTGCCTACACGCAGTTCCAGGCCGACGTGATCGGCGAGGTGATGGTCGCTCTCGAGGCGGCCCGCAACGCCGGCGTCGACGAGTCGGACTTCTCGTGGGCGCTGCAGAAGGCCCTGCTGGATCAGGTCGTGGAGTGGTTCGACCGACCCGACTGCGGCATCTGGGAGATCCGCGGCGAGGAGACGATGTTCACCCACTCGCGGGCGATGGTGTGGGCGGCGCTCGACCGTGGTGTGCGCGCCGTGAGGGAGACGGGGCTGCCGGGGGACGCATCCACGTGGGAGCTCCTGCGCGACCGGGTGCGCGAGGAGATCGACGCGAACGGCTTCGACGCGGAGCGAGGGCACTTCGTGCAGCATTACGGCTCGACGGAGGTCGACGCGTCGCTGCTGCTCCTGCCCCAGGTGGGCTTCTGCGACCACGACGACCCGCGCATGCTCGGCACCGTCGCCGAGATGGAGCGCACGCTCATGCGCGACGGCTTCCTGCTGCGCTACCTCACCGACAGCGGCGTCGACGGCCTCCCCGGCGACGAGCATCCCTTCCTCGCCTGCACGTTCTGGCTCGTCGAGCAGTACGCCAGCAGCGGCCGGCTCGACGACGCCGATGAGCTGATGAATCGGGCGTGCGCCGTCGCGAACGACGTCGGGCTGCTGTCGGAGGAGTACGACGTCGGGCGCGACCGCCACGCCGGGAACACCCCTCAGGCCCTGTCGCACCTCGCCCTCGTGCGCGCCGCGGATGCCCTCGTCGGCCACTCCGGTCGCGCCGCCTACCGCGTCTGACCCGCCCCCGCCTCGGCCGGACGCGCCGTCGCCCCGGGTCGGCGGACCCGTCGTCCTCCCGGACCCCCTTGTGCACCAATTCAGGCTGCGCGGTGACGAAGTAGCCGATTCCGGGCCCGGGGCCAGATTCGGCCGCGCCGAGCCTGAGTTGGTGCACACCGCGCGCGGGTCCGCTCCGCCCGGCCGCATCCCCGGCGGGGTCGGCGGGGACGGTGGGGACGGTGGGGTCAGCGGGGCGGGCAGGGCCGGTGGGGACGGTGGGGACGGTGGGGACGGTGGGGACGGCAGGGCTGGTGGGGACGGCAGGGCTGGTGGGGACGGTGGGGCCGGCAGGGCCGGTGGGGACGGCCGGAGGAGAACCTCCTGCGCGCCTCAGCCGCTCCGCCCGCCCCACCGCCCGTACACCCAGCCGCCGGCGCTGCCGCCTCCGCCGGCCCTGCCGCCTCCGCCCGCCCTGTCGGTCGCACACCACGTGCACCAATTCAGGCCCTGAGGGGACGAAGCGGCGCCGGGACCGGGATTCACCCGGGCCCGACGCCCGCCAGCCTGAGTACGTGCACGTGCACGTGCGCCGCCGTCCGCCGCCCGCCGTCCGCCGCCGTCCGGCGTGCGCCGACCGCCCGCGCGTCAGCGGGAGAGGGCCTCGGAGAGCTTGACGCGGGCGCCCATGCGCAGCAGCGAGTTCTCGTAGATCTTCGCGGCGACGATGATCGCTCCGAGGCACGTGGCGATGAGGATCGCCAGCGACAGCAGCGGCTCCCACCACTGGGCCTCGCCGAGGAACATGCGCATGGGCATTCCCACCGGCGCCGAGAAGGGCACGTACGACATGATCCCGAGCACGACGGGGTTCTCGTAGAAGAAGATCACGAGGAAGTACGGCGCCATGATCAGCATCGTGAGCGGCGTGGTGGTCGAGCCGATGTCCTCCTGGCGCGAGACCATCGACGCGGCGGCGGCGAACAGCGTCGCCAGCAGCACGAAGCCGAAGAAGAAGAACACCGCGAACCAGGCGATCGGCGCCCCGAGGCCCTGCAGCAACTCGGACTGTCCCGTGACGGTCAGGCCCACCACGGCGATCGCCACGAGGATGAGGATCTCCCCCATCGCGAGGATCGTGTTCCCGATCACCTTTCCGGCCAGCAGCGAGCGCACCGGGATCGCCGAGATGAGCAGCTCGACCACGCGCGTCTGCTTCTCCTCGACCACCGATTGCGCGATGGTCCCGCCGAACAGGGATGCCGCCATGAGGAAGACCACGCCGAAACCGATGGCGGCGACGAACCCGAGCGCATCCGACCCGGCGTCGGGGTCGAGCAGCTCCACGGTGGGCAGCTGCGACAGGGAGAGCAGCAGATTGGTCGGCGGGCTGGATTCGGCGACGACCGTGAAGCCCGTCGGCGACGCGGAATCGCCCACGATGGCCGCGTCGACCTCGCCGGAGCTCACGAGCTCGCGCGCTTCGGCGTCGGATGCGGCGTCGGTCACGTCGACGCCGGGCACGTCCGCGACGTACTGCTGTGCGTCGGACGTCACCGCGACGGGCGTGCCGGAGGTGTTCTGCGCGGTGAAGCCGCCCCACAGCACCAGCGCGAGCGCGCCCACGAAGAGGATCGCGAACGAGATGATGAAGGCCTTGCTGCGCAGCTTCGAGCCGATCTCCCGCTCGGCGACGAGCCAGACGCTCTGCGCCGTCGTGGGGCCGGCCGTCGTGGGGCCGGCGGTCGGGGTGGCGTTCACTGGATGACCTCCTTGAAGATCTGCGACAGGGTCGGATGCTGCGGGGCGAAGCTGGCGACGTCGCCCTGGGCGACGGCGCGGCGGAGCACCCGCTGGGCCGTCTCGTCGGAATCGGCGTCGAACACGGCGTAGCCGCCGTCGAAGTCGCGCACCTCGACGCCCTCTTCGTCGCGCAGCCACCCGGCGTCGCCGGTGGAGACGAGCTCGTAGCGGCGCTGCGCGTGGGCGGCGCGCAGCTCGTCGCGTGCGCCCTTGGCCCGGATGGTGCCGCCGGCGATGATGACGAGGTCGTCGCACAGCCGCTCGACGACGTCGAGCTGGTGCGAGCTGAACAGCACGGATGCGCCCGCGGCGGCCCGCTCCTGCAGGACGGCGGCGACCACTTCGACGGCGAGCGGGTCGAGACCCGAGAAGGGCTCGTCGAGGATGAGCACGTCGGGGTCGTGCACGAGAGCTGCGGCGATCTGTGCGCGCTGCCGGTTTCCGAGCGACAGCGTCTCGATGTTGTCGCCGAGGCGCTCGCCGAGACCGAGGTCTTCCAGCAGTGCACGCGCGCGCGATTCGGCGTCTGCCTTGCCGAAGCCGTGCAGGCGGGCGAGATAGACGATGTGCTCGAGCACCTTCATCTTCGGGTACAGGCCGCGCTCTTCGGGCATGTACCCGAACCGCCGTCGGTCGGCGGAGGTGACCGTCGCGCCGTCGAGCGTCACGGTTCCGGCGTCACCGCCGAGCACACCGAGCACGATGCGCATCGTGGTGGTCTTGCCGGCGCCGTTGCCGCCGACGAATCCGGTCAGGCGTCCGGGGGCGACGTCGAACGTGACGTCGTCGAGCACCCGGCGCTCGCCGTAGCTCTTGGTGAGGCCCTGCAGTCGCAGCATGTCGCGCTCCTTCCGGCGGAGATCTTCCACCGACACCGACGCTACAAACCCGGGCCGATGTGGACATCCCCCCGTGGGCGGGTCGTCGCCTCCCTCCCGGGGAGGAGGATCAGACCAGGCCGTGCCGGTGCGCGTAGACGACGGCCGCGACGCGGTCGCGGGCGCCGAGCTTCTGCAGCACGTTCGAGACGTGCGTCTTCACCGTCGCCTCGCCGATGTAGAGCCGCTGGGCGATCTCGGCATTGCTCAGCGCCTGCGCGACCAGCCGCAGCACCTCGGCCTCGCGCTCGGTCAGCTCCGCCGCCGGCACGGCATCCGGCGTGCCCGCGACGCCGCCCGCGCCGCCCGCGCCGGAGGAAGTGGATGCCGCCGACGCCGCCGCGGACGACGCTGCCGCGGGCGGTGCATCCGACGGCGTGGCGTCGGTGGCCGCATCCGTGCCCGCGAAGCGCGCGATCACGCGACGGGTCACCTCGGGGGCCAGCAGCGCGTCGCCCGAGGCGAGCACGCGCACGGCGTGCACGAGCTCCTCGGGGCCGGCGTTCTTGAGCACGAACCCGCTCGCTCCGGCCGACAGGGCGCGGAAGAGGTAGTCGTCGCGGTCGAAGGTGGTCACGATCACGATCGCCGGTCCGTCGGCGGCGCCCGCGACGATCCGTCGGGTGGCGTCGATGCCGTCCATGTCGGGCATCTGCACGTCCATGCAGATCACGTCGGGGTGCAGGGTGGATGCGGCGGCGACCGCCTCGGCGCCGGTGCCGGCCTCGCCGACGACGTCGATCTCTCCCGTCGCCTCGAGGATCATGCGGAACCCCGCGCGCATGACGGCGTGGTCGTCGACCAGCAGCACCCGGATCACGCGGCGACCTCCGCGGTGATGGGCACGTGCGCGCGCACGAGGAACCCGCCGCGCTCGCGGGGCGCGGCGGTGAGGGTGCCGCCGATCGCGGCCGCGCGCTCGCGCATCCCCACGATGCCGAGCCCGGAGCGCGGTGACAGGACGGTTCGTCCGGTGTTGGTGATCTCGAGCTCGACGCCGTCGTCGGTGTAGCGCAGCCGCACCTCGGCGGTGGCGCCGGGGCCGCCATGGCGGCGCGCGTTCGTGAGCGCCTCCTGGGCGATGCGATACAGGCTCACCTCGGTGACGGCGGTCAGCGGATGCGGTTCCCCGACCGTCGTGAGTGTCGTGGGCAGTCCGTGGTCGCGGGCGTGGGCGACGAGGTCGCCGAGGCCGGCGAGGGTGAGGGTGGAGCCGTCGACCGGCTCGGCGTCGTCGGTGCGGAGCGTCTCCAGCAGGTGCCGCAGTTCCGACAGGGCGCCGCGGGCGGAATCCTCCACGCCCGCGAGGGCGGCGCGGGCGGCGGCGGGGTCCCGATCGAGCACCGCGCGTGCGGCACCGGCCTGCACCCCCATCGCCGAGACGTGGTGGGCGACGACGTCGTGGAGTTCGCGGGCGATGCGCACCCGGTCGAGGGCGACCGCCTGCGCCGTCGTCACCTCGCGCTCGCGCTCGAGCTCACGTGTGCGCTGCTCGAGGGCGGTGCGCTGCTCGGCGGCGGTGAAGGCGCGCTCGCCCATGTAGTAGGCGCCGCCGAAGAAGGCGGCGTTGATGAGGAACTGCAGGATCATGAAGGCCGCGAAGGGCGAGAACAGTCCGGCTTGCGACAGCGCCTCGTCGGAGGGGTCGATCGCGGCGCGGAAGGTCGTGACGATCAGCCACACGAACATGCCGGCGATGATGCCCGTGCGCACGATCGTGGCTCGCCGGCGATCGACAAGCCACGCGCCGACGGTGTAGAAGCTCACGAAGATGGCGATGTTGCCGACGTAGACCTCGGGAATGCGGGCGGTCATGCCCACGAAGTACGTCACGGCGACGGCGATCGCGACCGTGGCGGGATAGCGCCGCCGCACCGCGAGCGGGGCGGTGAGGGCGAGCGCGTAGACGAGGCCCCACTCGGGGCCGGGGGCATCGCCGCCGAAGATCCCGGCGACGGAGTTCAGCGCGATGCTGAGCACGGCGGCGATGAACAGTCCCGCGGCGAGCCAGACATCTGACCGCAGCGATGCGCGGGTGGTCGCGCGCACACCGCGCGCGCTGTCGAGGGCGGACATTCCTCCACCGTACGGGCGGCATCGGCGGCGGACATCCCTCGGACGGCGGAGATCCCGCGGCGGGGCGGGATGTGCTGGTTGACTGTGCGGGGGAGGGGAGCCGGATGAACGACCGAACGCGTCGCCGCCGCGAGCATCGCGAAGCGTCGACGTCACGCCGTCAGGACGGCCGCGTCGGCGTCGCCATGGTCGGCATGGCGGTCGTCGTCTGGTGGCCCGCCTTCACCCTCGGCGCGTGGGGGGACCTGTTCTTCGACCAGCTGCTCGCCGTCTGGGCGGCGGCCACGGCGGCGTTCGTCTTCGTGCTCGTCGAGCGTCGCCCCGTCGGCGTGCGGCTGCTGCGCGCGTTCCTGCTGCTGCTTCCGAGCGTGTGGCTGGCGCTGATGTTCTTCATCAACGACGAGGAGGAGGACCTCTTCGTCTTCCTCATCGATCTCGGTGCGATCCTCGCTGTGCTGATCGGGCTGCCGTTCACGCTGTGGCTGCTCGTGCGGATCGTGTGGCCGGAGTTCGGCGACGAGACGCGCGTGAGCACGAAGTGGCTGATCGCGCTGGTCGTGGTCGGGGTGGCGGTGGCGTCGTTCCTGCTGGGCCTGAACCACAAGGCGTTCCTCACGTGCGAGGACTTCACCGAGAGCGGCAACTCCGCCCCGCTGGACTGCACGCCCGAACCGGAGGAGACGCCGGACCCCGCGCCGACGCCGACGACGTCGGCGAAATGAGCCCGGTCACGCGTGGCCGGATGAGGCGACGCGCAGCACGAGCGCGTCGGTGACCCCGAAGATCGCGATCGCCGCCCGATCCTTCTGCGCCATCGGCGTGGTCTCGATCGGCACCACCCGCGGATCGACGACCTCGATCTCCTCGCCGCGCGTGATCAGCGTCGCACCTCCTGCGGCGAGCACGTTCCGAAGCCACTGCGTGCCCGGGCCGTAGGGGATGGTGACGTAGAAGAGGTCGCCCTCCCGGTGCGTGCCGATGGGGGTCTCGTAGACCGTTCCCGACCTGCGGCCGCGGTGACGGATGATCGTCCACGGCGACTCCGTCGTGCCGGCGGTGCGCATCGCGCCGCGGTTCATCACGTCGCGCTGGATCACGCGGGCCGCCCGCAGCACGGACGGATTCTTCGTTCGGACGCCGACGACGAAGGCGGCCAGCACGGCGACGGCGCCCACGAGCGCAACGGTGAGGACGGAGAGCAGGACACGCGCGAGCGGCTTCATGCGACCAGCTTCCCGAGCCGTCCGCGGTGCCACAACCCCGGGAGCGTGTCAGAAGATCATCGGGCGGTCGTCGTCTTCCGCGCCGTCGAGGTCGAGATCGACGACCACCGGCACATGATCGCTCGGCCCCTCGCCCTTGCGCTCGTCGCGATGGATGGATGCGCCCGTCACCGCGTCGGCGAAGGTCTCCGATCCGAGGATGAAGTCGATGCGCAGGCCCTCGTTGCGGGGGAAGCGGAGCCGCTTGTAGTCCCAGTACGTGTAGCCGGTGGGGATGAGCGGGCGCACCACGTCGACCACGCCCGCGGAGGTGAGGGATGCGAAGGCCTGCCGCTCCGGCGGCGACACGTGCGTGGAGAAGCCCGGCACGATCGCGGGGTCTCCGTTGTCGGCGTCGGTGGGCGCGATGTTGTAGTCGCCGACCAGCGCGAGGGGCAGGTCGGGGTCGGCCGCGAGCACGTCTCGCGTGTGCTTCTCGAGGGCGGCGAGCCAGTGCAGCTTGTAGTCGTAGTGCGGATCGCCGAGGCCCCGGCCGTTCGGCACGTACAGGCTCCACACCCGCACGCCGGCGGTGGTCACCCCGATGGCGCGCGCCTCCTGCGGCGCATCCGGCCCCTCGTGCCCCTTCGCGAACCCGGGCATGCCCGGGAAGGCGGTCTCGACGTCGGTCATGGGTTCGCGGCTGGCGACGGCGACGCCGTTCCACTGGGAGAAGCCGTGCGCGCGCACCTCGAATCCGGCGGCTTCGAACGCCTCGTAGGGGAACTGCTCCTCCTTGCACTTGATCTCCTGCATCGCCAGCACGTCGATGTGCTCGCGGACGGCGAAGTCGACGATGCGGTCGACGCGGGCGCGGATCGAGTTGACGTTCCAGGTGGCCAGGCGCATGGATTCCAGCCTAGGCGCGCCCGCCGACTCTCCTAGACTCGACACCATGACCGCCGCCTCCACCGCAGACCTCGAGATCGACCGGCAGAACCTCATCGCGCTGATCAAGGCCGAGGCCGTGTTCCACGGCGACTTCACCCTCTCCAGCGGCAAGAAGGCGTCGTACTACGTCGACATGCGCAAGCTCACGCTCGACCACCGTGCGGCGCCGGCGATCGGGCGCATCATGCTCGACCTCATCCGCGACGTCGACGGCATCGTCGCGGTGGGCGGTCTCACGCTGGGGGCGGATCCCATCGCCAACGCCGTGATGCACGAGTCGGCCCGCACCGATGCGCCGCTCGACGCGTTCGTCGTGCGCAAGGAGCCGAAGGACCACGGGCGCGGGCGGCAGGTCGAGGGGGCGGATGTCGCCGGCAAGCGCGTCGTGGTCGTCGAAGACACCTCCACCACCGGTCAGTCGGCGCTGAAGGCGGTCGAGGCACTCCGGCGCGAGGGCGCCGAGCCCGTCGCGGTCGCGGTCATCGTCGACCGCAAGACGGGTGCGCAGGCCGCGGTCGAGGCGGCGGGCCTGCAGTGGCTCGCCGCCGTGGATCTCGACGACCTGGGTCTCGCCCCGCAGTAGGTCCCGGCTCGGGAATACGGCGTCGCGGCGCCGTCGTTGGCGGTCACCATGGATCTCTACTCTCCCGCGACCTTCGGATCGCTGCACCTCGCCAACCGCGTCGTCATGGCGCCGCTCACCCGCACCCGCGCGGGTGCCGACGGCGTGCCCACCGACGCGATGGTCGAGTACTACCGGCAGCGCGCCGGGCAGGGGCTCATCGTCAGTGAGGGCGTGTGGCCTGTCGCGGAGGGCATGTCCTACCCCGGCCAACCGGGCATCGAGACGCCCGAGCAGATCGAGGGCTGGCGCCTGGTCGCCGACGCGGTGCATGCCGCCGGCGGCGTCATCGTCATGCAGCTGATGCACGGCGGTCGTGTCTCGCACACCGCGATCACCGGCACCGAGCGGATCGTCGCGCCGAGCGCCCTGCCGGCTCCGGGACAGACGCGAACCCCCGAGGGCAAGGTCGACATGCCCGTCCCGCACGCGCTGGAGACCGACGAGATCCCCGCCGTGATCGCGCAGTTCGCGCAGGCCGCCCGCAACGCGGTCGCGGCCGGGTTCGACGGCGTCGAGGTGCACGGCGCGAACGGCTACCTCGTGCACGAGTTCCTCTCGCCCGCCTCGAACGTGCGCGAAGACACCTACGGTGGATCGCCCGAGGCGCGGGCGCGTTTCGCCGTCGAGGTGACGGAAGCCGTCGCCGCGGCCGTCGGCGCGGACCGAACCGGCATCCGCCTGTCGCCGCAGCACAACATCCAGGGTGTCCTCGAGCCGGATGACGCCGACGCGCGCGCGACCTACGCCGCGCTCGCGGCCGGGCTCGCGCCCCTCGGGCTGGCGTTCGTCGACATCCTCCACGCCCACCCCCAGGGCGACCTCGTGCAGCGCATCCGCCGCAGCGTCGGTGCACCGGTGATCCTGAACTCCGGGTTCTCGTCCCCCACCACGCGGGAGGAGGCCGAGGCCCTCGTCGCCGAGGGCTGGGCCGACGCGGTCGGCGTGGGGCGCCCCGTCATCGCTAACCCCGACCTCGTGCACCGCTGGCAGCAGCGCGCCGACCTGAACGAACCGCGCCCCGAGCTCTTCTACGGCCGCACCGCTGAGGGGTACACCGACTACCCGGCGCTCGCCGCGGTCTCCTGACGCATCTCAGTCGTCGCGGCGGCGGATCCAGACGACGATCCACGTGATGAGCGTGCCCAGCAGGATCACCGCGGAGCTTCCCAGCAGCAGAGTCTGTTCGAACTCGCTCATGAGGGGCGCCTTCCTTCCCGGGCGGCGGTGACGATGCTCGTGATGCGGGCCAGGCGCGTGGCAGGGCGCCGCGCCAGATCGACCTGAGCGATGCCGAACTTGCGCGCCGAGGGCGGGAATGCATCCCACGCGGCGCGAGCCGCCCCGTCGGCGTCGAGGGCGGCCGCGAGGTCGTCGGGCTCGCGGAGCGCCTCGGAGTTGTCCAGCACGCTCCACGATCCGTTCTCGCGGGCGACGGCGATCGCCCGCCGTCCGGCGTCGGTCATCTCGCCGGTGGCCTCGAGGTCGACCACGCGTGCCTTGTTCGTCGCCGCCCAGCCGCTGCGCGGCCGGCGCGGTGAGAACCACAGGCCGCCGAGGCGCTCGTCGAACGAGCGGGTGGGGCCGTCGATCCATCCGAAGCACAGCGCCTGCCGGATCGCGTCTTCATAGGCGACGACGGTGGCGTCGGACCCGGGACGCGCGCGCACCAGCCACGCGCCGGTCGAGGTGGTGTGGTTCTCGACCAGCCACGCCCGCCACGCCACGGCGTCGGCCACGACCACGCGCTCCCCGTCGTCGAGTGCACCCATGCCGCCGACCCTACGCGCGCCCGCCGACGTCGCGTCCGAGTTCAGTCGCGTCGCCTGCGCCGCCCCATCCGCCGTTCATAACTCCGCAATATCGCTCGGTCACAGCCCCGACAACCCCCAGAGAGCGTCGCGACGCAGATTCTTGCGGAGTTGTGAACGACGAGGGGCGGGTGACGGCTCAGCGCACGGCGCCGGAGGTCAGCCCGCCGACGAGCCAGCGCTGGAAGAAGACGGCGGCAGCGAACACCGGCAGCACGCCGATGACGGATGCGGCGGCGATCTTGCCGAAATGGGGCGTGCGTTCGCCGTAGAACAGCGAGAGCACCACCGGGAGCGTCTGCGCGTCGGGGTTCTGCGTGAGGAAGGCCGCCAGCAGGAACTCGTTGTAGTTCAGCACCCCGACGATGATGCCGATGGCCGCCAGCGCCGGAGCGACCAGCGGGGTCACGATCCACGTGAGCACCCGGAACGACCCGGCGCCGTCCAGCCGGGCGGCCTCCTCGATCTCGCTGGGGAGTTTCCGGAGGAACCCCTCGAGCAGCCAGATCGCGACCGGCACGTTCACCAGGGCGTACACGAGGGTGAGGCCCCACAGGGTGTTGTTGGCCCCGATCACGCGGAGCAGGGTGAACAGCGGCACGACCGCGACGATCGGCGGCAGCAGCCAGGGGCTCATCAGCGTGCCGGCGAGGGTGGTTCCACCGGTGCGGAACCGCACGATCGCCCAGGCTCCGGGCAGGGCGATCGCCAGGGTGAGGGTCGCGCCGCCGATAGCGGCCACGAGGGAGTTCCCGATGCCCTGCAGCAGGTCCGAGCCGGTCAGCACATCCACCCAGTTCGAGAACTGCGGGACGGCGGGCACGAGCACCCCCTGACCGGTCTCGTCCCGTCCCATGAGCGAGACCGACACGAGGTAGAGCAAGGGCGTCACGAAGAAGGCGAGGAGCACCGCGAGCACCACCGTGGCTGCTGCGCCGCGGGATCCGGTCGTGCGGCGTGGCCGGTCGAGGATGCGGTCACTCATGATTCGCCTGCCATCGTCGAGCCACGAGTGCGACGGGGATGGTGACCGCCGTCACGAGCACGGCCAGAAGGAGCGTGATGACGGCCGCCTTGCCCACGTCGAACTCCCGCAGCGCCGCCTGGTAGATGAGATACGACGTGGTGGTCGTGGCCTGTCCGGGGCCGCCGGAGGTCATCATGAAGACCAGGTCGAACACCTTGAAGGCGAGCACCAGCCGGATGAAGAAGGCCGCCGCGACGACCCCGGAAACGGCGGGCAGGGTGATGTGGCGGAGCTTGCCGAACCCGTGTGCGCCGTCGAGCGATGCGGCCTCGAGCGTCTGCGGGTCCTGGGCGAGGAGTGCCGTGAACACCAGCAGAGCCACGAGGGGCGTCCACTCCCAGACGTCGGCGACGGCGATCGCCGGGAGCGCCCACAGCGTCGACGACAGGGGCGCGATGGTCTCGGAGGGCAGCCCGATGAGTCCGAGGAGGGTCGCGAGGAGCCCGCCCCCGGGGTTGTAGATGAGCTTCCAGAGCGTGCCCACGATCACGGGAGGTGTGATGAGCGGGAGGAGGAGGAGCGTGCGCACGAGCGCCCCGCTCCGCACAGCGCCGTGGAGCGCGAGCGCGGCGACCACCCCGAGCACGAGGCTCGCAGACGATACCGCCAGGGCGTATGCGAGGGTGCGCCACAGCGACGCGACGGCGTCGGCATCTGTGAGCACCTGCTCGAACGTGGCCGTGCCGACGAACTCCTGGAACGGCCTGCCGAGAGACGATTCCGTGAACGCGGCAGCCACGATGAACAGCAGCGGATACGCCCCGAGCACGAGCAGCGCGAGCACGCTCGGTGAGACGAACAGGCGGTGCGCCCACGCCGGCCCCCGAGGGAGGCGCCGTGGGCGCACCGTCGCGGATGCGTCAGCCAAGGAGCTCTTCCCACTCCGCCTGCGCGGCATCCAGTGCCTCCTGCGCGGTGACCTCACCCGCGACGAGCTTGGCGAGCTCGTCGGTGAGCACCTCGGCCGCCTGCGTGGCGTTCTTGCCGGTGGGCCAGGCGAGTGCGCCGTCGAGGGTGGCGCGGTTGACGCGCTGCAGGTCGGGATAGGCCTGTCCGTACGCCTCACTCTCGAGCGAGGAGATGCGGTTGGGGTCGATACCGGTCTGCGGGTCGGCGACGAGCAGTTCCTCGTTGATCTCGCTCGAGGCTGCCCACTGGATGAAGTCCCGCGCGAGCTCGGTCTTGTCGGTGTGGGCCGCGATCACCCAGGTGAACCCGGCCACGAGCGATGCGCGCGCCTGGGTGTTCTCCCCGCCGACGGGGAGCAGCGTGACGCCCCAGCCGTCGGCCACCGTGGAGTCGGGGTTGATCTGCGAGCCCACGCCGAGGTCGGTCCAGTTCTCGATGAACGCCGCGTTGCCCGCGTACCACGCGGAGTTGCCTTCGCCGAAGGCGGTCTCGGTGGGTGTGGGGTAGGCGGATTCCAGTGCGTCGGCCAGGGACTGCGCTGCCGCCACGGCCTCCGGGGAGTTGATCACGGGTGCGCCCGCGTCGTCGACGAACTCGCCACCGAACCCCGCAAGGCGGTTGGCGAAGCTCGCTCCCAGGATGAGCGGGGACTTCTGGCCGAAGATCACGTTGCCGTAGACGCCGTCGGCTCCCTCGTTCTCGGTGATCACGCGCGACTGCTCGACGTACTCGTCCCATGTCGCGGGCGGAGCGTCGAAGCCGTTCCGCTGCAGGATCTCGGTGTTGTAGAAGAGCACGTGGGTGTCGCCGTCGAACGGCAGCCCGTACCGGCGATCCTCCACCAGGGTGTACGGATCGTAGATCGAGGGGATGAAGTCGTCTTCGTCGGCGGCGGGGTCGCTCGCGATCCAGTCGGTGAGGTCCTGGATCGAGCCGGAGTCAGCCAGGTCTCCGATCGAGACGTACCAGGGCGCCGCAACGTCGATCGTGTTCGCGCCCGACTGCTGGTCGAGCGCCAGGGTGTTGCCGATCTCGTCGTAGGGGACGATCACCGGGTTGATGCGCACCCCCGTCTCGGCCTCGTAGCGCTCCGCGAGGAGGTCGGAGGCGCCCTCGTGCGATGAGATGAGCAGCACGGTCAGCTCCTGCTCGCCGGCAGCGTCCGATGCGTCGGCGTCGCCGCCGGCGCACGAGGCCAGCATGACCGCGGAGGCGGCGACGACGGTGGGGACGGCGAACCTGCGCAGCGTGCGTGCGCGGCGTGACGAATCGGACATGGCGAGCCTCTCGGATGGATGCGGTGCGCGGCGAGGGCCGCACGAGAGGACATTGTGGAGCGAGCGATACCGGCGCAGCATGCCCGCTCGTAAGACGGCGACATCGTGTGACGTCCTGTGTCGCAGCGTGTCGGCGTGTGTCGGGCTCGTCTCCCGTCGTGAGGGACCGTTGATAGCTTTCCCGCGGCGCGCCGCTTTCGGCGCAGGAAGGAAGGTGCCCGGTGACCAAGCCGATCATCCTCAACGCGTTCGAGATGAGCTGCGTGACCCACCAGGCGCCGGGCCTGTGGCGGCATCCCGACAACCGAGCGGATGAGTATCACCGCCTGGACTACTGGATCGACTTGGCGAAGCTGCTCGAACGAGGCGGTTTCGACGCGATCTTCCTGGCTGACGTGCTCGGGGTGTACGACGTCTACCGCGACTCCGTCGCGCCCGCCCTGCGCGACGCCGCGCAGGTGCCCGTCGGGGATCCGCTGCTGCAGATCCCGGCGATGGCGGCGGTCACCGAGCGTCTCGGCTTCGGAGTGACGGTCGCGACGACGTACGCCCAGCCCTACGCGCTGGCGCGCACGCTCACGACGCTCGACCACTTCACCGGCGGCCGAATCGGCTGGAACGTCGTGACGTCCTACCTCGCCAGCGCCGCGCGCAACCTCGGACTCGGCGACCAGATCGCGCACGACGACCGCTATGGCATCGCCGACGAGTTCCTGGATGTCGTCTACAAGCTGTGGGAGGGATCGTGGGAAGACGGCGCCGTGCTCCGCGATCGTGACACCGGCGTCTTCACCGACCCCGAGAAGGTGCACCCGATCGACCATCGCGGTGAGCACTTCGACGTGCCCGGCATCCACCTCGGCGAGCCGTCGCCCCAGCGCACCCCCGTGATCTTCCAGGCGGGCGCGTCGCCCCGTGGGCAGGAGTTCGCCGCTCGCCACGGGGAGGCCATCTTCATCAACGGGCTTGCCCCCGAACTCACCCGCCGCACCACCGACGGCATCCGTGACAAGGCCCGCGCCGCCGGGCGCGATGGTGACGACGTGAAGATCCTCACCCTCGCCACCGTCATCGTCGCCGAGACGGACGAGCTGGCGAGAGCGAAGCACGACGACTTTCGTCGGTACGTCTCGCTCGAGGGCTCTCTCGCTCTGTACGGCGGCTGGTCGGGGATCGACCTCGCCGCGCTCGACCCCGACGAGCCGCTCCGGTACGTCGATACGGATGCCGCCCGCTCCGCCCTGTCGATCTTCACCAAGGCCGACCCCACCCGCGAGTGGACACCGCGCGACATCGCCGAGTACGTCGGCATCGGCGGCATCGGCGCGGTCATCGTCGGAAGCCCGACCACCGTGGCCGACGAGCTGGAGAGATGGGTCGACGTCGGTGGGGTCGACGGATTCAACCTCGCCTACGTCATCACGCCCGGCACGTTCGAGGACATCGCCGAGCACCTCACGCCCGAGCTGCGTCGGCGGGGTCTTCTCGCCGCCGACGCCCGCCCCGGCGCCACGCTGCGCGAGCGGCTCTCCGGCAGCGCCGTGGTGCCCGAGTGGCACCCGGCGCACGCGTATCGGGGTGCGTTCGCCGGTTCGCGCACCGCCGCCGACGGCGGCGCATCCCTCGTTCCCACCACCGTCTGAGGAGAAACGCATGATCGCCACCACCAGCCTCGCCCCGCCCCGTACCCACTGGTCGGGCATCGCCACCGACGCGGAGCTCGCGCGATGGGATGCCGTGGCCGAGGCCGTCGCCGAGACGCTCGGCGCCGACGCCCTCGCCCGGGACCGCGCCAACGCGCAGCCGTTCGCCGAGGCTCGGCTGCTGCAGGATGCCGCTCTCACGACCCTGCTCGATCCCGTCGAGTTCGGCGGCGGCGGGGCCCACTGGGAGACCGCCGCGAGGGTGGTGCGCATCATCGCCCGACGCGACGCCTCGATCGCGCAGCTGCTCGGATACCACTACATCAACGAGGCGAACATCGCGCTGGTCGCCGCGCCCGACGAGCGGGAGCGCTGGTTCCGCTCCTCGATCGACGGCCGCTGGATCTGGGGCGACTCGGTCAACCCGGTGGATCCGAACCTGACGCTCACGGTGGACGGCGACGGCTACCGCCTCGACGGCTTCAAGCGGTACTCCACCGGGTCGGGAGTCGGTGAGGCGCTGCTCATCAACGCTGTTGTCGAAGACGGCCCGGACGCGGGAGCGTTCGCCTACCTGGTGCTCCCCCATGGGCATCCCGGCGTCGAGCTCGTGGACGACTGGGACAACCTGGGCCAGCGGCTGTCGGCCAGCAACACCGTGACCTACCGAAACGTGCGCGTCGACCCGGAGCATGTTCTCGGGTTCGGCACCGACGAGCCGATCCAGAGCTTCGTGACACCCGGCATCCAGCTGATGTTCGGCAATCTCTACCTCGGAATCGCGGAGGGCGCGCTCGCGCAGGCGCGCGACCTGACCGTTGCGCGGCCGAACGCGTGGTTCCTGTCCGAGGCCTCCACCTACCGGGACGACCCGTTCGTCCGACGTCTCTATGGCGAGCTCGTGTCGAAGACGGCTGCGGTGTCGGCGCTCGCCGATCGGGTGAACCGCCGATTCGACGAGACCATCGCCCTCGGCGCCGACGTCTCCGCGAAGGACCGCGCACGACTTGCCGTCGAGGTCGCGCAGCTCAAGGTGGTCGCCAGCGACACCGCCACCGACGTCGCCCACCGCGTGTTCGAAGCGACCGGCACGAGTTCGACGGCGAGCCGCGTGGGTCTCGACCTGCACTGGCGCAACATCCGCACGCACTCCCTGCACGACCCGGTCGACTACAAGAAACTCGAAGTGGGAGCCCACTTTCTCACCGGTGCCGTCCAGCCGATCTCCCTGTACACGTGAACGGCCAGACGGTGGCGGCCCCTCTCCGCACGGATTTCACCGACCAGGTGTGGGCGGCGGTGCCGCGAGACCTCGAGGAACGGTTCCGCCCGACAGTGGAGCGCATCGCCGAGGAGGCGGCAGCTCGTGACCGCGGGCGAGATCTGCCGTTCGATGCGGTGCGCGAGCTGCGCGACCTCGGCATCGGACGCGCGCGCGTCGCCGTCGAGGAGGGCGGGCTCGGCGCCGACTGGGCGAGCCTCACACCGCTGCTGATCGCGATCGCGGCCGCCGACGCGAACGTGCCGCAGATCTTCCGCGGCCACTTCGCGCTCGTCGAGCAGGCGCTCACGACATCCGACCGCGGATTCGGAGACCGGTGGATCCGGCGTGTGGTGGACGGCCAGCTCACCGGCAACGCGTGGAGCGAAGCATCCGGATCGACCACGTCACGCGCCGGCACCGAGCTGCGCGCCGACGTCGGCGGCACCCTGCGGGTGAGCGGACGCAAGTTCTACACCACCGGCAGCATCTTCGCGGAATGGACCGACGCGGTCGCTCATCGTGTTGCGGACGGCGTCGATGTCGCGGTGCTCGTGCGGCTCGATCAGCCCGGAGTGACCGTGAGCGACGACTGGGACGGATTCGGGCAGCGAGGCACGGGGACCGGCACCATCGTGTTCGATGACGCCGTTGTCGACGCCGCCGACGTGCTGCCCGTGGCCGAACGCTTCGGATACCAGACGGCGCTCTACCAGCTGGTGCTGCTGAGCGTGCTGGCGGGGATCGCGCATCGGGCGGTTTCCGATGCGGCGGATGCGGTGCGGTCGCGAGCGCGGGTGTACAGCCACGGAACGGCCGATCGCGCGCAGGACGACGTGCAGATCCAGGCTCTGATCGGTGAGCTCGCGGCCTCCGCCTACGCGGTCGAGTCGACGGTGCACGCCGTGGCAGGCGCCGTCGACGACGCCGTCGCCGCCGCGCGAGCGGTGCGCGACGACCCCGGTGACGAGGCGCTGCGAGAGCGCGCGCGGGCGGCCGACGCGATCGCGGAGATCCGGGCTGCACAGGCGCAGTCGTTCGCCACCGGTGCGGTGCAGACGATCGCATCGCGCCTGTTCGACGCGCTGGGTGCCTCATCCACGGCGCGCGGCGCGTCGCTCGACCGGCATTGGCGGAACGCCCGCACGGTCTCGAGCCACAATCCGGTGCTCTACAAGAACCGCTGGGTCGGCGCGTGGGTGCTCACCGGCGACCTGCCGCAGCCGCTCTGGGCGGTGGGGAGCCCGAGCGTCACAGCCCGTGGGTGACTTCGCCCTCGGGCATCTCGGCCTCGATCGGGTGGTCGGCGAGCAGTTCGGCGACGGAGTCCAGGATCTCGTCGGGGCGGAACGGGTAGCGCTCGATCTCGGCGTCATCGGAGATGCCGGTGCGCACCAGCACGGTGTGCAGGCCCGCTTCGATCCCGGCCACGACGTCGGTGTCCATCCGGTCGCCGATCATGCCGGTGTTCTCGGAGTGCGCGCCGATGCGGTTCAGAGCCGAGCGGAACATCATGGGGTTCGGCTTGCCGACGACATACGGCTCCTTGCCCGTCGCCTTCGAGATGAGGGCCGAGATCGCCCCGGTCGCCGGCAGCACGCCCTCGACGGAGGGGCCGGTGGCGTCGGGGTTGGTGGCGATGAACCGGGCGCCGCCGCGGATGAAGCGGATCGCCTTCGTGATCGCCTCGAAGGAGTAGTTGCGCGTCTCGCCGATCACCACGTAGTCCGGATCGGTCTCGGTCATGATGAAACCGGCCTCGTGGAGAGCGGTCGTCAGGCCCGCCTCGCCGATGACGAAGGCGCTGCCGCCCGGCATCTGCGAACGCAGGAAGTCGGCGGTCGCGAGGGCGGAGGTCCAGATGGCCTCCTCGGGCACGACGAGACCGGATGCGCGCAGTCGCGCACTGAGGTCGCGCGGCGTGAAGATCGAATTGTTCGTGAGAACCAGGAACGGCACACCGAGATCCCGCCACTGCTGGAGAAGCTCGGATGCGCCGGGGATGGGGGTGTTCTCATGGACGAGCACGCCGTCCATGTCGGTGAGCCAGCATTCGACCTCGTCACGGGTGCGCATGGGCACAGCCTATGCGGCGCGGCCCGCGCTGTCCGACGAGAGGCCGACCGCGACGCGCCCGCGCGCCCCATTCCGCATCGGGCATGTGCGGCATAGGGTCGTCGTGTGAGTGGACCCGAGTGGCATCTCCCCGACCTCACCGGCCGGACGTACCTCGTCACGGGTTCCAACGCGGGTCTCGGCTACTTCTCGTGCGAACACCTCGTGCGGGCCGGGGCGGACGTGATCATGTCGGCGCGCAATCCCGCTCGCCTCGCCGCGGCTCGCGCGGCCCTCTTCCGCCGGGTGCCCGAGGCTGCCGGACACGATGCGGTCGAGTCCCTCGTCATCGACACCAGCAACTCCGGCTCGCTGCGCGCCGCCGCCGCCACCCTCCGCAGCCGCGGCGCGCTCGACGGCGTGCTGCTGAATGCCGGCATCGTGCACCCGCCGAAACGGCGCACTCTCACGCGCGACGGCAACGAGCTCGTCTTCGCCACCAACGTGCTCGGCCATTTCGCGCTGGCCGGCGAGTTGCTTCCCGCGCTCGCCGCGGCGGGTGGGCGGATGGTGTGGGTGGGGAGCATGTCGACCTCGATGTGGCGATACGACCCGGTCGACCCGCAGCTGTCGGAGGGCTACACGCCCTGGCGCGCCTACGTGCAGTCGAAGATCGCGACCAGCTCGCTCGGGTTCGAAGCCGACCGCCGCCTGCGCGGCGCCGACGTGGCGGTCGCGAGCGTCGTGGCGCATCCGGGCTATTCCACCAGCGGACGCACCGCCGGCATCCGCGGCGTGAACAACCCCTCCCGGCTGACGCGGTTCGCCGACAACATCCAGGCGCCCGTCACCCAGTCCAAGGAGGTCGGCGCGCAGCCCCTCGTGCACGCGCTGGCGGCATCCGATGTCGCCGGGGGCGAGTACTGGGGACCGCGCGCCCGGCTTCGGGGCGAGCCTCGACGCGGCACGTCGTCGCGCGTCACCCAGGACCGTGAGGTCGCCGCGCGCATCTGGGAGGTGTGCGAGCACGCGACCGGCGTCGCCTGGCCCTTCGCCAAAGCCGCCAAGACCAAGCGGCTCAGGCGCTGAGCCACACCGCCTGTCGCACGTCGTCGTCCAGCGCCGTCTCCGCGTCGCCGACCCGCACGCCGGCCGCCGTCACGGTGACCTCGGTGGCGACCGTCATCCCGGCCGCTTCGGCGACGCGCAGCACGTCGGCGTCGCGGTCGCTCACGCGCAGCACCCGGCCGGTGTGGCCGGCCGCCGCATCCGCGAGCAGCACGAACGGCTCGCGCACGACCGTTCCGTCGGCCCGCGGGATCGCGTCGCCGTGCGGGTCGAACAGCGGATGACCGAGCAGGTCGTCGATGCCGGCCAGAAGTCGGTCGCTGATCGCATGCTCGAGCACCTCGGCTTCGTCGTGCACCTCGTCCCACGCGTAGTCGAACTCGCGCACGAGCCAGGTCTCGATGAGGCGGTGGCGGCGAATGATGGCGGCCGCACGGCGCTCGCCGGTCGCCGTCAGCGAGACCGGGCCGTAAGGGCGGTGCGTCACCAGCCCGAGGCTCGCGAGCTTCTTCACCATCTCGGTCACGCTCGAGGGGGCAAGCCCGAGTACGCCGGCCAGCTGGGACGGCGTCATGCGCTCGTCCTGCCACTCGGTGTGGTGGTAGATCGTCTTCAGGTAGTCGTCGACGGCGGGAGAGGCCACCGCTCCAGGCTACTCACGGCGGCGTCTCCGGCGCCGTCGCGAGGACGGCGTCATCCCGCGAAGGGGCGGGTTTCGTAGACGGCGCCGTGCTGTCCGGCGAGGGCCACCGCGCGCCCGTCGACGGACTGGACGAAGCGGCGGGCGGTATCCGCGTCGGCGGGAACCTGCGCGTCGATCTCGGGATACGTGCCCGCCGACTCGTTCGACAGCCACACCACGCGTCGGCCCAGGCGCTCGCCGAGAGACAGCGCGAGGCTGGCGAAACGCGCACGCGAAGGTGTATTGAGGTAGAGGAGCACAGCGCTGTGGAACAGCACCAGCGTCGCGTCTGCGGGGGACTCGGCGGCGAGGGTCGTCACGCGCTCGAGCAGGTCGCCGGTGTCGACGCGCGGCCGATCCGCCGCGGCGATCGCGGCCGCTCCGCGCAGGCGGGCGACGCGCGCATCGTGATCGGGGCCCGGCCAGACGAGCGTGGCGAGCCACGCGACGGCGTCGGGGTCGGCGGGGTCGATCGGTGCCAGGTCGATGCCGGCGCGCCATTCGATGTGAGGCATGCGTGTGGGGGCATCCCGTGCGTCGTCGATACGGCACTCCAGCAGCACGGCGCTCGGGCCGCCCGCGGGGTGCAGGTCATGCACGCCGGCGGGAGAGAGGAACCGATACGAGTACCGGTCGGGGAGCAGGCACAGGCCGGCCGCTGCACCGACCTCGAGGAGGGCTACCGGGCCGTCAATGCGCGACAGCACCGGCAGCAGCGTCGCGCACCGTCCGACTTCGTTGGTCTGGGTGGCGCGGACCGACGCGGTGGCGAGGACCGCATCCCAGTTCTCGACGAGCCACGATCGCCATCTCTCGTAGTCGTCGAGCGGGGCACCCACCCAGCGCGCGGCGGCGAAGAGGAGATTGGCCTGCTGCAGGCGCGGCGGGAGACTGCCGATGCGCATGATCATGTCCGGGTCGGCGGCGATCCCGGCGGCCCACTCCTCGTAGAGCGGCGACGTGCCGTGCGCCCATCGCCGGGCGAAGTCGTCGTAGTACGCGACGAGACGTTCGGCGTCGTCGGGCATCGGTCGGGCGTGCACCATGGCCGCACCCTACGCCCGCGTCGTCCGCCGCGTCCGGTCCACCCGGCATCTCCCGGCCCGGTCCCACCGGCACCCCGCCCCGCCCCGCCCGCCGTTCCGCCGCCCGGTTCGCCGCCCTTCCGCCCCCCGTCCCGCCCCCGTTCCGCCCCCCGTTCCGCCCCGCATCGCGCACCGTGCACCAGCTCAGGCTGCGCGAGGCCGTTTGCCGCGATTCCCGCCCGGGAGGGGCCTCACCGAACCACCCAGCCTGAGTTGGTGCACGTCGGTGGGAGGAGGCGCGCGTCCCGGCGCCGCGTTGATCCCCCGTCCGCCTTCCGCTCACGGGCATTCCCGGTGCCGTCGACATTCCTGGGCGGCATCGTCCGGCATTGCCGGTCCCGCCCCGCATCGTGCACCAACTCAGGCTGCGCGAGGCCGTTTGCGGCGAATCCGGTCCGGGAAGGGTTTCCCCGGACCTCCCAGCCTGAGTTGGTGCACGTCGGCCGGGCTAGCCTTTCGGAGTGACAGAGCCGAGGAACGACGGCGGAACGGCCGCCGCGGATGAGCCGCAGACCGCGCACGGCGTCGGACCGTGGCCGGGCGGCGCGGCGGCGTGGCCCGACGACCCGCGGTACGACCGCGAGCTACTCGCCGATGGTGACCGCCGCAATGTGGTCGACGGCTACCGGTACTGGACGATGGATGCGATCGTCGCCGACCTCGACGCCCGGCGGCACCCGTTCCACGTCGCGATCGAGAACTGGCAGCACGACCTCAACATCGGCTCCATCGTGCGCAGCGCCAACGCGTTCCTCGCGGCGGAAGTGCACATCATCGGGCGCCGGCGGTGGAACCGCCGCGGCGCGATGGTCACCGACCGCTATCAGCACGTGCGTCACCACGACGACGTCGCCGCGTTCACCGCATGGGCGGTGGATGCGGGTCTGCCGATCGTCGCGGTCGACAACGTCGCGGGATCGCAGCCGGTCGACCGCGCCGAACTGCCCGAGGCGTGCGTGCTGCTGTTCGGGCAGGAGGGCCCCGGGCTGTCGCCCGAGGCCCTCGCCGCGGCATCCGGCGCCGTGCAGATCACCCAGTACGGCTCGACGCGCTCGATCAATGCCGGCGCTGCGGCCGCTGTCGTGATGTACGAGTGGTGCCGGCGCCACGCGGCCGGCTGATCGACCGCTCCGTGGCTATCCTCACGTCCCGGCTGTGAGCCACGCCCGGCCGCGCACACGCCAGCCGAGTGTGGCCAGGCGCGCGAGCATGAACACGCCGAAGAAGGCCACCGCCAACCACGCCAGCCCGGCTGCTCCTGCGAGCGACAAGACGTTCAGCGCCACGAGGACCGGAACGTAGGGGATGAGGTTCAACCCGCCCGCGATCGCGAGGTACCGTGCATCCCCGGCGCCCATGAGCACGCCGTCGAGCACGAACACCGCTCCGGCAACCGGCTGCGCGACGGCGAGCACGATGAGTGCCGGCTGCACGAGCGCCGCCAGCTGCGGATCCCCGGTGAAGACGAGCCCGATGACCCCGGAGGACGCCCCGATGACGAGCCCGACGAGCACGCCGAAGGCCACACCCCACGCGAATGTTCGCTGCAGGACCCGCCGCACTCCGGCCTCGTCTGCGGCGCCGAGCCCCTTGCCGATGAGTGCCTGGGCGGCGATCGCGAGCGCGTCGAGGGCGAACGCGGCGGTGGAGAAGATGGTGAAGGCCACCTGCCACCCGGCGAGCTCCTCGGTGCCGAGCGTCGTGGCCACGGCGACGGTGGCGAGCAGCGCGACGCGCAGCGCGACGGTGCGCAGGAACAGCCACCCGCCGGAGCGGGCGCTGCCCGAGATCCCGTCGCGCTGCGGCCGCAGACCCGCGCCGTGCCGGCGGGCGTGGCGGCCGATCACGACGACGTACGCGGTCACCATGCCCCACTGCGCGAGCACCGTGCCGACGGCCGATCCGGCGAGGCCCCATCCGAGCCCGTAGATGAAGAAAGCGTTGAGCAGGGCGTTCGCGGCGAAGCCCAGGCCGGCGATCCACAACGGGGTGACGGTGTCCTGCAGGCCGCGCAGCAGGCCGGTCGCGGCGAAGACGATGAGCATCGCCGGCAGCCCCCACATCGAGATGCCGAGATAGGTCTCCGCATCGGCGGTGACCGCCTCCGTCGCGCCGAAGAGGCCGACGAGGAACGGCGTCGTCAGGTAGCCGGCGAGGGCCAGCAGCGCTCCGAGGCCGAGTGCGAGCCACATGCCGTCGATGCCCGCCGAGACCGCTCGCGTGGGATCGCCGGCGCCGAACCGGCGCGCGACGGCCGGCGTGGTCGAGTACGCGAGGAAGACCATGAGCCCGACGATCGTCTGCAGGATGGCCCCGGCGATGCCGAGCGCAGCCAGCGGGGTCGTGCCGAGATGGCCGACCAGTGCCGAATCGACGATGAGGAAGAGCGGCTCGGCGACCAGCGCACCGAGTGCGGGCACCGCAAGACGCAGGATGTCCCGGTTCAGGGTGTCGCGTGCGGTGGCCACGCTCCGAGCCTAGAGTCGCCCGCAGACACCCACGCGCCGTCCGACGGCCCAGACTCCGACCGACGACCCAGACTCGGTGCTTATCCTGTACGCATGACCGACGCCCCCGCATCCGGTCTCGCGCTCGACGAGCTCAGCGACGAGATCCGCCCGCAGGACGACCTGTTCCGTCACGTCAACGGATCGTGGCTGGACCGCACCGAGATCCCCGACGACAAGGCCCGGTGGGGCGCGTTCCACCTGATCGCCGAACAGGCCGAGAAGGATGTGCGCGCCATCATCGAGGAGTCCCAGCGCGCCGACCCGGGCACCGAGGCCCGCAAGATCGGCGACATGTACTCCAGCTTCATGGATGTCGACCGCGTCAACGAGCTCGGCGCGAGCCCGCTGTCGGCGCAGCTGGCGATGGTCGATGAGGTGACGACGATCCCCGAGTTCCTCCGCGTCGTCGGCGTGCTCGAGCGTGACGGCGTCGGCGGCATCATCGATCTCTACGTCGAGCCCGATCCGGGCGATCCGCAGCGATACGTGCCGTTCGTGCTGCAGGGCGGCCTGTCGATGCCCGACGAGAGCTACTACCGCCTGGACAACTTCGCCGAGACCCGCACCGCCTTCCGCGCGCACGTCGAGCGCATCCTCGACCTCGCCGGTGTCGCCGGGGCCGCGGATGCCGCCGATCGCGTCTTCGCGCTCGAGACCGAGGTGGCCGCGCACCACTGGGACAACGTGCGCAGCCGCGACGCGGTCGCCACCTACAACCTGCGCACGTGGGACGAGACGGTCGGCCTCGCCGGCGCCGACCTGGTGCCGTGGCGCGAGGGCATCGCGCCGAACCATCCCGACGCCTTCGCCGAGGTCGTCGTGTCGCAGCCGAGCTTCCTGGAGGGTCTCGCCGGCCTGCTCGTCGAGGAACGCCTGGATGACTGGAAGGCGTGGCTGCGGTTCAAGATCGTGCACGCGGGAGCTGCGTTCCTCACCGACGCGTTCGTCGCCGAGAACTTCGCCTTCTACGGCACGCAGCTCACCGGCGTGCCGGTGAACCGGGAGCGCTGGAAGCGCGGCGTGAGCCTCACCGAGGCCGCGCTCGGCGAGGCGATCGGCAAGGTCTACGTCGAGCGCCACTTCCCGCCGCGGGCCAAGGCCGAGATGGACGACCTGGTCGCCAACCTGGTCGAGGCGTATCGCGAGAGCATCTCGTCGCTGGAATGGATGACGCCCGAGACGCGTGAGCGCGCCCTCGCCAAGCTCGCCGCGTTCACCCCCAAGATCGGCTACCCCGAGAAGTGGAAGGACTACTCGTCGCTCGAGATCGACGCCGCCGACCTCGTCGGCAACGTGCGTCGCGCTCACGTGTGGGAGCACGACCGTCAGCTGTCGAAGGTCGGCCAGCCGATCGACCGTGACGAGTGGTACATGACCCCGCAGACGGTCAACGCCTACTACAACCCGCTGATGAACGAGATCGTCTTCCCCGCGGCGATCCTGCAGTATCCCTTCTTCGACGCGGACCGCGACGCGGCGGCGAACTACGGCGGCATCGGCGCGGTCATCGGTCATGAGATCGGTCACGGCTTCGACGACCAGGGCAGCCGCTTCGACGGCGACGGGTCGCTGCGGGACTGGTGGACGGATGCCGACCGCGCGGCCTTCGAGGAGCGCACGGAGGTGCTGATCGACCAGTACAACCACCTCGTGCCCCGAGGCCTCGCCGATGAGCACACCGTCAACGGTGCGCTCACGATCGGCGAGAACATCGGAGACCTCGGCGGTCTCGGCATCGCGATCAAGGCGTACGCCCTGTCGATCGCAAGCGACGACGCCGGCCCCGAGATCGCCGACGCCGCCCCCGTCATCGAGGGCTACACCGGCATCCAGCGGCTTCTCCTCAGCTGGGCCCAGGTGTGGCAGCAGAAGGGGCGCGATGCCGAGACCATCCGCCTGCTGACGATCGACCCGCACTCGCCCAACGAGTTCCGGTGCAATCAGATCGTGCGCAACATCGACGCGTTCTACGATGCGTTCGGGGTGACCGAGTCGGACGAGCTGTGGCTCGACCCCGACAAGCGCGTCACCATCTGGTGATCACGAGCCCGAGCAGAGAGGACACCGTTCGTGGGCACGCCCCCTGAGCCCAGGCGCGGCACCGAGGAGCCCCTTCGGAGTTCCCGTCGGATCAGACCCCACGACAGGCGACTGCCCCGCCGGGCAGCCGCCGGCCGTCGATCGTTCGCATCGACGCTCGCGGCGCTCGACGAGCTCGCCGAGTCGGGTGCGAAGGTCGCGGTGCGCGTGACCGACCTCGATCGCGGTGACGCGGTGCTCTCCGGCGACGACTTCATCACCCTGCCGATCGGCGGCCTCGGCGTCGTGCCGCTGCTCGTCGAGGTCGCGGCAGCATTCGACGACGGGCGCCTCGACCCCGCCGAGGTCGTCGATCGCACGAGCACCGATGGGGTGTCGGTGGCCGGCCTCTGGCACCACCTCGCCGCGCAGACGTTCAGCCTCGGCGATCTCGCCGTGCTCGCCGCGTCGGCCGGTGACGCGCTCGCGGCCAATGTGCTGCTGGAGCGGGTCGGGCTCGAGGCGGTGCGCAACCGGCTGGGGCAGCTCGGGATGCCGCGCTCCGCGCTGCTCGACGGGTTCCGCGACAGCCGCGGTCCCGACGACGCGCCCCACGTGGCGCTCGGCACGGCGGCGGAGATGTCGGAGCTGTTCTCGGCCCTGGTGAACTCGTCGGCGGTGAACCCGTCGGTGAGTGCGCACGTCGCGGAGTGGTTGAGCCGCAACCACGATCTGTCGCTGGTCGCTTCGGCCACGGGCCTCGATCCGTTCGCGCACGACAACGACGACCACGGGCTGCTCTTCATCAACAAGACGGGTCGCGGCGCCGGGATTCGCGCCGAGGCGGGCGTGCTCGCCGGCCCGCGCGCGGGTGTCTCCTACGCGCTCATCGTGTGCTTCGACGACCTGTCGATCATGCACCGCTCACGGGCGCACGCGGCCTTCCGCGTGCTCGGCACCGACCTTATGGAGTACGTGTACTGAGGCCGACGCGAGGGTGGGATCAGAAGACGATCGTGTGGTTGCCCTGGCGGATGACGCGATCCTGCGCGTGCCACAGCACGGCACGGGAGAGCACCTGACGCTCGACGTCGGCGCCGCGGCGGGCGAGTTCGAGCGAGCTGTCGGCGTGGGTCACACGAACGGTGTCCTGCTCGATGATCGGACCCTCGTCGAGGTCGCTCGTGACGTAGTGCGAGGTGGCGCCGATGAGCTTGACGCCGCGCTCCTTGGCCTTCTTGTAGGGGTCGGCGCCGATGAAGGCGGGCAGGAACGAGTGATGGATGTTGATCACCGGCACACCGACCTTCTCGAGGAAGTCCCCCGACAGGATCTGCATGTAGCGGGCGAGCACGACGAAGTCGACGTTGCCGACGAGCAGCTCCAGGATCTTCTCCTCGGATTCGGACTTGTCCGGACCCGGCGCGGACGGCACGTGGAAGAACGGCACACCGAAGGTGCGCACGTCCTCGGCCGCCGTCGTGTGGTTGGACACGACCATCGGGATCGTCACGGGCAGCTCCCCGCGGCGGTGGCGCCACAGGAGGTCGAGGAGGCAGTGGTCCTGCTTCGAGGCGAGGATCGCCATGCGCTTGGGGGTCGACTGGTCCGTCAGTGACCACTGCAGGTCGAATCCGCCGCCGAGCGTGCGCCCGAGGTCGTCCTCGATCATCGGCAGCGCCGCCGCGAGATCGGGCCGGTGGAAGACCACGCGCTGGAAGTAGTCGCCGCCCGTCGGGTCGTCGGAGTACTGGTCGAACGCGACGATGTTGCCGTCGTGGCGGGTGATCAGGGCCGAGACGGCGGCGACGATTCCGGGTCGGTCGGTGCCGTGGACGATGAGACACGCGTGGTCGGGCAGAAGGTGGGGGCTGGGAGCGGCCATGCATCGATTCTGCCGTGTCCGCCGGTCGGGCGCGCGCGGGTCGGGCACGCTAGCACGGGCGCCGCCGCTGCGGGAGTCCGGGGTGAGGATGCGTCGCCGTCCGTATCCTCGACCGCAACCCGAGGGAAGAATCCCGCGACCCGAGGGCGGAAGACACCCGAGGGAGGAAGTCACCGTGCAACCGTGGCCGCTGTGGCCGAGCGTCATCGCCCTTGTCGCCGCCGTCGGCATCGTCGTCGTGGCCGGCTCGCGGCTGGCCCGCGCCGCCGATGAACTGGCAGACCGTACGGGACTCGGCGAGGCGGTCGCCGGCGCGGTGTTCCTCGGTGCGGTCACCTCCCTCCCCGGGATCGTCACGACCGCCACCGGCGCGCTCGAGGGCGACGCGGCCTTCGCCTTGGCGAATCCGATCGGCGGCATCGCCCTGCAGAGCGTCTGGCTCGCGATCGCCGATCTGCTGTATCGACGAGCGAATCTCGAGCACGCGGCGGCGTCGATCGAGAACCTCTTCCAGGCCGTCGTGCTCGTTGCGCTGCTCAGCCTGCCGGTCATCGCCTTCGCCACGCCGCAGCTGACGGTCGGCTGGATCCATCCGGTGACCGTTCTCATCCCGGTCTTCTACTTCTACGGTCTGCACCTGCAGCGCCGCATGCACCAGGCCCCGATGTGGACGCCGATCCGCACGCGTGAGACGCGCGACGACGAGGAGGGGCAGGAGCACAGCGGACCGCTCTCGCGCCTGTGGTTCACCTTCGCGGCGCTCGGGCTCGTCGTCGGCGTGACCGGGTGGGTCATCGGGCAGGCCGGCCTCGGGGTCATCGCGGCGACCGGATGGCCGAGCGGGGTCACCGGGTTCACGGTGACGACGGCGGTGACATCCCTCCCCGAGCTCATCGTGCTGATCTCCGCGATCCGCATCGGAGCCCTCACCCTGGGGGTCGCCAACATCATCGGCGGCAACGTCTTCGACGTGCTCACCCTCACCGTGGCCGACGCCTTCTTCCTCGACGGCACGATCTATGCCGCCGCCGGCGACGAGAGCCTCGTGCTCCTCGGCGGGACCCTCCTCATCACGGCCGTGCTCGCCGCCGGGCTCATCATCCGGGATCAGCGCGGCATCGGGTTCGAAGGGATCGGCATTCCCGCGATCTACGCCGGCACCATCGGCCTCGCACTGTTCGCGATCTGACCCTTATCCGACCGCCGCGAACGCGATAGCGTCGAGGGGAATCGGCACCTCGACACATGGGAGCAGGGATGAACATCGCAGGCAAGGTCTTCGTCGTCACGGGGGCGGGAAACGGCATCGGCCGCGAGGTCACCCTTCAGCTTCTGCGCTCCGGGGCCTCGGTCGCCGGCGTCGACCTCAACGCCGACGGGCTCGCCGAGACGGTGGCGCTCGCCGCGGCAGGCAACCGCCTGTCGACGCACACCGTGAACATCACCGACCGTGAGGCCGTCGAGGCGTTGCCGGCTGCCGTCGCCGACATCCACGGAGCGGTCGACGGCATCGTCAACGTCGCCGGCGTCATCCAGAAGTTCGTCAAGATCATCGACCTCCCCTACGAGGAGATCGAGAAGGTCATGACCGTGAACTTCTGGGGCACGCTCCACATGGTCAAGGCGTTCCTCCCGGTGCTGGTCGAGCGACCGGATGCCGCCATCGTCAACGTCGCGAGCATGGGAGCCTACGCCGCCGTGCCCGGTCAGGCCGTCTACGGCGCCTCGAAGGCCGCCGTCGGCCTGCTCACCGAAGCGCTCTACGCCGAACTCCAGGGCACGTCGGTCGCGGTGACGGCGATCTATCCCGGCGCGATCGGCACGAACATCGCGGCGAACTCCGGCGTGGTGATGGACATGCCCGACGGCGACGCGGCAGCATCCGCCCGCAAGACCACGACGCCGGCCGAAGCGGGTCGCGTGATCGTCGAGGCGATCGCGAAGGGCAGGTTCCGCGCGACGATCGGCAAGGACGCCGCGACGATGGACAAGCTGTCGCGGCTGAACCCCAAGTACGCCACCGAGCTCATCGCGAAGCAGATGGGCGATCTCCTCGGCTGACTGGGGAGGGTCGGCGCATTCGCGAAGAGCTGAGGCGACGGCATCCGTCAACCCCCCTTTCCGCGGTGAGTCGGAAGTGCTTCGCTGGATCGTGGGCGCATCCGCCCGGCAATCGCGATCCGCGAAGGAGAACCCATCCCATGCCTCAGCTTCCCGAGCCCACAGACGGCACCTCGGTCGCCCAGAATCCGTCTTCCGAGGCGGAGATCGGCTCGACCACCGACACCGGCGCGCCCGCGCCGAGTGATCGCAACAGCCTGACGGTCGGGGCCGACGGCCCGATCGTGCTGCACGACGTGCACTTCCTGAACCAGATGGCGCACTTCAACCGCGAGCGCATCCCGGAGCGCAACGTGCACGCGAAGGGCTCCGGTGCCTTCGGCGTCTTCGAGACCACCGGAGACGTCACCGCCTACACGAAGGCGGGGCTGTTCCAGCCCGGCACGAAGACCGAGATGCTCGCGCGCTTCTCGACCGTTGCCGGCGAGCAGGGCTCGCCCGACACGTGGCGCGACCCGCGCGGATTCGCGCTGAAGTTCTACACCGACGAGGGCAACTACGACCTCGTCGGCAACAACACCCCGATCTTCTTCATCCGCGACACGATGAAGTTCCCGCACTTCATCCGCTCGCAGAAGCGACGCGGCGGAAACGGCCTGCGCGACAACAACATGCAGTGGGACTTCTGGACCCTCAACCCGGAGTCCGCGCACCAGGTGACCTATCTCATGGGCGACCGCGGCATCCCCACCTCGTACCGGCAGATGAACGGATACGGCTCGCACACCTACATGTGGGTGAACGAGGCCGGGGAGAAGTCCTGGGTCAAGTACCACTTCCACAGCGACCAGGGTGTCGCGGGACTCACCGACCAAGACGCCACGCGCATCGCCGGAGAGGATGCGGACTTCCACCGCCGCGACCTCTACGACGCGATCGACCGGGGCGAGTTCCCGTCGTGGACGCTGTCGGTGCAGGTCATGCCGTATGAAGATGCCAAGACCTACCGCATCAACCCGTTCGACCTCACGAAGGTGTGGCCGCACGAGGACTATCCGCTCATCCCCGTCGGCACGATGACGCTGAACCGCAACCCGGAGAACTTCTTCGCCCAGATCGAGCAGGCCGCGTTCGAGCCGTCCGCGCTGGTGCCGGGCATCGGCTTCTCGCCCGACAAGATGCTGCTCGGCCGGGCGTTCGCCTACTCCGACACGCACCGGCACCGCATCGGCGCGAACTACCTGCAGCTGCCGGTGAACCGCCCGCGCGTCGAGGTCAACACCTATACGCAGGACGGGCCGATGGCCTACGAGCACCGCGGCGACGACCCGGTGTACGCGCCGAACTCCTTCGGCCGCGGCTACGCCGACAACGTCGGCGAGGTCGACCCCGGCTGGGAGGCCGACGGTGCCATGGTGCGGCAGGCGTATACGCTGCGTCCCGACGACGATGACTTCTCGCAGGCCGGGGCGCTCGTGCGCGACGTCTGGAACGACCAGCAGCGCGCCGCGTTCGTGAAGACCGTGGCCGGACACCTGCTCGGCGGCGTGACCGGCGACGTGCTCGAGCGGGCCTTCCAGTACTGGAAGAACGTCGATGCGGCCACCGGGGCCGAGATCGAGAAGCTCGTGCGAGACGGTGCCGACCTGGGTGCGCCCGGAGCTCAGCCCGGCGCCGCGCAGGACGACGCCGATCAGCCGATCGTGGAGCCGAACACGCACGCCGACCGCTGAGCCGACATCACGAAGCCCGGTCGCGCTCGCCGCGGCCGGGCTTGCGTGTGTCCGCCGGGCGGCCCGTCAATCGCCCGTACGCGTGAGGGGCAGGGAGAGGATGCGGTCGTCGCCCTCCCGCGGGGAGCCGCGGCCGTCGGTGTTGTTCGTCAGCACCCACAGGGTGCCATCGGGAGCGATGGTCACGTCGCGGATGCGTCCGTCGTCGTCGAGGAGCTGCTCGGACGTCTCGGGCGCGGAAGCGTCGATGGCGAACAGCCGCTCGCCACCCAGCCCGGCGACGAAGACGGTTCCGCCGGTGACGGCCAGCCCGCTCGGGCTCGCCTCGTCGGGGGTCCACTGCTGCACGGGATCGATGAAGCCGCGCTCCGCCCCGCCGCTGCCCTCCACCTCGGGCCATCCGTAGTTGCCGCCCGGAACGATGATGTTCAGCTCGTCCCACGTGTCCTGTCCGAACTCGCTCGCGAACATCGTTCCGTCCTCGGCCCAGCCGATGCCCTGCGGGTTGCGGTGCCCGAGGCTGTAGACGAGCGAATCCTCGAACGGGTTGTCGGCGGGCGGGTCGCCGTCCGGCGTCATGCGGAGGATCTTCCCCGCGAGGCTGTCGACGCTCTGGGCCGACGGCCGCTGGTCGGCGTCACCGGTGGTCGCGTAGAGCATGCCGTCCGGCCCGAAGGCGAGGCGCCCGCCGTTGTGGATGCGTTCGGCGGGAATACCGTCGAGCACGGTCTCGGGGTCGCCGAGCACGAGCGAGCCCGGCGCGCCGGTGACGGCGAACCGATCGATACGGTTCTCGCCCGACCCGGTGGAGTAGGCGTAGAGCCGGTCCTGATCGTCGACGGCGAGCCCGAGCAGGCCACCCTCCCCGCCCGCGACCACGCCGCCGACCGTGCCGATCTCTCGGGTCGAGCCGTCGGCTGCTACCTCGAGGATGCGGCCGGTATCGCGCTCGGACACGAGGGGCGTCCCGTCGGAGAGGAACGCGATGGACCACGGTGCGGCGAGGTCCGTCGCCACCGTCTCGACCGAGCCGTCGGGCACGAGCCTTCCCTCGGGTGGCGGAGTCGTCGCGGCGGTGGGCGCCGATGTCACCGACGTCTGCGGTGTCGGCGGCGGGTCGGCGGTGCAGGCGCTCAGCGACCATGCGGCGGTGGCGGCCAGAAGGGCGACGCTCACCCATCGGGATCCGACCATCGGTGCGCCTCCGCCCTCGTCCTCGACCGGAGCTTCACCCTACGTCGCGTGCGACTCCTCAAGGGCCGTCCGGTTCGGCGTGGCCGGGCTCGCGTGAAGAATACAGGAGATCCTCGGCCGCCAAGCCTTCAGGGCGGCTCCTCGGCCGGGGAGCCGTGCAGATCTCCTGTGTTGTTGTCCGCTCACGGTCGGGCGCTCAGCCCTCGCCGCCGAGGTTGCCGGTCAGGCGCGCGTGCATCGCCGAGCTCGACTCGTTCATGCCCTCGATCACGACACGCTTGCCGTGGTTCTCGTACTTCGTCACGATCGCATCCAGGGCGGCGACGGTGGAGGCGTCCCAGACGTGCGAGCGCGACATGTCGATGACGACGTCGTCGGGATCGTCGGCGTACTCGAACTGCGTCGTCAGGTCGTTCGACGAGGCGAAGAACAGCTCGCCGTCGACGCGGTAGTGCGCGGTCGGCACCTCCGCATCCCGGTCCACCGTGCGTGTGACCGACGTGAAGTGCGACACGCGCCGGGCGAAGATCACCATCGCCACCACGACGCCCAGCACCACGCCGATGGCGAGGTTGTGGGTGATCACGACGACCGCGACGGTGGCGACCATCACGATCGTCTCGCCGATGGGCATGCGCTTGAGGGTGCCGGGGCGGATGGAGTGCCAGTCGAAGGTCGCGACCGAGACCATGACCATCACGGCCACGAGCGCCGCCATCGGGATGAGCCCCACGATGTCGCCGAGGCCCACGACGAGGATGAGCAGGAACACGCCCGCGAGGAAGGTCGAGATGCGGGTGCGGGCGCCGGAGGCCTTGACGTTGATCATCGTCTGGCCGATCATCGCGCACCCGCCCATGCCGCCGAAGACGCCCGACAGCACGTTCGCGGCGCCCTGGCCGAGAGCCTCGCGGGTCTTGTGGGAATGCGTGTCGGTGATGTCGTCGACGAGCTTGGCCGTCATGAGCGACTCCATGAGCCCGACGAGGGCCATGGCGAGCGCGTAGGGGGCGATGATCGCGAATGTCTCACCGGTCAGCGGCACGTTCGGGATGATGAGCTCGGGCAGGCTGTCGGGCAGCTCGCCCTGGTCCGACACGGTCGGGACGGCGATGGCGAAGGTGACGGTGATGATCGTGAGGATGACGATCGCGACCAGGGGTGCGGGGATCGCCTTGGTCAGGCGCGGCATCCCGACGATGATCACCAGTCCCGCGATCACGAGCGGGTAGACCGGCCAAGGCACGTCGATCAGGTGCGGAATCTGCGCGGTGAAGATGAGGATCGCCAGAGCGTTGACGAAGCCGACCATGACGCTGCGGGGGATGAAGCGCATGAGCTTGGCGACGCCCACCGCGCCGAGGACGACCTGGAAGACGCCGGCGAGGATCACGGTCGCGAGGAAGTAGTCCATGCCGTACTCGCGGGCGACCGGGGCGATCACGAGGGCGACGGCACCGGTCGCGGCGGTGATCATCGCGGGGCGTCCGCCGAGGAACGCGATGGCGACGGCCATCACGAACGACGAGAACAGCCCCACGCGCGGGTCGACCCCGGCGATGATCGAGAACGAGATCGCCTCGGGGATCAGGGCGAGGGCGACGACGAGACCGGCGAGCACCTCCCTGGTGAGGATGCGCGGACTGCGCAGCGCCTCGAGGACGGATGGGCGCGGTCGGTATCGGTCGGACGCGGTGGCGCGCGCGGCGGTGGCCATGGGATCTCCGGGAAGGCAGGAAGGCTCGAACGAGCCGGGCGGGCGCGCGGGAGGTGCAACGCGGCGTGGTTCCGGTCATCCAGGGTACGGGACGCGCCTGGACGCGTGCGTGCCGGTCCGCGTCAGCCCACCTCGCCGACGAGTGCGGTCCTGTCGGGCAGGCGTGCGAGAAACCCCTCCGCGACGGCATCGAGCCAACCGCCGACGGAAGCGACCGCTTCGTCGGTGTCGGGGTACCGGCACCGCAGGTGAAGGCCGCGGCGGTTCACGACGAACCACACCATGACGTCGTCGCTCGCGGCGACCGCGGAGACGTACTGCGCGTCGAGGTCGTCGTCGAGCTCGACCGGCAGGCGCCGGGTGTCCAGCCACGACAGGGCGAACATGCCGCGCGGCACCTTCATGCCGCCGTAGGGCTCCAGGATCGGGGCGAGGGGATGCGACCCCAGGGTGATGGCCTCTTTGACGGATGCCGCGCACGCCGCGGGTGCGTCGTCGACGCATTCGAGCACCGAGTTGGTGATGAACCAGCCCGAGGAGTCGTGCCAGCGCGGCTCGTGCCGGCTGTGCACGGGGAACACGGCCCGCAGCGGGGCGTCCGCCACGCGGCGGGTCACTTCGGTCAGGGCCGACATCGCCAGCCCGATCGTGGACGTGCCCGCAGCCTTGGCCGCGCCGGCGAACGCGTCGTAGTCGATCGCATCCAGCACCTCGCGCACCTCGACGACCGGGAGGGCACCGGGCGCCGGGTCGCCGACCGGGAGAGGGAAGCGCGGCATCTCGCCCCCGCACACCTCGAGGATCTCCGCCCATCGGGCCGCGACCTTCTCGGGTGCCGGACCGCGATCTTCCAGCGCAGCGGTGTGCGCGGCGAACGGCGGGGCGTCCGGGAGGTCGTCGGCGCCCGCCTGCCCGGCAGCTGCGTCGAGGTAGGCGATGACATCCCGCGCCACCACCACGAGCGACCACATGTCGACGTGGGCGTGGTCGGCGCCGACGACGACGCACGGGCGCGGATCGTCGGCGGCGCCATCCGGTTCGATCACGCACAGGCGGTGGGACGGCGCCGCGAGCGGGCGGCAGGCGAGGTCGAACACCTCCCGCACGACTTCGCGGGTCGCGATCCCCTCGGGAACGTGATGCTCTTCCCAGGCGCCGTCGCCCAGCGTGATCTCGTGCAGCGTGGGCTCGCCGGCGTCGTCGAGGCCGAACACCGTGCGGAACGTGCCGTGCCGGTCGACCGCGCGCTCCCACGCGGCCGCGAGTGCGTCGCGCGTGGTCCCCGGCGGCAGACGCAGCGCGATCGACATCCAGGATCCCGGCCGGTCGCCGGCGCCGACGTGACGGCCCTGATCGAACGACACCGGCAGAGCGCGGCCGCGGGGACCGACCGGGCGCAGGGCGTAGCTGTGCACCGCTCCCGGCGGAAGCGTGGCCTGCGCGATATTCGTGAGCCGCATCGCCCGTAGTGTAGAGGCCCGGTGTTTCGTTCCCGAGACGGCATGTCACAACCGGCGACGGCGCACCGGAGATGGAGGAACGGTGCCCACTCTCGAGGTTCCGCATGGGGCTGCGCTCGACTACGAGATCACCGGCGAGGCCGGCCCGCTCGTGGTGCAGCTGCACGGCCTGACGTCATCCCGCGACCGTGACGCCCAGCTCGGGCTCGATCTCGCCCGCTCCCTGCGCGGCCACCGCGTGCTGCGCTACGACGCCCGCGGTCACGGCGGATCCACCGGCGACCTCGATCCGAGGTCGTATCAGTGGAACCGCCTCGCCAAAGACCTCCTGGCCCTGCTCGACCACGTCGCGCCGGGAGAGCCCGTGCACGCGGTCGGACCGTCGATGGGCTCGGCGACACTGCTGCACGCCGCGAAGAAGCATCCCGAGCGGTTCGCCAGTCTCACCCTGGTCGTGCCGCCGACCGCGTGGGAGACCCGGTCGGCGCAGACGCAGCTCTACCGCGCGAATGCGGCGCTCATCGAGAAGGAGGGCCTCGGGGTCTTCCACGCCAACCACACCGCGCCCGTGCCTCCGGCGCTGTCGGATGCACCCTCGACGACGCCGACCGTGCCCGAGGACCTGCTTCCCACGGTGCTGCGCGGCGCGGCGAGCACCGACTTCCCGAGCGAGAAGGCGGTGTCGCGCATCACGACGCCGACGCTGATCCTCGCCTGGACGGGGGATGCGGCGCATCCGGTCTCCACCGCGAAGCGCTTGAAGAAGCTGCTGCCCGACGCGCGGCTGGTCATCGCGAGGACGCCCTACGGGATCATGGCCTGGCCGGGCCTGTTCGCCGAGCACGTCACGACGACGGACCCGCGCTGAGCCGGCACGTCAACCCCCGCCCCGGTGTCGGGACCGGTGCTTAGCATCGACCCATGGCACAGGCGAATGATGACCGTGAGATGCTCGGCGCCACCGACGACGGCGACGCCGCCGCCGAGAAGGACCCGTCGACGTGGGTCACCGGCGACGAGCCGATGACCGCTCCCCAGCGCAGCTACCTCGACACGTTGGCGCGTGAGGCGGGCGAGGAGATTCCCGCTGACATCAGCAAGGCCGAGGCCTCGGAGCAGATCGATCGGCTGCAGCAGGAGACCGGGCGCTCACCGCAGTGAGCGCCTTGCCGCCCGCGTATCGTGGGCGGCATGATCGCGGAGCACGGGGAGACGTCGGCCGGACTCGAGATCCGGCCACTGGCGACCGTGGACGACGCGGTCGTCGCTAGTGACGTGCTCGCGCGCGTGTGGGGCGGCGATCGCGCCGCGATGCCGCCGCAGCTGCTGCGCGCGATGGCCCATGCCGGGTCGTACACCGTGGGCATCTGGCGCGAAGCCGAGATGGTCGGCGCCTCGGTGGCTTTCTTCGGAGCACCCCCCGAGCGCACGATGCACTCCCACATCACCGGCGTTCTGCCGGAGCACCAGGGGCGGGGCGTCGGCCGGCTGCTGAAGCAGCACCAGCGCGAATGGGCGCTCGCCCGCGATGTCGGCACGATCACCTGGACCTTCGATCCGCTCGTGCGCCGCAACGCCCATTTCAACTTCCGAGTTCTCGGCGTGCGCGCCGTCGAGTACCTGGTGAACCACTACGGCGCGATGGATGACGGCGTCAACCGCGGCGACGAGACGGACCGCATCCTCGTCGCGTGGGCGATCGCCTCGGCTCCCGCCCTCACTCCGCCCGATGACCGGGTCGCCGCCGCCGTGGAGGTGCCCGCCGACATCGAGACGCTCCGCCGCAGCGACCCCATGGCCGCGAGCGCCTGGCGTCTCCGGGTGCGCGAGCAGCTGCTGGCGCATCTGGCCGACGGGCTCGTCATCGGCGGATTCGACGACGCCCGCGGCTACCTCCTCGTGCGTCCTTGACCGGCACGCGCCCGGCTGGCGGGGCGAGGGGCCGGGTCAGTCTTCTTCCGGGATCTGCGGGCCCCCGGGCCGCACCTCGGCGTCGTCGCGCACGTCGATTCGCGTGATGCCGTCGTGCTCGGTGACGTCGATCCGCGGAGCCGCGTCGTCTTCCGTGGCCGCCGGCGCCGACGTCAGCTGGTCGTGCCGCTTCTCCTCGGGGGTCATCTCGTCCGCTCCCGACATCAGATCCTCCATTCGTCGCTGTTCAGGTGGGAGCCGGCCTGCGGTCCCATCTGAAGCATCCCACCGTCGACCACCCAGCTCGCGCCCGTCACATAGCTCGAGGCCGGCGAGGCGAGGAAGGCGACCACCGCGGCGACCTCCTCGGGCGCACCCGGCCGAGCCAGCGGAATGCCGGCACGGTGGGTCTGCTCGGCGTCGCCGGCCTCCATGTCGTTGATCGGCGTGGCGATCTCGCCGGGTGCGACGGCGTTCGCGGTGATCCCGTGCGCACCGAGCTCCTGCGCCATGACCTTCAGCAGGCCGCCGAGGCCGTGCTTGGCGGCGACATACGGGGCCGACTCCACGCGCGGCTGATGCTCGTGCACGCTCGTGACGGCGATGAGACGGCCGCCGGTGCGCTGCGTCGCCATCCTCCGGGCAGCCGCCTGCAGGGCGAGGAACGCTCCGTCGAGGTTGAGTGACACGATGCTGCGCCACGTCGACCGGTCGAGATCGAGGAACGGACCCCCGTTGCCGCCGCCGGAGTTGTTCACGAAGACGTCGAGGCCGCCGAGCTCGTCGGCCATGCTGTCGATGTCGGCTTCCACCCGGTCGAGATCGGTCGCGTCGAACTGCCGCACATGCGCGCGGCGGCCGCGATCCCGCACGCCCTGCGCGGTCTCCTCCGCACCGTCCTGGTCGCTGTGCCAGGTCACGACGACGTCGAGACCCGCGTCGGCGAGCGCGAGCGCCGTGGCCGCGCCGATGCCCGAGTCCGAGCCGGTCACGATCGCGCGTCGAGGATGGAATGTCGTCTGCATGATGCCGACGCTACGACCCGAGTCCGACGCGGGAGAGGGGCTTTACAGGCTTCCTGCCTGGCGTTAGACGCCGAACGCTCGGCGACCGTGCGCGGTACCTCGCTAACGTGGGGGGATGTCGGTCACCCGCCCCGCAGCATCCATCGACCTCGACGGATTCGAACTGCGTGTGCTGCACATCCCGCTCGTCTCGCCGTTCACGACGTCGTTCGGCACCGAGACGGTTCGCGAGGTGATCGTCGTGCGAGCTCTCGCCGACGGGCTCGAGGGATGGGGTGAGATCGTCACGCAGCAGGCGCCGCTGTACTCGAGCGAGTACACCCAGGGCGCGTGGGACGTCACCACGCGCTTCCTCATCCCGGCGCTGCTGGCCGAGCGAACCATCGCGCCGGAGCGGGTCGCGAGCGTGCTCGAGCCCTTCGTCGGGCACCGGATGGCCAAGGCGGGGCTCGAGCTCGCCGTGCTCGACGCCGCCCTGCGCGGGGAGGGGCGTTCCTTCGGGTCCTACGCCGGTGCGGTCGCCGACCGGGTGCCCTCCGGGGTGTCGGTCGGCATTCAGCGCGATCCCGCCGCCCTCGTCGAGACCGTTCGCGGATACCTCGACGACGGCTACGTGCGCATCAAGATCAAGATCAAACCCGGTCGCGACATCGACGACACCGCCGCGGTGCGCGAGGCGTTCGGCTCGATCCCCCTGCAGGTCGACGCCAACTCGGCCTACACCCTGGCCGACACGGACACCCTCGCGCAGCTCGACCGGTTCGACCTGCTGCTCATCGAGCAGCCGCTGCAGGAGGACGACCTGGTGGACCACGCCACCCTCGCCGGCAGCCTGTCGACGCCGGTCTGCCTCGACGAGTCCATCACCTCGCGCAAGGCCGCCGCCGACGCGCTCGCGCTCGGGTCGGCCGCGATCGTGAACATCAAGGCCGGGCGCGTCGGCGGCTATCTCGAGGCGATCGCCATCCACGACCTGTGCCGCGACGCCGACGTGCCGGTGTGGTGCGGCGGCATGCTCGAGACCGGCATCGGCCGGGCGGCGAACGCCGCGCTCGCCGCTCTGCCGGGCTTCACCCTTCCCGGCGACGTCTCCGCCGCTGACCGGTTCTACGCCCGCGACATCGTGACCGAACCCGCCGTGCTCGACGACGGGCACGTGCGCGTGCCGACCGGACCGGGCCTCGGTGTCGATATCGACCCCGATGCTCTCGACGCGTTCACCGTCGAGAAGGCCGTCATCCGCCCCTGACCCGGGCCCGTCCCGCCGCCCTCTTCCCGCCGCTTCGAGAGGATTTCCCTCCCCGAGAGGACGGATTCGCGAGCAGGATCCTCTGGAACGGCGATGTCCTCCCGAGGAGGGAGCGGCGGGCGTAGCGTGAGCGCATGCGAGGGGCGGCGCGGATGCGTGTGAGGCGACGCGCGCTGGTCGCGGCGTTCGCGCTCGCGGTGCTGACGGGGTGCGCCGGCGGCCCGACGGACGGATCCGGCGGGAGCGGCGAGCCGGAGCTGCGGGCGGCCCTGATCCAGCTGCGCGCGGACGTGGCGGAGCGGCACGCGCAGGTGCGAGTGGAGAACCTCTCCGGGGCAGCCGTGCGGATCGGTGAGGTCGCCGTCGTCGATCCGCGGTTCGTGGCGGATGCGGTCCGGCTCGTGGACCGGGGGAGCACTGTTCCCGCCGGGGGATCCATCGACATCCGGGTGCAGCTGCCTGCGGTCACGTGCGATATCGCATCGAGTGCGGATCCGTCGGTGCGCCTCGAGCTCATCGCCGACGGCACCTCTCGCGGCGTCACTCTTCCGATCGCGGATCCGCTCGGGTTCGCCGGTCCCCTCCACGACCGGGAGTGCCGGGCCGAGGCGCTCGCCGCCGCGGCCGACATCGCGTTCACGGGGTTCTCGCCGTCACCCTCGGGCGAACCGGCGCTGTTGCACATGGAGATCGTTGCGGTGGGCGACGGCGAGGCGGAAGTGACCGCGGTCCAGCAGACCAACCTGCTCACCTTCGGCGACGCCACCATCGACGGCGTGCTCCCGATCGGGGTGCTCGTGCAGCCGGGGAAGGAACCCACGACCCTCGACCTGCCGGTCGTCCCCACCCGCTGCGACGCTCACGCGGTGCAAGAGGACAAACGCGGCACGATCTTCGATGTGCGGGTCTCGGTGGCAGGGGAGTCCGGCGAGGTCGAGCTCTTCGTCGGCGACGCGCTGCGCGGCCGCATCCTCACGTGGGTCGCCGACTGGTGCGGGTTCAGCGAAAGCTGACCCCGCCGGCGGCCGTGAGCGGCGTGAACAACACAGGAGATTCGCGGGCCGGACGGCGCGTCAGGCGCCGTGACGAGCCCATGGCGCGCGGATCTCCTGTGTTGTCGACGGCGAAGGTGTCAGAGCTCGCCGCGCTCGCGGGCCTCGCGCCGTGTCAGCGGCTCGTCGCCGGCCGGTTCGTCACCGTCGGCCCAGGGGGCGTGGTGGGCGCGCTCGAGCTTGGCGCCCTCGACGTCGACGTTCGGGATGATCCGGTCGAGCCATCGGGGCAGCCACCAGGCCGAGCGGCCGAGCAGGTGCATGAGCGCGGGCATGAGCAGCATTCGCACGACGAAGGCGTCGAGTAGCACACCGAAGGCGAGACCGAACCCGATCGAGCGGATCATGGTCGACTCGGCGAAGATGAACCCGCCGAACACCGAGACCATGATCAGGCCCGCCGCCGTGACCACGGCGCGGCCGGCGCGAAGCCCCCGCATCACGGCGAGGCGGGCAGGGGCGCCGTGGACGAACGCCTCCCGCATGCCGGAGGACAGGAACAGCTGGTAGTCCATGGCGAGGCCGAAGAGGATGCCCACGAGCAGCACCGGCAGGAAGCTCAGGATGGGGCCGGTCGCGTGCAGGCCGATGATGTCGGCGCCCCAGCCCCACTGGAACACCGCGACGGTCGCGCCGTAGGTGGCGAACAGCGACAGGATGAACCCGCCCGTCGCGATGATCGGCACGAGCAGCGACCGGAACACCACGATCATGATGATCAGGGACAGTCCGACGACGACCGCGATGTACAGCGGCAGCACCGCGGCGAGGTTCTCGGAGATGTCGATGTTGATGGCGGCCTGGCCGGCCACGCCGAGTGCGTATTCGCCGTCGACGGGGGGCAGGGTGCGCAGGTCGCGCACGAGCTCCTCGGTCGACACCGAGCTCGGCCCGTCTTCGGGCACCACCTGGAACGCCGCCAGGGTGCCGTCATCCGATACGGCGATCGGTGCGACGGCGACGACGCCGTCGAGGTCGGACAGGGCGGTGGCGATGTCGAGCTGCGCCTGCAGCTCGGCCGTGTTGTCGAGGTCGCCGGGCAGCGTCGCCGATACGAGCAGCGTGCCGTTGACGCCGGCGCCGAACGCCTCCTCGGTGAGCGTGTACGCCTGGTAGGCGTACGACTCTTCGGGCTCGCTCGAGCCGTCGGGCAGCCCGACGCGCATCGACAGGGCCGGGATGGCGATCACCAGCAGCGCGATGATCGCACCGGCCGCCGTGAGCACGGCTCGCCACGTGCCCATGGGGGCGGCGCCGGAATCCTCGTGGTGGACGGAGCCGACCTTCGCCCGGGCGCGCCGGTTCAGCACGCGGGGACCGATGAGCCCGAGCAGCGCGGGCGTGAGCGTGACGGCGATCAGCACGGCGATGAGCACAGCGAACGCGCCGACGGTTCCCATGAGCCCGAGGAAGGGGATGCCGGTGATGTTCAGCGCCAGCAGCGCGATGATGACGGTGGAGCCGGCGAAGGTGACCGCGTTTCCGGCGGTGCCGTTGGCGAGTCCGATGGATTCGCGCATCTCCGCGCCCTCGAGCAGCTGTTTGCGGTGGCGGTTGATGATGAACAGCGAGTAGTCGATGCCGACCGCCAGCCCGAGCATGATGCCGAGCACCGGCGTGACGCTCGACATGTCCAGCACGCCGGACAGGGACAGGGCGGCGAGCACCGCGATGCCCACGCCGACGAGAGCGGTGACGATGGGCAGCGCTGCGGCGATGACCGTGCCGAGCATGACCAGCAGCACGACCGCGGCGATCGCGAGGCCCGCGATCTCTCCGACGCCGATCAGGTTCGGAACCGACTGGGCGAGGGTCGACGAGAAGGCGTACTCGACGCCCTCGATCGGATTCGCCTCGACGTAGGAGATCACGGCCTCCTTCGATGCGGCGTCGAGCTCCAGCAGCGGCACGTCGAACGAGACGTTCACCAGCGCGGTCGTGCCGTCCTCGGACACGACGCGGATGCCGTCCGAGAGCGCGAGCAGATCGGCGCCGAGCTCGAGCTGCTCCGCGCCCTCGACGAGATCGGCGCGACCCTCGTCGAGCTCGGCCTGCTGCGCGGCGATCTCCTCGCGGGCCGCGTCGAGCTGCTCCTGCTGGGCGTCGAGCTCGGCCTGCTGCGCATCGAGCGCGGCGATCTGCTCGGCGGGTGCGCCGGCGGCTTCGGCCTGTTCGCGAGCGGCGTCGAGCTGCTCCTGCCCGGCGTCGAGCTGCTCCTGCCCGGCTTCGAGGTCGTCGAGCGCGGCATCCAGCTGCTCCTGGCCGGCGTCGAGCTGCTCCTGGCCGTCCTCGATCTCGGCGCGACCGTCGACGATCTCCTGTTCGCGGTCCGCGCGCTCCTGCTCGGTCTCGAAGGGATCGACGACCTGCGCGACGTCGGGAAGGTCGGAGAGCCCCTCGGCGACGGCGGCGATGTCGGCCTGCTGGTCGGCGGTGAGGGCCTCGCCGTCCTCGGCGTGGTAGACGACCTGACCCGATGCGCCGGCATAGTCCGGCAGCTCCTCGGCCAGCTCGTCGATCACCTCGCCCGATGCGGTGCCGGGCACGTCGAAGCTCGTCGCGAGGGTGCCGAAGCCGACGGCGAACGCGCCGCCGGCGAGCCCCAGGACCGCCGCCCACGCGACGATCACGATCCACGCGCGCTTCGCGGAGGCCTTGCCGAGCCGGTACAGCAGTTCTGCCATGATCACCTTTCGTGGCGGATGCGATCGGGAGCGACGACAGCGTACGATACGAACCGTCTCGTAACCTGAATCGAGGATGACCGTGACAGACCGACGAGGTGGTGCGCCCCGCAGTGAGGCGGCGCGGCTGGCGATCCTCCGCGCGACGGCGCGGCTGTTCCTGGAGAAGGGCTTCGGGCAGCTGAGCATCGAGGGCATCGCCGCCGAGGCGGGCGTCGGCAAGCAGACGATCTACCGGTGGTGGCCGACCAAGAGCGACCTGGTCGCCGAGGCGCTCATCGAGGGCATGCTCATGCCCGAGCAGGTGGTGCCCCGCTTCGACGGCACGCTGCGCGACGACCTCGCACGGTGGATGCGCACGGTGCTGGCGTTCGTCGACGACCCGGAGCACGACGAGATGCTGAAGTCGCTCGTCGCGGCCGGCACGATCAACCCCGCCATCGGCGAGCGGGTGCGCGACAACCTCGGCGCCGATGCCGACCTCGTGCGACGACTCGAGCAGGGGGTGTCCGACGGGGAGCTTCCCGCGGAGGCGCCCATCGCGTCGATCGTGGAGCTTCTCATCGGTGCGATCGTGCTGCGGATCGTCGCACGCTCCGACGCCGACGACGGCGAAGCCGAACGCCTCGTCGACATCGTGCTCGGCCGGTACGCGCCCGCCCGCGAGTGAGCGCGACGGTGCGGTCGGCATCCGCTCATTAGAATCGGGGGATGCCGGCGTCGCCGGTTCCGCGCGATCGGCGCACACACCCCCAGAACGACCATTGGAGCCACCGTGGCCGAGCAGTCCCGTCTCGACAAAGTCATCGCCCTCGCCCGTCATCGCGGGTTCGTGTTCCAAGCGGGTGAGATCTACGGCGGGTCGCGGTCGGCATGGGACTACGGTCCCCTCGGCACGGAGCTGAAGGAGAACATCCGCCGCCAGTGGTGGCAGACCTTCGTGCGCGGCCGCGGCGACATGGTGGGGCTGGACTCCTCGATCATCCTCCCCAAGCGCGTGTGGGAGGCATCCGGTCACGTGGCGACCTTCACCGACCCCCTGGTCGAGTGCCTGCAGTGCCACAAGCGCTTCCGCGCCGACAATCTCATCGAGGACTTCGAGGCACGCAAGGGGCGCCCCGCCGAGAACGGCCTCGCCGACGTGCCGTGCCCGAACTGCGGCACCAAGGGGCGCTACACCGAGCCCAAGGCGTTCTCCGGCCTGGTCAAGACCTACCTCGGGGTCGTCGACGACGAGTCGGGCCTGCACTTCCTGCGCCCCGAGACGGCGCAGGGCATCTTCGTGAACTTCTCCAACGTGCTCACCGCCAGCCGCAAGAAGCCGCCGTTCGGCATCGGCCAGGTCGGCAAGGCGTTCCGCAACGAGATCACGCCGGGCAACTTCATCTTCCGCACCCGCGAGTTCGAGCAGATGGAGATCGAGTTCTTCACCGCGCCCGACGAGGCCGGCGAGTGGTTCGACCACTGGGTCGAGGCCTGCTGGAACTGGTTCATCGACCTCGGCGTGAGCGCCGACAACATGCGCCGGTTCGACGTGCCCGAGGAGGATCGCGCGCACTACTCCGCCGGCACGATCGACGTCGAGTACCGCTTCGGCTTCCCCGGCAAGGAGTGGGGCGAGCTGATGGGTGTCGCCAACCGCACCGACTACGACCTGAAGAGCCACACCGAGGCGTCGGGGCAGAGCCTGACGTTCTTCGACCAGGCCTCGGGTGAGAAGTACATCCCGTATGTCATCGAGCCGTCGTTCGGCCTCACCCGCGCGATGATGGCGTTCCTCGTCGACGCCTACCGCGAGGAGGAGGCGCCGAACGCCAAGGGCGGCACCGACACCCGCACGGTGCTGGGACTCGACCCGCGCCTGGCGCCGGTGAAGGTCGCGGTGCTGCCGCTGTCGCGCAACGAGAAGCTGTCGCCGCTGGCCCGTGAGGTCGCCGACCGCGTGCGCGGCCACGGCTGGAACACCGACTTCGACGACGCCGGCGCGATCGGTCGCCGTTATCGTCGCCAGGACGAGATCGGCACGCCGCTGTGCGTGACGGTCGACTTCGACTCGCTCGACGACCGCGCCGTCACGGTGCGCGACCGCGACACGATGGCGCAGGAGCGCGTCGCGCTCGACCAGCTCGACGCCTACCTCGCCGAGCGCCTCCGCGGCGCCTGACCGGCGGGGTTCGCGTCAGTCGATGACGGTGATCTGCGCGTACTCGCCGCCGCCGCCCTCGGTGTAGGCGAGCGAGCGTTCCAGGATGCCGCGCAGCACGGCGTCATCGATCTGCTCGAGGTCTTTGATGTAGAGGCAGCCGACGCCGCTGGTGTGCGGGCCGAGATCGGCGAGGGCCTGCTCGTGAGCCTCGATCGAGTCGAGGTAGATCGTCGAGGCGGCCTTCCGCGGAGCGAAGGCCATGACGGGCATGTCGCCCTCGTTGCCGGTGGGGTAGCGGTAGTGGCAGCTGCCGAATCCGACGATCGTGCCCCACAGCTCGGGTTCGCGTCCGCTGATCTCGCGCATCATGTCGACGAGGGCGTGCGCGTCGCGCTGCCGCTTCGTCGGGGCGACCTCCGCGATGAACGCCGCCACGCTTCCGCCGGTCTTCTTCACGTCTTCGCCTCCGCCTTCATCGCGCGCTTGTACTCCCGCACCTTCGTCAGCGACTCGGGGGATGTGATGTCGGCGACGCTGCGATAGGAGCCCTCCTCGCCGTAGGATCCTGCGGCCTCACGCCAGCCGGCGCCGTCGTAGCCGTACTGCTTGCCGAGAAGGGCGAGGAAGATCTTCGCCTTCTGGTCGCCGAAGCCCGGGAGGGCCTTCAGGCGCTTCAGCACCGTCGCGCCGTCGGGGTCGTCCTGCGTCCACAGTGCTGCGGCGTCGCCTCCCCAGTCGTCGGCGATGGTGCGGCAGAGCGCCTGCACGCGTCCGGCCATCGACCCCGGGAAGCGGTGCACCGCGGGCGGCTGTGAGAAGGCCGCGGCGAAGTCGTCCGGATCCACGGCGGCCAGTGCCGCCGCGTCCGTCGTGCCGAGGCGCTGCTGGATCTTCAGCGGACCCGCGAAAGCGACTTCCATGGCCACCTGCTGATCGAGCAGCATCCCGATGAGGAGGGCGAGCGGGTCGTCGGAGAGCAGCCGGTCGGCGTCCGCGTCGTCGGTGATGCGAAGGTCCATGAACACAGTGTGACAGCGGCCTCGGGCGCCGGGCCAGATCGTCCGAGCTCCCTTCCGCACCATTCGATGGGGCGATATCATGGCGATATGGGTGAGGCATTGCGGGACCGGCGCGAGCGAGCGGGGCTCAGCCAGGCACAGCTCGCCACGCGCACCGGTGTGGCGCAACCCAATATCGCCGCCTACGAGTCCGGCCGCCGGAAGCCGTCGGCGGCCATGCTCGAACGTCTGCAGGCCGCCATGCGCCCCTTGCCCCATGAAGCGCTCGAGCAGAACCGCGAGAGAATCAAGGACCTCGCCGCGGACTACGGACTGAGCAACGTTCGCGTCTTCGGATCCGCCATCAACGGCACAGACACGACGGAAAGTGATCTCGATCTCCTCGTCACGCGGTCGTCCTCCGTCGGGCTGTTGGCGATCGCCGAGTTCACGATCGCCGCTGAAGAGATGCTCGGCGTTCCTGTCGATGTCGTCACTGACGGCGCGCTTCCCCTCGATCATCCGATCCTCCGGTCAGCCGTGGCGGCGTGAAGGAACGGGACCGGCGGGCGCTACGTGCGATTGTGCGATTGTGCGATGACGGCGCTCGACTCGCCGCGCGAGGCCGCGATTGGTACCGCTCGGACGATCTGAATACGCCGGGCCTCGCGGCCGAGTCGATCATCATCAAGATCGGTGAGAACGTTGCACGGTTGAGCGACGAGACGATCCTCGCGAACCCGCAGGTCCCCTGGTCGAGCATCAAGCGCATGCGCGATCGGCTGGCGCACCACTATGAGGCGACGGATTACGACGCGGTGTGGGCGACGATCAACGTCGACCTCCCTCGCGTCAACGCGGCAGTCAGGCCGCTCCTCGGTGACTGAACACAGTGTGACAGCGGCCGTCGCGGCGTGAGACTTCTTTCATCTGGTCTTCGGGCTCCGTATCGGCGGGTATTTTCGTATCGTTGTTTTCGGATGCGTCCGAGTTGGGTCGGACGGAACGAGAGGTCGGGGGCGACATGAAGTTCGCGATGGGAGCAGACACCCTCGGGGTGCTGACGAAGTCCACGTCGGGATCGAGTGACGATCTGCAGGTGCTGGTGCGCCAGCTCTTCGAGGCGGCAGAGCCGCTCGAGGGGCGATTCCAGGGAGCGGGCCGCGCGGCCTTCGACCGCTTCAAGTCGCGCACCGATGTGATCTCGGCCGAGCTGAAGGCATCCCTCGACGGTGTGCTCGGCGGCATCGGCGGCATGAACCGGTCCTTCCTCGAGGGGGAGGGCGCCATGATCGACAGCACGTCGAGCCTCGAAGGCGGCGCCTCGTTCGATGCCGCACGCTTCGGCGGACGGTGAGGGGCGGCATCATGGTGAATCAGAACGACCGCCGCGACTACGACATCGCGGCCTCGCAGAACGCGCAGGACAACTTCAACCGCGTCGCCGCGCAGCTCGAGGCGGTCATCGATCAGCACGACCGCGACGTGGCCGCCGCGATGGCCGACTACACCGCCGAGGGCGTGTCCGAGGACTACCGCGCCAAGGAGCAGCGGTGGAAGGCGGCCGCCGGCGAGGTGCGCACGATCATCACCACGCTGCGCACGTCGCTCGAGCGCAACGACGAGACGGCGCAGGAAGCGCTGCGCAAGGCGCGCGCGGCCGTCGAATCCATCGGCTGACCGGGTCGTCACGCACGTGACCACCTGGAGCATCGACCCGTCCGGCGTCGCCGGAGTCCTCACCGCCGTGAACCCGCACGCCGAAGCCCTCGGCGAGGCGTTGAACGCGCTCGGCGCGCCCCTCGGCGCCGCCGTCACGGCCACGCAGTCCGGCGCGATCGCCGAGGCCGTGCAGTCCTACTTCGACACCGTCGAGTCGCCCCGTATCCAGGGCATGAGCGCCCGCATCGGCGCCGCCACCAGCGGTGTCGTGTCAGCGACCGAGGCGTACGTCACCGGAGACCTCGCGATGGCCGCCGACGCGCAGGCAGCGAGCGTCGCCGCGATCACGCCCGCCTCCCTGCCGCTCGGGGCCGACTGATGCCGGCGGCGATCGACCCGGAACAGATCCCGGGCAGAGATCTGGATCCTGAGGCGATCGAGACCAACGCGGCGACGGTCACCTCGCTCGCGGGCACCGTGCGCGACACCGGCTCGCAGGTGCAGCTGTCGTGGCAGCGCATGGCAGGCGTCTACGAGGCCCCCGAGTCGGCGACCCTGCTCGGGCTGATGGATCCGGTCTCGAGCCAGGCGACCGCATCCGGCGACGGCATCGAGACGGTCGGCGGTGCGCTCACCGCGTTCGCCGCCGACGTGCGCCCGATCAAGGCGGAGTTGGATGCGCTGCGCCTGGAGGCGCAGACGTTCGTCGCCGAGATCTCCGGTGGCGTGAGCGTGCGCGAGCTGAACCCGGCCTGGGTGAGCACGCAGGGCTACCAGGGGTCGTGGAACGCGTACGGCGCGTACTCGTCGTCGTCGACGGGCGGCACCGCCACCGCGACGGAGGTCTCCCAGTACCGCACCGTCACGAAGGAGTGGCATGAGGTGCAGGAGTACGTCGACCGCAACAACGATCTGATCGCACGGGTCAATGCGCAGCAGGTGCTCCTGTGGGAGGCCGAGCGCACGTGCGCGAATGCGATCCGCGCGCTGTACTGTGCCGCGCCGCTGCGGGCGGCCACGAGCGAGGATGACGCTCTCGCCTACGGCATCGACGAGATCCCGGCCGGCACCGAGATGCCGTGGGGCGCCGAGGTGGAGCGCACCGAGGGGTGCGGCGAGGCGACCGTCAACGTCGTCTTCAAAGACTTCCTGTGGGAGGGCATCGCCGTCGGCGGCGTGTGGGGAACCGTCGAGGGCCTCGGCACGCTCGTGCTCGGCTACGACCCGTCGACGGGCGACTTCTTCTCCGGGGACGCCTACGGTGCGGCGTGGGGGAGTCTCGGTTCGCTCGCCCTGAGCGGGGTGATCGCGGCGACGCCGCCGCTGAACGTCCTGTTCGCGGTCGATGACGGGATGCGGCAGTTCGGCGGCGACGGATTCCTCCCGGACGAGGTCGCCGAGTTCAAGGACGGCCTGGATGAGACCGCGAAGAACACCGGCAAGGCGCTCATCGCATGGGACAAATGGGCGGATGACCCCGGCACGGCCCTCGGTGAGTCGGTCTTCAACGTCGGCACGATCCTCATTCCCGGCGGCGCCGCCGTCGCGGGTGTCAAGACCGCGGGCACAGCGGCGTCGGTGCTGTCGAAGATGGCGCGGTTCACCGATCTGATCGACCCGGGTGCATGGGCGGTGAACGGCGCGGTGCGCGTGGGCGGCCACGCCTTCTCCGGCGTCGGCGACCTCGCGGCGCGACTGGATTCACCGACCTTCAGCGGCCTCGACGTCGTCGACCTCGGCGACGATCTCGGCCAGCCGGCCGTGCTGCGCGCCGACACCGGCCAGACGGCGATGACCGCCCTCGTCGACGAGCTGGGCATCCACCCGGACGCGATCGTGGCGCGCGTCGACGACGGTGTGCCCGTGCTGGAGGCCCCCGGCGTACGGGTCGAGCTGCCCGAGGGTGCGTTCGGTGACGCGGCCCAGGCCGGTGATGACGTCGACCACCTGAGCGATACCGGCGATCCGGGCGCACCCGATCTCTCGGCGGACGAGCGCTATTCCCAAGCGATGGCAGTCGTCTCGGAGGGCGCGGTCACGTTCGCCGACGACGCAGCGGCGATCGAGTACGGACGAGCGGAATGGGCAGGAGTCGCCGACTCTCTGCCAGAGGATGTCGCGGATGCCGTCTACGATTACACGCGCGAAGTCCCCGGGGACTCCGGCATCACCTATCGCGAGATCAATGGCTCACTCCGTGGAGGGCCGATGAGCGAGGAGATCGCCCAACACGTGAGCAGGATTGATGAGGCGATGCGGGCGCATCCGCTGACCGAGGACGTCGTCGTGACCCGGGGGACGGGGACGGCGCACTGGTCGGTGCTTCCGCAGGATGCGGCGGGGACGACGTTCGATGAGAGCGCCTACCTCTCGACCTCGTTGGGGGACGCTGCAGATGCTTTCAGCGGGCAGGACGCGGTGCTTCATCTCCGTGTGCCAGAGGGCACGCCGGCTCTGTGGGTCGAAGCCGTTTCTGATTTCGGGGCGACTGAGCGGGAGCTCCTTCTCGGACGCGACCTCCGTTGGACGGCCGAAGACACGGTCTTCCGTGATGGACAATGGCATGTGTTCGGAAGCGTGGCGAAGTGATGGACGTCGACGACGTGCAGGGCCGGGCGGTCGCAGGTCCGCCCCGGTACAACGCCGCCCCGGCGGGGGCGGTGAAGGCTGCTGCTGTCGTTCGTGATGGGGCGACGGTCGGGTATCTCTACCTCGGGGTGGATGATGATGACTCCGCCGGCCTCGTCGCCACGCGTGCCGGAGACTTCCAGCCCGAGGGGTCGGGCTACTGGCTCACGAGGCTGCGCGACCTCAAGCAACGGGGAGTGCCCGCCTCTGCAGCCATCGAAGGGCTCCTCGGCGTCGAAGGGCCTGCACCCGCCGGAAGAGTCTCTCCCACCCTTGAGGAGTACCCCTCGAAGGCGGATCTGGAACGCTTCGTCAATCCGGAGAGCACGTCATCGTCACGCAGAGTGCGCTCGGCGTCACCTTCGCGTGACGAGATCGACGCCGCTCTCAGCGGGAAAGCGCCGATGACACCACCCATCCGCGATCGGGTCGCGCAGCTGGACGATGCTCTGGCGCGGAAGCCGACGCCGGAGGCGATCGTCGTGACGTTGACGGACAGGGGAGATGAGCGCTTCTCCCCGGGGCAGAGCATCCGCGAGTCGGGTTATCTCACGGCTCGGCTTCTGCCGGTGGACCGGACGGTCCCCGGGGTGCGATCGGTGGTCAGGTTGCGCGTGCCTCCAGGGATACCGGCTCTTTTCCAGCCGCCGCGTCAGCAGGGAGATTCGGGGATCCTTCTTCTCGCTCGGGGGATCGAGTGGCTCGTCGACGACGTGATTGATCTCCCGGGTCAGACAGCAGTCGTGGGACACGTGATCGAGGTGAGCCCGACGCGATGACGCGCGCGCCCGTCTGTTGTCCCAGCCTCAGAGCAGGGGATCGTGGTCGATGCGCGCGCCGAGCGATTCGGCGAGGGTGTCGAGCACGGCGATGCCGATGAGGCCGCCCGGCGTCCACGGGGTGTAGGCGTCGGTCCAGAACGCCGGCGTCGGCAGCGCGTCGAGCTTCCACCCTGGCCGCAGGCGTCGCGCCTCGGCGAGGCCGGCGAGCGGTCGGGGGCGCAGCACGGTGAGGACGAGGTCGCCGTCGGCGGAGACCGTCAGCGCCGCACCGGCATCGAGCGGCTGCAGCACGAAGTCCGGCGATTCCCCGGTGGCGCCGAGGCGGTCGCGCACGATGGCGACGGCGCGAGCGACGGCGTCCGCCCCGACCGGCTCCGGAGAGACGAGTGTCGAGCTACGAGGCATCCGGCTGCTCCCGTCGGCGGCGGCGCAGCGGCGGCGCATCGGTGGGTGGCGGTGTCTCGGTGGGAGACGGCTTCTGGGTCGGCGTCGGCGCGGGAGCGGCATCCGCCGGTGTCGGCGCGAAGTGCGCCACCTGCACGAGGGCGGCGTGGCGGCCGCGGCGCGCGATGCGCCCACGGCCGGCGATCATCGGCTCGGCGTAGAGCTTGGGCAGCAGCTGCCCCTCGGCCCGATCGCCCGACATGACGAGTGTCGTGCCGCCGGTGTCGCGGATGCCCTGCAGGGCGAGGTCGAACATCGCCCGCGACGCGCCCGCGACCGGGCGGCTGACGACGACGTTCAGGCGCAGGTCGCGCGCCGACGCCAGATACGGCAGCAACGGCCGCAGCGGCTCGACGCCGCCGGCGGCCAGCACGTCGAAGTCGTCGGCGACCACGAGGATGCGCGGTCCGGTGCCCGGCCCCTCGACCTGACGCTTCTCCAGCTCCTGCGCGATCGACTCCGCCAGCTGCCGGGCCATGCGCCCCGTCTTGGCATGCCCGCCGAGGTAGGCGTCGGGCACATCGTCGACGAGTTCCCCGCGGGTGTCCATGAGGGCGACGACGATCTCCTCCGGCGAGTGACGGTCGATCGCCCCGTGCACGATCCCGCGCAGCACCGTCGTCTTGCCGCAGCGACTGTCGCCGAGCACGAGCAGATGCGGATCGGTCGCGCCCAGCTCCAGCAGCTCCGGCTCCATCGTGTCCTGCCGCAGCCCGACCGGGATCGCGTCGGGTTCGGCGAAGGCGTCGGGCAGCTCGGCGGGGGCGAGATCGTCGGGCAGCAGGCGGATGGGCGCGGCCCCGGGCCCGCCCCACTCGGCCGCGCTGCGACGAGCGAGCGCCTCCAGCGCCTCGCCGACGTCGGCGGCGTCGACGTCGTCGAGCAGTGGCAGCGCCACCTGGGCGAGCAGCTTGTCGTCGGTGAGGATGCGACCGGGTTCGTCGGCGCGGAGGGTCGCGGAGAGCTTGCGCGCGATCTGCGAGTCGGCCGGGTCGTTCAGCCGCAGCTCGAGACGCGTGCCCACGAGGCTCTGCGCGTTCATCCGCAGCTCGTTGAATCGGGTCAGGGCGACGACCACGTGGATGCCGAAGCTTCCGCCGCGCTCCAGCAGCTGCGAGACGGCGCCGTCGAGGTCTTCGAAGTCGCCTCTCAGCGCGCCGAACCCGTCGATCAGCAGCACGACATCGGCCGAGGGGAGCTGCGGCAGGCGCCCGGCGGCATGGGCGGCGCGCATCTCCGCCAGCGAATCGAGGCCGTGATCGCGGAAGACGTGTTCGCGCACTGCGACCATCGCTGTGAGCTCCTCGACGAGCCGCTGGAGGCGTTCGCGGTGGCCGCGCGTGGCGATGCCGCCGACGTGCGGGAAGTGCTCCAGCCGTGACAGCCCCCCGCCGGTGAGGTCCATGCCGTAGATGCTCACCTCGCGGGGCGTGTGGGTGAGCGCGAGGGATGCCGCCAGCGTGCGCAGGAACGTCGATCGACCCGACTGCGGAGCGCCGGTGACCGCGACGTGCCCGCCGCTGCGCGAGAGATCGAGGTGCCAGGGCTCCTGGCGCTGTCGCGCGGGCTCGTCGATCACGCCGATCGGCGCCCGCAGGGTGCGATGCTCGTCGGCGCGGGAGAGCACGCTGCCGAGCGTGACCCGGGGCGGGAGCGGCGACAGCCACACCGGACGCGTGCGCTCGACGCCCTGCGCGAGCCGCGATGCGGCGACCTGCACGAGGGTGCGGCCCGTGGCGGGGCGATCCGGCTCGGTCGGCAGTTCGATCTCGGACTCTTCGGCGCCGGACGAGACGACGTCGTATGCGGGGAGCTCGCGGGCACGCGGAGCATCCACCACCTCCGGACCGTCGGAGGCGACCAGCTCCGGAACGGGACCCGAGACGAAGCCGGCGCGGAACCGCGTGTAGACCGAGGTGTCGACCTTGAGGTAGCCGTAACCGGGGATGGCCGGCAGATGGAACGCGTCGGGGGTGTCGAGCACGACCGCGCTCTCCGACTCCGAGAACGTACGCAGGCCGATTCGGTACGACAGGTAGGTGTCGAGGCCCCGCAGCCGGCCCCCCTCGATGCGCTGACTCGACAGCAGCAGGTGCACGCCGATCGAGCGGCCGATGCGTCCGATCGTCAGCAGGAGCTCGACGAAGTCGGGCTCGGCGGTCAGGAGCTCGCCGAACTCGTCGATGACCAGGAACAGGTGCGGCAACGGCGGCAGGTCGGGGCGAGCCTCACGCAGCTGCCGGTAGTGCCCGATGGATGCGGCGTTGTCGGCCTCTTTGAGCAGGCGCTGGCGACGCACGACTTCGCCGTTGATGCTCGCGCGAGCGCGTTCGGTCAGCTGCGGGTCGTCGGCGAGGTTGTCGATGATGCCGGCCACGTGCGGGAGCCGGGCGAACGGGGCGAACGCGGCACCGCCCTTGTAGTCCACGAGGATCATCGACAGGTCGTCGGGGGAGTGGCTGAGAGCGAGTCCGAGGACGAGGGTGCGCAGCAGTTCGCTCTTGCCCGACCCGGTCGCGCCGATGCAGATGCCGTGTGGGCCCATGCCCAGCTGCGCGGACTCCTTGAGGTCGAGCATCACCGGCACGCCGCGGTCGTCGACCCCGATCGGCACGCGCAGGAAGTCAGCCGCCGACCTCGGCGTCCAGGCGGTGGTCGGCTCGAGCTGCTCGACGTCGCCGACGCCGAGCAGCTCGGTGACGTCGGGCACGTCGCCCGACTGCGCGTCGACCGCGCTCGTACGGGTCAGCCGCAGCGGGGCGAGCGGGCGGGCCACCGCCTCCAGCAGGGCCGTGCCGACCGCATCCACCGTCACGCCGCCGATCGTTTCGGTCCCTGCGCCGGGCGACTCGATCGTGGCGTCGTCGGCGTGTGCGGTGAGCCGGATCGAGACGGTGGCCGGCTCCTTCAGGCGATCGTCGACGAGATGCACGACGGTCACGCCGATGTCGGTGTAGTCCAGGGTCGCGTCGAGCCGGGGAAGGGTCGGCGCGGCGTCGGTGTCGGCATCCACGAACACGATGAGTCGCGCCGGCTTGCGGCGGCGCCCGGCACGTCGGGCGGCGGATGCGGTCGCGAGGCGGTCGCGCAGGTCGCCGCCGATGATCTGGAACAGGTCGGGCAGGCTCGGCGCGATGCGACGCACGCCGCCGGCCGCGGAATCGGCGGCAGCCGCCTGCACGTGCGGCAGCAGATCGAGTCCGCGCCACTGGCCGCGACGCTCGGCCGGCACGACGAGGGCCAGCTGCACGTCGTCGGGGGAGTGCAGCGCGGCGATCTGCGCGACGAGGGCGCGCGCGGCCGCGACGGTCAGGTCGCGATCCCCGACGAGCGAGACCTGGCCGCCGCGCTCCAGATCGATCACCGACGGCAGGGACGGAACGATCCCCGACAGGCGCACGAGCCTGTCGGCCGCGCCCTTCATGATCGGGTCGAACGGCTGCACCGGGTTCTGCTCGTCGGGCAGCCGCACCGGAAGCGCCCGCACGTCGGCCAGCCCCACCCGCACGCGCAGGAAGTCGGCGTCTCCCGGGCGACGTTCCCACCGCCGCGCGGCGTTTCCGGTCAGCTCGATGAGCGCCTGAGGGTCCGGATGCTGCCGCCACATCGCCGTGCGGTGCTCGGCGGCACGCTCGGCCAGCCGGGCACGCGTGGTCTCGAGGTAGTCCAGGTACCGCTCTCGCTGCACCCGCCGCTGCCGAGCGGCGTTGCCCCGCGCGGTGAAGGCCATCGTGACGCCGCCGACGAGGGCGACCACGAGGATGACCGCGCCCACGACCACCATGATCGGGTTGTTGCGCAGCAGCACGATCATGGTGATCGACGACAGGCTGCCCGCGATGGGAAGAAGCGACTGGATCGGGAACCCGCCCGCCGCTTCGGACATCGGCGGCGGTGGGGCCAGCACCAGCTCATCGGGGGCCTCGACCGGCTCGGTGATGCGGGCCGGACGGTGCACGATGCGGGTCGTCACGAGCGGTCTCCGGCCATCAGGTCGGCGCCGAGACCGAGCAGGGCGACGCGGGTGGCGAAACGCCGCGGTGCGGCGTCGCGGGTGAGATCGCCGTCGTGCGGGATGACGCTCACCGACGTCTCCTTCCGGGCGGCCACGATGCGTCCCGCTGTGCCGGTGCCGCCGCGGTCGACGAGCGCGACGACGACCCGCGGGCTCTCCGGCAGGGCCGACAGCCCCGGGCCGAGCGACACGGCGCCCTCCGCCGACGCGCGGTCGGCGTCGGCGACCAGCAGGACGGTGTCGCCGAGCGCCGCGCAGGGTGCCAGGTCGGTGGCGGGATGCCGCCGGCCGAAGTCCGTGACGACGACGTCGAAGAAGCGCGAGATCGGAGCGGCTTCGTCGAGCCACGCACCGACCGGGTCGGTGGCAGCGGCCGCGGGGGCGAGGCCGCGCGCACCCTCGAGCACGCGGGCGAGGTGCGCGGTCGCCTCGGCGCTCGTGCGGGGCGGTGCCGTGCGTGCGCGGTCGGGGTGGAGCCGCCAGTGCGCGGCCAGTGCGCCGTCCTCTGCGGCGTCGACGGCGAGCACGCGATCGCCGCGCGCCGCGGCGACGATCCGCACCAGGTGACGGGTGAGGGTGGTCGCGCCGGCCCCCGCTCCGAGCGAGATGACGCCGATCCGTCGGGCCGTCGACAGCGGCGTGGAGATCTCGCGCTGCCACTGCGGCAGCAGGGGGCGCCATCGTGCGGCACCGCCGAACAGCGCGGCCGGCAGCGGCGACAGGCGCGTCACGATCCGCCCCCGAACATGCCGAGCAGCTCCGCGTAGACGCCGAACACCCCGAACAGCAGCGGGAGGAGGGCGACCACGGCGAGCATCTCGAGGGCGTTGCCGAGTCCGCGGAGCCGAGCGCGGGTGTTCTCCCGCGGGGAGACCAGGGCGAGGACGGCGATCCCGGCGGCGGCGAGCAGGCACACGGCCACTCCCCACGCGCCGACGGGACCGCCGAGCAGGGCGAGCACCGCCGTCGCGCCGCCCAGCACGAGCGGCGACCAGAGCACCGCTGATGAGATCCGCAGCGGGAACGCCCGCGAGCGGAGCGCACCGGCGAGCGCGATCGCGAGGGCGAGCAGCGGACTCCACACCGGCGCGCCCAGGACGAGGGCCACGGTCGCGATCGTCGCGAACGCGCTCGTTATGGCCGTGCTCCACGTGAGCACGCTGTATGCGTCGTCGATGCGGTCTCGCGCCGTCGCGCGGTCGAGGCGCTCGCCCTCGGCGACGCGCTGATCGAGGCCCGTGAGGCCCGCGCTGCCCAGGGCGACCCACGGGAGCACGCCGGTGGCGAAGACCGCGACGACCCCGACCACCCCGACCGCTGCGGAGGTGCCGACACCCGCCACGAGCAGGGCGAGCACCAGAAGCGAGAGAAGGATCGCCATCACGCCGGCGGCGCCCGCGCCCACCCGCCGCAGACCGCCGCCGATCGCCACGGCGAGCACGGTGCCGAGCAGGGCGAGGCCCACCCCCGCTCCCGCGACCGCGGATGCGACCGGATCGACGTCACCCGAGACCTGCGCCGCGACGACGCCGGCGACGACGCCCGCGGGGAGGGCGCATCCGGCAGCCGCCGCCGCGACGAGCACGGCGGCGGACCGCATCCGCAGCAGTCCGAGCACCAGGGCGGCGGCGGTGACCACGACCGTGCCGCCGGCGAGCACGACCAGCGCGACCGTCGGTGAGGCGAACGGCGCGACGAGACCGGCGGTCGCGGTCGCGATCGCGGCGGCGACGCCGGCGAGTGCGAGGCGCGAGCGCTCGTCCCACCGGTCCGAGCGCCGCGCGTGCGCGTCGGTGGCGGCGTCGGTGAGATCGATGACGGCCGGAGGAGGCGGCGCGGCGTCGAGCCGCACGAGGGTCAGCGACGTGCCGTCGAGCAGGTCGAGCTCCTCGCTCGTGCGCGCGAGGTCGAGCTGCTCGCCGTCGGGGCGCACGAGCACGGCCGGGTGGGTGACGGTGCCGGTCGGCTCACCGAGCAGATCGAGGATGGTCGGCAGCACGACCCCGAGCGGCTCCGCCCGCGGCACGACGAGATCCGCACGGCGGGTGCGCCCGGCGACCGTGATGCGCGTGAACCCGGTCATCGGATCTCTCCTTCTGCGGTGGTCGAGGTGATGTCGGAATCGACGATCGACGCGGCATCGGCGCTGAGCAGCTGCGACACGTAGGACACCCCCACGCACGCGGCGCACGCGATCGCCGTGACGACGATCGACGCGATGAAGCGGCGCACGTTGTCGTTGACGGTGCGCCGTTCGTCGAGCGCGCCGTGGAGCAGGGCCGACCCCAGCCGCATCCGCTGGATCTTCGCCTGCTCGATGAGCACGACGTCACGCTGATCGGGCATCGTCTCCTCCTTCGGGGTCGGCTTCGCGCAGCGCCTGCGCGATCGCGGGATCGAGCTGAAGCAGCCGGGTCAGCGCGTCGGGCTCCGCGCCGCCGAGCACGCGGGCCAGGGTGTCCCAGCCGCCGCCTCGCGTGTCGCCGAGGCGAAACAGCAGCCCGGGCAGGCGCGGGCTCCCGACGCGTTCGCCGCCGGCATCGCGCACGACTGCGTCGGGCAGTCGGAGAGCGGCGACGGCGGGCGGCCCCAGCAGCAGAGCGAGCGGCTGCGGCGTCGCGGGGGCGCTGGCGCGGCGCGCGAGGTCGGGTGCCCCGATCGCCGCCATCGCCAGGGCGATCAGGGGCATGCCGTGACCGGCGGTCGCCCGCAGCGCGGCGGTCGCGTCGTCGGCGAGCGAACCGGCGCTGCGCGCGCCGGCGGAGCCTGCATCCACCCACGCCCGCGTGGTCTCCTCGAGACCCTCTCGGGTGCGCGCGATGCGGAGCGTCGCCAGCAGTGCCGTCTCGTCGGCGCGCCGGCCCGCCAGCGCCCACAGCGACTCGTCGGGCATGCGACGCCGTGTGCGCTCGGTCATGTCGTCGCGGCTCCATCGGGCTGCGAGCGGTTCGGTCGCGCCCCACGTCGCGAGGTCGATTCCGAGCGCGCCGGCGATGCCCTCCACGGCGCCGCCGAGACGCACGGGACGACTCACCCGGTGCCGCGTCGCGCCGGTGAACACGAGCTGCAGGTGCGATCGCACCGGACTCGCGAGGAAGCGCTCGTGAGCCGGACCGGGGGCGGAGCCCGTGAAGACGTCGCGGGGGGTCGCGAGCGGACGACCCGTGCGGGCGTCGAAGAAGGCTTCCTCGGTGCGCACCACCCAGGCTCCGCCCGTCGCCTCGAGCGCCGATGCCGCCGCCGGGGTCAGGCGGGTGTGGGCCGGCGTCACGACGAGCGTGCGCACCCCTTCGAGCGTCGCCCGGTGGAGCACGTCGCTGAGGCCGGTCCCGAGCGCGAGCACATCGCCGCGGTGCTCCCACGTGATGCACCCCGGCGAGACGGCGTCGACGAGGGGATGCGCCGCCCGCTCGCCCGTCGCATCGCCCGTCACGTCGGCAGACCGACGGTCAGGTCGCGGTCGCCGAGCTCCAGGCGTGCATCGGGTGGTAGCGGCGTGCGGTGGAACGGCACGAGCGGCACGCTGAGCTCGCCCCGCCGAACCGCGGTTCCGTTGAGCGAGCCGAGGTCGACCGCCCACACCTGCTCGCCGTCCCACTCCAGCCGCACGTGCGACTTCGACAGCGTGCGAGAGAGGTCGGGCCATTCGTAGGTGGCCGCGGGCGCGTCGGCGGGCGCCTCCGGATCGCGTCCGATGATCAGCGAGTCCGCGAGGGACAGCGTCTGGCCAGAGTCCAGGCGCACGGTGGCCGGTCGCACGAAGCGGCTGGGGCGGCGTGCGCGGTCGTTCACCTCGGGAAAGGCATACGGGGCGAACAGCGGCGACAGCGGGTCGCGGCCGCGGGAGAGATCCGTCGTGCGCAGGCGACGCCCGACCGCGGCGCCGATCAGGTCGCGCCCGGCCGGGGCGGCCGTCCGCACATCCACCGAGCGGGTGGATGCCACCGCGTGGCCGAGGCTCGATCCCCGCCGCGCGAGGAGCGCCACCCACACGACCAGCGCCGCTGCGGCCAGGAGCACGGCTGCGGCCGCAGCGCCGGGCGCGCCGATCACGGCGAGCACCACGCCGACGATCGCCGGGGCGACGACGGTGCTCGCGTCGACGGTCGTGCTCAGCGCCCGCTGCGATGACCGCGCCGGGACCGTGCCGACGAAGAGGTCCGTCGCGCGATCCCGTGCGGGGAGTTCCTGCAGATCCATCCGCCCCCTCCGGCGTGAAACCCTCCCATCCTAGGAGCGTGGCGCATCCGAAGCGGGGCTTGTCCACAGGTCGACATGCGAACCGGATCCGGGCGGGGGAGGATGGGGGAGTGACCCAGGAGTTCGACGAGCTGGTTTCCCACGCCCATGACACGCGCGTCGTGGTGGTCGGCGGCGGTATCGCGGGCCTCGTGGCCGCCCTCGAGTGCGCGAAGGTCGGGATGCGGGTGACGGTCCTCGACGCGGCCGACCGGCCGGGGGGAGCGATCCGCACCGCCGAGGTCGCCGGCATCCGGCTCGACACCGGTGCCGAGAGTTACGCCACTCGCGGCGGGGCGGTGCACGCCCTCATCGATGAGCTCGGCCTCGCAGACCGGATCACGACACCCGACGCCGCCGGCGCGTGGCTCGTCGGGATCCCCGGCGTCGGTGCTGCTCCCCTGCCGAAAGGCGGTGTGCTCGGCATCCCGGCCAACCCGTGGGCGCCCGACGTGCGCCGCATCATCGGCTGGACCGGCGCCTGGCGCGCCTACCTCGACCGGCTGCGCCCGCCCCTGACGATCGGCCACGAGCACAGCCTCGGGCGCCTCGTGCGCACGCGCCTGGGGGCCAAGGTGCTCGATCGGCTCGTCTCGCCCGTCACCACGGGCGTGTACTCCGCGCGCCCCGACGACATCGACGCCGACGTGGCGGCACCGGGCCTCAACAACGCCCTCACCCGCACCGGGTCTCTCACGGGGGCCGTGGCCCAGATGCGGAGCGGGTCGGGGAGCCGGCCCGGAAGTGCGGTCGAAGGCCTCGCGGGCGGCATGTCGACGCTCGTCGACGCGCTCGTCGCGCGACTTCAAGAGCTGGATGCGACCGTCACTACGAGCGCGCAGGTCACCGCGGTCGCACGCGAAGGCGGAACGTGGCGCGTCGCTGTGGCGCGCGAGGAGGCAGACGTCGAGGCCGACCTGCTGATCATGGCCGCGCCCGAGGACACCGCTCGGCGGCTGCTTGCCGCTACCGTGCCCGGACTCGCGCGCGAACTCGGCCCCGCGCCGGTCGTCGAGGTGGTCACGATGGTCCTCGACGCGCCGGCGCTTCATGCTGCACCGCGCGGCACCGGTGTGCTGACCGTGCCGGGCGCGTTCCGCGCCAAGGCGCTCACGCACTCCACGGCCAAGTGGTCGTGGGTGGCCGACGCCGCCGACGGGCGACACGTCGTGCGCGTCTCCTTCGGCGCGCAGGGCGAGCCTCCGGCGACGGAGGGGCTCGACGACACGGCCGCCGCCGCTCTCGCGCTGGCCGAGGCCTCGGCGATGCTCGGCGTCGAGCTGGAGCCCCGTGCTCTCCTCGGGGCCGTCCGCGAGCGCTACACCCAGTCCCAGCCCGGCGCCGCGCTCGGTCGTGCCGCCGAGGTCGCCGAGATGCGACGCACCGTCACCGCGACGCCCGGTCTCGCTGTCGTCGGGGCGTGGCTCGCCGGAGCCGGGCTCGCGCAGGTGGTGCCCGATGCTCGGCGCGAGACCGATCGCATCCGCCGCGCAGCCCTCTTCGGGAACGCCACCGAAACCGTCGAGGGTGACGCCACGGCGTAACGGAATCCGGCTCACCCGCCGATGTCAACCCAGGATGCCGACGCGGGCATACATCGCTACCCTGGAGTCGACCAGCATCTCCACCGATCGTGAGGAGACCCCATGAGGGGCAAGGTAGGACTCGTCATCGGACTGGCCGCGGGCTACGTCCTCGGCACACGCGCCGGCCGTGAGCGGTACGAGCAGATCAAGACCCAGGCCGACAAGCTGTGGAGCGCCGCGCCGGTGCAGAGCCAGGTCGACAAGGTGAAGGACTTCGCCAAGTCGAGCGCCGCGGCACTGCCCAGCACCGTGTGGGATACCGCGGTGAAGGTCACCAAGGCCGCCACCACCAAGGGCACCCCCGGGCAGCGTCTCGACGCAGCGCTGAAGACCGGCGAGAAGGCCGAGGGAGACCTCCAGAAGGCCGCGAAGGAGTCGGCGGAGGCCGTGAAGGACGCCGTCGACGACGGCGAGGTCACGGTCGAACCTCGCGGCGGGGCCTGAGATGTCGACGCCCCGTGGTTTCCGCGACCGCGCGGACGACAGTCTGCTGACCCTCCTCGGCGAGATCCCGGAACTCGTCCGGGCGCTCGTCATCGCCGAGGTCGACGCCGCCAAGGCGTGGCTCGCCCGCACGGCGAAGGACGGCGGCTGGGGGGCGCTGTGGATGGTCGCCGCGCTCTTCGTGCTGTTCTGGTCGGTTCCGGCCCTGGGTGCCTGGGCCATCGCCGGCCTGTCGTCGTGGTGGCCGGTGTGGCTGTCCGCACTCGTGGTGTTCTTCGCGATGGTGCTGATCGCGGTCGTGCTCGCCCTGTTGGGCGTGATGCGGTTCCGCCGGCTCGTGAAGCGCCAGAACCCCGTCCAGTCCATCGCCCAGGATGTGAAGGAAGTCCGCGATGAGCTCTAACGCTCCGCTGCCCCGCACGGCCGTGCCCCTCGGCATCACCGATCCGGTCGAGAGTGCCCGCGCCGAGTTGAAAGCCGCTCTGCTCGCGATCGAAGAGAAGGCGAACGTACCGCGTCGGGTGGCCGTTGCCACGGATCGCACGATCACCGATGCCCGGGCGTTCAGCCAGCGCAATCCCGCGGCCGCGGTCGCGATCGTCGTCGCCGGAGCCGCCGCGATCGGCGTCGGCGTGTGGGGCCTCGTTCGCCTCTACACCCGCTGATTCATCTCGGCGGTCCCGAGCACCGTTCCCGGCTTTCATCCAGCGGGGTATGCTCAGGACTGGCAGTGCAATGGTGCGATTGCTGCCGACGGTGCGAGCCCGAGACCCGGATTCGTTCCGCCCGTCGGTTGCTCGAACGCCCGGGCGGCCGACTCGTGCATCGACGAGAGCCTCCCGAATGAATCACACTTCACCGCAGCCCAAGCCCCTCACCGGATGGCGGCTGCTCGTGCCCCGCGGGGGACCGTGGGGCGACGGCGTCGCCGCGACGATCCGCCGCAGCGGCGGAACCCCGGTCATCGCGCCGCTCATCAACTTCGCGCCCTCGACCGATCAGGCGACGCTCGAGCAGTCGCTCGCCGACCTCGCCGACGGCGCCTTCGACTGGCTGACGGTCACGAGTGCCACCACGGTCGACGTGCTCTACGCCTACCACGCCAAGATCCCGGCCTCGACGAAGGTCGCCGCGGTCGGCGAGACGACGGCGGCCGCGCTCACCGCGGTCGGCTACAAGGTCGACCTCGTGCCGGAGCGCGACAACTCCGCTGCGGGCATGGCCGAGCAGATGATCGCCGCCGAACCTGAGCCGCGGCAGGTGCTCACCCTGCGCAGCGAGATCGCCAAGCCGGTGCTCACCCGCATGCTCGTGGAGGCCGGTCACCACGTGCGCAGCGTCGTCGCCTACCGGACCGTGGGCGTGCCCGCCTCCGACAAGGTCATCGGAGACGTGCGCACGGGCCGCATCAACGCGATCCTTGTCACCAGCGGGTCGGTTGCCGACCAGGTTCGCGAGCAGTTCGCGGTGATCCCGGAGACGACGATTATCGCGGCCATCGGGCCACGGACCGCGAAAGACGCCAAGCGCGCCGGTCTCCTCGTCGACGTGATCGCCGAGATGCAGTCGGTCGATTCCCTTCTCGCTGCCGTGTCCCGGTTCCCCCTTCCGCAACCGGCTGACGAATACGCCCCCTGAGCGTGGGGGTTCGGGGCGGCGGCACGCCGCGCATCGTAGTGCTCGCCGGCGGCGTCGGCGGGTCCAGGTTCGTCCTGGGCGCGCGGGAGGCGCTCCGGCGACGCGGCGTCGCCGCATCCGCCGATCACCTCACCGTGGTCGTCAACACCGGTGACGACCTGTGGCTGTCGGGTGTGCGCCTGCAACCCGACGTCGACTCGATCACGTACGCGCTCGCCGGGGTCAACGACACCCAGCGCGGCTGGGGTCGTCAGGACGACTCCGAACGCGTGAACGCCGAGCTGCAGGCGTGGGGCGCCGGGTGGCCGTGGTTCACCCTGGGCGACCTGGACCTCGGCACCCACCTCGCGCGCACGGGATGGCTGCGCGACGGGGCGACGCCGACCCGAGTGCTGGAGCTGATGGCGGCCCGGTGGGATCTCGGCGCGCGCCTGCTGCCGATGACCGACGCCGAGGTCGACACGATCGTGACCGTCGACGAACCGGAGACGGGGCCGCGGCCGATGCACTTCCAGGAGTGGTGGACCCGGCACCGGGCCAGCCTGCGCCCGCTCGCCTTCGACAATCCCGGCATCGAAGCGGCTGCGCCGGCGCCCGGTGTCGCCGACGCGATCGCCGCCGCCGACGTCGTGCTCGTCGCCCCGTCGAACCCGGTCGTGTCGATCGGACCGATCCTGGCCGTTCCCGGCATCCGTTCGGCCCTGCGCCACACCGACGCACCGGTCGTCGGGGTCTCGCCGATCATCGGCGGCCGGGTCGTGCGCGGCATGGCCGACGTGTGTCTGACCGCGATCGGCGTGGAGACCTCGGCCGTCGGCGTCGCCGGACTGTACGGTGCGCGCAGCGGCGACGGCGTGCTGGATTCCTGGCTCGTCGCACAGGAGGACGCTGCCGCCGTCGACGCCGTCCGCGCGCTCGGACTCGACGCGCACGCCCGGCCGCTGTGGATGACCGACCCCGCGCGGTCGGCTGACATTGTCGACGCCGCGCTCGCCCTGGCCGGCGTGTGATCGTTCCCGACCTCGCCGTGTGGGCGTGGCTGCTGCTCGGCCTGTCGGCGTTCGTCGTCGGGGTGTCCAAGACGGCGATCCCCGGGGTGAACACGCTGTCGGTGGCGGTGTTCGCCGCCGTTCTGCCGGCTCGGGAATCGACCGGAACGCTGCTCGTCCTCCTCATCGTCGCCGACCTGTTCGCGATCGTGTCCTACCGGCGTGATGCGAACTGGAGGGCGCTGGTGCGGCTCGCGCCCGCCGTGCTGGTCGGTCTCGTGCTGGGTGCCGTCTTCCTCGCGGTGGCGAACGACGAGTGGGTCAGCCGGGTGATCGGTGTGATCCTGCTCGCCGTGGTCGCCTTCACTCTGCTGCGTCGCCGTTTTGCGCCCGTCGTCGCCGGCGCCGGCCCGCACCCGGTCGCCGCGGCCGGTTACGGCACGCTCGGCGGCTTCACGACGATGGTGGCCAACGCGGCGGGACCGGTGATGTCGATGTACTTCCTCGCGTCGCGTTTCGCCGTGAAGGAGTTCCTCGGCACTGCGGCGTGGTTCTTCTTCCTCGTGAACATCGCCAAGCTGCCCTTCTCCATCGGCCTCGGGATCATCACACCTGCGGGCCTGGTGCTCGACGCCATCCTCGTTCCGCTCGTCGTGGTCGGCGCTCTTCTCGGGCGCTGGTGGGCGAACCGCCTCGATCAGCGCCTCTTCGAGCGTCTGGTCATCGTCTTCACCATCGTCGGCGCCGTCTACCTCCTGTTCTGACCCGCCTCCTGTTCCAACCCGCGCCGGCCGGAGCGTGCGGCCCGCGGCTGTCTCCGTCGCCCCAGGCCCGCTCCGTCACCCGGCCCGTCTCCATCACCCCGCCCGTCTCCGTCACCCCGTCTCCGTCACCCCACGTGCCCCAATTCAGGCTGTGGAGGTGTGCAAGAGCCCGGGAAGGTTGCCTGCGGCGCGCTGAGCCTGAGTTACGGCACGCGGGGGCGGGGTGACAGACGTGACGGACGGACCGGGCCGGCGTGGCGGACGGACCGGCGTCGGCGTGCCGGCGGTGTGCGGCAGCTACAGCAGCGCGGCGGTGCGCGGGCCGACGCCGAGGGTCGCGGCGGTTTCCAGCTGCTCCGGCGTGTCCACGTCTCGACGGACGGTCGAACCGCGTGGGATGTCGAGCGCCACGCACCCCATCTCGAGGTGACGCGCGAAGGATCCGTCGCCGAAGGCCGACGTCCATTCCACCCCTGCGGTGGCGGTCACCAGCGTCGAGCCGGTGCCCTCGGCGTCGGCGACGACGGAGCGCGGATGCGCGGTGGCGGCGTCGAGCGCCGCGGCGAGGTCGTCGGGGCGGAGTGCCGGAAGGTCGCCGAGAAGCGCGGCGCGATGTGCGACCGTTCCCGCTGCCGCCATGCCGAGCGCGATCGCCGCATCGAGGCCGCGAGCCTCCTCCTCGGCGACGAACCGAAGTCCGGGGATGTCGGCCGCGGCCAGCGGCAGCCCCGCGTCGTCGGTCACGACGAACACCTGCGCGACCATCGGGCACGAGGCCGCCGCGGCGATGGTGTCCAGGGCGATCGCACGCGCCAGACCCTCACGCGACGCCCCGGACGCGAGCCGCGACTTCCCTCGTCGCGCGGGCTTCACCGGAATGACGACGCGCCACCGCTGAACCGCCGGGTCGTCCCCTCTCGCCGGCTCGTCCTCGCCCGCCGGACCGTGTCCGCGCGCTGGGTCATCTCCGACGCCGTGCACCAACTCAGGCTGTGCGGGGGTCATTCCGCCTCATCCGGGCCAACGGGGTGCCTCCAGCCTGAGTTCGTGCACGTGCACGTGCACGTGCACGCGCGCGACGACGAAGCAGCCACGACGCGGGTCACGAGGCGTACTTCGCGCGCAGGCGCGGGAGGATCTCCGCCCCGTACATGCGCAGGAACTCGGCCTGGTCGTGGCCGGGGTCGTGGAAGACGAGGTGCCGGAAGCCGAGCTCGATGTACTCCGAGATCCGCTCGACGTGCTCGTCGGGGTCGGTCGAGACGATGAAGCGCGAGGCCGCCCGTTCGATCGGCAGCTCGGCCGCGCGCCGCTGCATCTCGATCGGATCGTGCACGTCGCGCTTCTCCTCGGGCGTGAGCGCGAGCGGGGCCCAGAACCGCGTCTTCTCGAGGGCGGTGTCGTGGTCGGGGTGATACGACACCTTCACCTCCATGAGGGTGTCGATCGCGTCGGATGCGCGCCCGGCCTTGCCGAGGCCGTCCGCCAGCGCGGGCAGCAGCGTGTCGGTGTACAGCTCGCGGTTCTTGCCGCTGGTGGTGATGAACCCGTCCGCGATACGTCCGGCGAGGCGGGTGGCGGCGGGTCCGGCGGCGCCGATGTAGATCGGCACCGGATGCTCGGCGCCGGGCCGGTCGTAGATGGTCGCGTCCCTCACGGAGTAGTAGGTCCCGTCGTACGTGACGCGTTCGTCGGCCCAGAGCTGCTGGATCATCAGGATCGCCTCTTTGAGGCGCTGGAACCGCTCCGGCGCGTCGGGCCATTCCAGCCCGAGCGTCACCTCGTTGAGCGCCTCGCCGGTGCCGACGCCGAGAACGACGCGGTCCGGGAACATCACCCCCAGCGTCGCGAAGGCCTGGGCGATCACGGCGGGGTGGTAGCGGAAGGTCGGCGTGAGAACGGATGTGCCGATGAGCACCCGTTCGGTGCGGGCCCCGAGCGCGCCAAGCCATGGCAGGGCGGCGGGGGCGTGGCCGCCGTCGTGCATCCAGGGCTGGAAGTGGTCGGAGAGGAACACCGAGTCGAAGCCCATCTCCTCGGCCAGCACGCCGAACTCGACGAGTTCGCTCGGGCCGAACTGCTCGGACGATGCCTTGTAGCCGAAGCGCAGCGGAAAGGTCATGATGCTCCTCCTGGGAAGGGACGTGGGCGCAGCGTGGGGGTGGATGCGGTGGTCGCGGCAGCAGGAGCCGGGGCGAGGAACTCGGATCCGTCGGCGCGTGCGAGCCGGTCGCGGAAGGCCTCGACGGTGCCGGGCCACAAGAGCGTCAGTCGCCCGGACCGGGGGTCGACGTACCAGTTGCGACAGCCGCCGGTGATCCAGGGGGTGGATGCGGCGGCGCGGTCGATCTCGGCCGTGTACGCCGCTTCGGCGGCCGGGTCCACCCGCAGCACGCCGCCGGCGACGCGTTCGCGGCGCGCGAGGGTGCGCACGGCGTACGCGGCCTGCTCCTCGAGCATGAGCACGGAGGAGTTGTGGCCGAGCGAGGCGTTGGGTCCGTTGAGCACGAAGAGATTGGGGAACCCGGCGACCACGGTCGAGGCGAACGAGGTCATCCCGCTGCTCCAGTGGTCGGCGAGGGTGCCGTCCTCACCGGTGACGAGGTCGGCGTACGGCTGCTGCGCCGAGGCGAACCCCGTTGCGAGCACCAGTGCATCCACCTCGTGTCGGGAGCCGTCGGCTGCCGTGAGAACATCGCCGTCGACGGCGTCGAGCGCGGCCGGAACGAGGGTGACCGCATCCGAGACCACCGCCGGATAGAACGCGTCCGACAGCAGCACGCGCTTGCAGCCGAACGCATAGGCGGGGGTGAGGGCGTCGCGCAGCGCCGGGTCGGCGACCTGCGCGCGCAGGTGGTCCAGGGCCGTGCCGCGCGCAAGATCGGCGGCCGCGGCATCGCCGGAGCGCGATGCGAACCGCGCCTCGCCCTCGGCATACAGCGTCGCGCGAAGGTCGGCGAGGGTCTCGGGATGCTCCGCGAAGCGTCGACGCTCGGTGGGCGAATACGCGCGCTCGCCGCGGGGCACGATCCACGCCGGCGTGCGCTGGAACAGGGTCACGTGCGCACCACGGCGCACCAGTTCCGGCACGAGCTGCACGGCGCTCGCTCCGGTGCCGACGACGGCGATACGGCGCCTCGCGACGGGAACGGAGTGGTCCCAGCGGGCCGAGTGGAACAGCGGCCCAGGGAACGTCTCTAGCCCCGTGATCTCGGGGATGAGCGGTTCCGTCAAGCGGCCGCACGCGAGGGCGAGGGCATCGGCGATCACGGTGTCGCCGTCGGAGGTGCCCACGCGCCAGGTCGACGAGTCGCGGTCCCACCGGGCGCCGGTCATGCCCGTGCGCAGACGGGTGCGGTCGGTCACGCCGGCGCGGTCGGCGACGTCGGCGAGGTAGCTGTGGATCTCGGCCCCGGGCGCGAACACGCGGGACCAGTCCGGATGCGGGTGGTCGGCGAACCCGTACAGGTGCGAGGGCACGTCGCACGCGACGCCCGGGTAGGTGTTGTCGCGCCACGTGCCGCCGACGCTGTCGCCGCGCTCGAGCAGCACGAACGACTCCCGCCCGTCGCGCAGCAGGGCGAGCGCCATGCCGATCCCGGCGAAGCCCGCACCGACGATCGCGACCTCGACGCGCACGGTCATCGGATCGGGGTCTTCCGATTCGCCGGCGGTTCGCGGTAGTCGGTGGTGCGCTGGCGGAACGGGCGGAAGAGTCGCCCGACGAGGGCGGCGGCATCCGGAACCGGCAGGTCCTGGCCGTGCTCGATGCCCGCCTCGGGCTTGACGCGTCCGTCGAGCAGCGTGCCGCCGAGATCGTCGGCGCCCGACTGCAGCAGGATGGCGGCGGCCTCGCGGCCGACGCGGGGCCAGGGCACCTGGATGTGCGAGATCGAGCCGGAGAGCATGAGGCGCGAGACGGCGACCATGGCTCGGTGCTCGTCGATAGCCGGCCGCCCGTCGACGAGCGGCACGCCGCCGCGCGGCCCGGGGAGGGGGATCGGGACGAACTCGCGGAATACGCCCGTGACGGACTGGATCTCGCGAAGGCGGCGCAGGTGTGTGACGCGCTCGCCGGCGGTCTCGACGTGTCCGTAGAAGAGCACCGACGTCGAGGAGAATCCGGCGCGATGGGCGGCGGTGATGCCCTCGACCCAGCGGTCGGTTTCGAGGTCGGTGGGGGCGATCTCGGCGCGAACGCGTTCGCTCAGCACCTTCACGCCGGTGCCCGGCACGGTGTCGACGCCGGCGTCTTTCATCGCGGTGAGCGCGGCGGTGAGGCCGATGCCGGCGCGGTCGGCGAGGTCCCACACGTCTTGCGGGCGGTAGGCGTGCAGGTGCAGGTCGGGCTGCGTGGCCTTCACGGCTCGCGCGATGTCGAGGTAGGCCTCGGGGGAGACGTCGGCGGGCAGCATCCCCTGCACGCACAGTTCGGTCGCGCCGAGCTGCCACGCGTCGTCGGCGATGGCGGCGACGTCGGCAAGGTCGAACTGCGCCGGGTCGGCGGCATCCGGTGCGGTGCGGAACCCGCTGGAGGTGAGGTTGCGGTTGACGACCAGGCTCACGGCTTCGCCGACGGTGTAGCGGCGCACGTCGTCGGCGGCAGCGGCGAGGGCGTCGAGGTCGGTGCCGGTCACCTGCAGCAGGTTCTGCCACTCGCCGTCGTCGAGCGATCCTGCGTCTGCGGCGGCGCGTGAGATCAGTCGGCCGAGGTCTCCGGCGCGCACGCCGCCGATTGCGCCCTTTCCTGCCGAACCCACCTCTTCCCGGCGCTCGGAGGGCGTTGTCTCGGCGGGATCGGGTGGGCTCGACGCGCCGGATGAGTCGCCCGGCCGCGGCGGACCCGGCACGGCGAGTCCCGTTGCCGGGTCGGCGACGGCGGCGACGGGCGCGTGCATCGCGGAATCGAGCCACTCGTCGGGGTCGGCGATGAACTCCGGATGCGCCGTGAGGCGCTCGCGCAGGAGGAACCCGAGGTCTTCGGTGGCCGTCGCGAGGTCGTCGAGGTGCGGCCAGGGGCGCTCCGGGTTGACGTGGTCGGCGGTGAGGGGGGAGACCCCGCCCCAGTCATCGGCGCCGGCGCGCACCAGGAGGGCGAACTCTGTCGTGTCGGAGAGGTTCGGCGGCACCTGCACCCGCATCCGGGGGCCCAGCACGAGGCGGGCGGCGGCGACCGTGGCGACGTACTCGAGAAGGTCGGCGTCGGGTGCCGACTGCATGGCAGTGCGGGGCTTGGCGCGGAAGTTCTGCACGATCACCTCTTGCACGTGACCGTGGCGGGCATGGGCGTCGCGCAGGGCGATGAGCGACTCCGCCCGGTCGCGCACGGTCTCGCCGATGCCGACGAGGATGCCGGTGGTGAACGGGATGCGGGCACGCCCGGCATCCTCGATCACGCGCAGTCGCACGTCGGGGTCTTTGTCGGGAGATCCGTAGTGCACCTGCCCGGGTTCTTCGTAGAGGCGGCGGGAGGTGGTTTCGAGCATCATGCCCATGGAGGGGGCGGTGGGGCGGAGCGTGCGGAGCTCGTCGGCGGTCATCACACCGGGGTTCAGGTGCGCGAGCATGCCGGTCTCGGCGGTGATGAGGCGGGCGATGTGGGCGACGTAGTCGAGGGTGGAGGCGAAGCCGTGGTCGTCGAGCCACGCGCGTGCTTCCGGCCAACGCTCTTCGGGGCGGTCGCCGAGGGTGAGCAGGGCTTCCTTGCATCCGAGTGCCGCGCCCTGCCGCACGACCGAGAGCACTTGCTCGTCGCTCATGAACACGGGCTTGCGCTTCTTCAGGAGCTGGCCGGGGGTGTCGACGAAGATGCAGTAGTGGCATCGGTCGCGACAGAGGGTCGTGAGCGGCACGAACACCTTGCGCGAGTAGGTGATCACGCCGGGGCGGCCGGCGCTTTCGAGGCCCGCATCGCGCATGGTTCCGGCTGCTGTCAGCACGGCGTCGAGGTCGTCGCCGGCGGTGAGAAGCGTGACGATCTCGTCGACGGTGAGGTCGACCTCGGCTTCGGCGCGGACGATCGCGCTTCGCACCGAGGGCGCGCTCGCGGCCCCGGTGGTCCGGGAGGGTTCGAGCAGGGTCACCTCCCCAGTCTCGCACCGAGCGTCTGTGCCGGCTCGATCGACTGTTGCGGATCGGTCGACAGTGGGCTGCGTCGACGCGCGCCATCTCCGACACGAGCCATCCCGGCACGAGCCACGTTGACACGAGCCAGATCGACACGCGGCACCTCGACACGAGCCAGGTCGACACGCGGCACCCTCGACGCGGTGGGATGCGGCGGGGCGACGATGAGTTGCTCAGAAGGGTAGTGCGGATGCTTCTGGCTCGGGTGGGTCCGCGTCGCCCGGGCCGCCGACCCCGTCGGGCATGAACATGACTCGTGGTGGTGGGTCGTCGTCGTATTCCAGGCCTGATGGTGCGGTGAAGTGCAGTCTTCCGCCGGGCATTTGGACGACGGTCCATCCGGCGGCTTGTTTCAGCGCGTGGTGGCTTTCGCAGAACGCGCCCATATTCTCGATGTCGGTTTTGCCGCCGAGTGCCCAGTCTTCGCGGTGGTCGATGTCGCATTCGGTGGCGGGTCTGCGGCATCCGGGGAACCGGCACCGGATATCCCGCGCCACCAGATACCGCTTCTGAGCCGGTGTCGCGAAGCGTCGGTCCACGGCGAGGACGACACCGGTGATGGGGTCGAGGAAGACCCGGTCGAAGCCGGGGGCGTTGCCGGCGAGGATCTTCGCCGTCTCCGGGTCCACCGCGCACTTCCCGTTCAGCTGCGCCCCGCCCAGGGTGGTTCCCGCGAGTGTGGTGGCCGGGACGGTGATCTGCACGTGCCCACGGATCGCACCCAACCCACCCTCGACCCCGGTCGGGTCGACGGAGGGGGAGGCGGTGAGCATCATGTCCAGCAGCAGGTCGGTGCGGATCTGGTCCAGCGTGCGCTCATCGAACCACACACCCGGCGCCACCTCGGTGCCACCCGTCCCCACGTAGGCACCGCCTACCTCTGACGGCGCACCGTCGCCCGTCCGCGTCTCGGTGGTGTTGCGGCGTGCGGCACGGTCGGCGGCTTTGATCGTCTTCCCCTGCCGGGTGAGCCGGTCATAGACCCCGTGGACCTCCACGGATGGTCCGATCGTGCCGAGCATCGACATCCCATCCCGGAGGTCCTCCACCCAGATGCGTCGATCGAGCAGGGCGTCGTCGTGACGTTCCTGGATCGACCGAGGGTTGAGGTTCTCCGCGACCTGCTCCGCATACGACCGCACCCTCGCCGGGGAGGTCGTCTCGGCATAGTCGAGCACATCCCGCTCATACGACTCGCGAGCGCCCGGGTCGGCCAGTTCGGCACCGGTGTCGACGATCACCTTCACGTGGGCTCGGGACACCCGGCCCGCGTGCCACGACTCCCACGCCGCGGGGAACTGCGTCACGGTGCGGTGCGCTTCGAACAGGCGGGTCTGCATCGTGCGGTCACTGACCCGCTTCGCCACCGCGAGTTCGGCGGCCATCGCCCGCAACGGCATCTCCCGCTCCCGCGTCGACGCATCCCGCAACCGCGCCGTCTGCTGCTGGGTGAGGGCATACGCCTCGGCATACAACCGTTCACGCTCCGCCTGAATCCGCGCTTCCGCCGCATCGAACGCCGCGATCTCAGCAACCAGCTCACGCGTGCGAACCCGGTCCGCCCCACCCTGCTGGTCGATCGCCATCACAGCCCCCGCTCGATCTCCGACTACCTCGAGCGTAGAACCAACGTCAGACATTGATCCGATGCAATGTGGAACTTGGGGACAACACATTCATACACAAGTACGAGCAGGTGAAGACGCACCATTTGTGCCGACACGCTGCAGCCGGCGGCGAGTTTCGATGTGACAACGGCGGCAGTACGGCACGCTGTGTCACCGGCCGTTAGACCACAAGCATGAGGATCTAGAAGACCGCGATGACGCTGGCGGCGAGGAGGAGCCATCCTTTCCATGTGGACCCCGCATTGGGCCGCTCCGCTGGCTGATCGAGGCCGAATTGTGCACGGAGGCGGAATGCTTCCTGTTCGAGTCGCTCTCATTTTTCGTACCTGCGCAAACGCCCCGCAATGGTTCACCGCGGAGTCACAGGCTGCTCTGCAGTCACATACTGCGGATCCTCCGCGCCGTGACCCGCAAGTTGTGACTGCAGAGTGGAAATCGAGACCCGGGATCCGACCCGACGGGAGGCGCGAAGCGGAGCGGTAGGTAGACCGCGAGACCTCGACCACGATTCAACGGACGAACCCTGCTTGGACTCGCCCACCGGCGCGGTCGAGTTCCTCCTCGGCTCGGTCTGCGAACGCAAGGACGTCGCCGTCGACAAGCGGGCGGGCCAGGGTGTCCGCACGCGCCTCACTCAGTCCGCGAAGACGACGCGGCAGATACTTGCCCGCGCCGATCCAGCGACGCTCTGACAGCAGCATGAGTTCGGCAATCCGCTCAAAGAGTGCGAACGCCACGACCCGTTGCTCCAACGGGTCCGTCGCGTCTCTGAGGTCGTCGATCAGGTCAGTGATGGCGTATCGGCGCAGCTCCATCTCATGCGGCGAGACCACGGGACCTTCGTCATAGATCGTCCGCCACTCCGCTCGCAACGGTGCCACTTCCGCTGCTCCGCGGACCGGGATTCCCTCGAGGAGCATATTGAGGATGACGGGTCGGTAATCGCCGAGACACTTCCGCGCCCATTGCTCGAACCCGTCGGAAGAATACGCGAACACTTCGAAGGTCTCGCCTTCGAAAGCGAACGTCGCGGCGAGGCTGCTCGCGTGTGCGGCCAGCATGTGATCGCCGATAAGGAGCAGATCAATATCGCTGGTCCGCGTACGATTCCCACGCGCCGTGCTGCCGGCAACGACGGCGACGGCTGCGCCGGGGAACCTGTCAACGAGGAACCGCTCCACCAGGTCGATCTGCTGCACCTGCCGATCGTACGAGCGAAGCACGCCGTTTGTGGACGCCTTTCGTCGTTCGAGGGCCCGCGGGTCGTCGACGCGGCTCCGAAGTCGTCGCCGACATGGTCCACTAGGGGGATGCGAGCGTTGGTGCTGGGCGGGACGGCATGGCTCGGGCGTGCGATCGTCGGAGAGCTCTTGCGTACCGGGGCCGATGTCACATGTCTCGCGAGAGGTGAGTCGGGGGCCGTGCCCGCAGGCGCACGGTTCGTGCGTGCCGATCGCCGAAAGACTGATGCCTACGATGTGGTGCGTGGAGAGTGGGATGAGGTCATCGAACTCTCCTCCGAACCTGATCTCGTCGAGCCTGCGTTGACCGCGCTGACTGACAGCGCGTCACATTGGACACTCGTGTCTACGGTGTCCGTCTACGCTCGCAACGACGAGCCCGACGCCGACGAGTCAGCTGCGCTTGTCGAACCAGCGGACCTGGCACAGTACCCGGATGCCAAAGTCCACGCGGAGCGACATGCTGCAGGGCGGGTTGGATCACGTCTGTCGATCGTTCGCCCCGGCCTCATCGTCGGGCCGGGTGACCAGAGCGATCGATTCGGCTACTGGCCGGCACGATTGAGTAGGCGTGGACCCGCATTGACTCCGACGACCGAAGGCCGATTCGTTCAGGTCATCGACGCTCGCGACCTCGCTGCCTGGATCGCGCTCGCAGCCCGGAGCGAACACGTGGGCGTCACCAACGCGATCGGGGAGCCTCACCCCATGGGCGACTTCTTCCGAGGTGTTTCCGAGATCGCCGGGTACGACGGGGAACTCGTCGCAGTCGATGATGAGGCGCTGCTCGCGAACGACGTGCGATACTGGGCCGGCCCTCGCTCTCTGCCGCTGTGGCTACCCGCATCTGACGCCGGATTCGCACGGCGAAGCACCGCGACCTTCCACGCAGTAGGTGGTGCCACGCGCCCCATCGAGCACACGGTGGCCGATGTCCTTGCGGACGAGCGCTGCCGCGGCGTCAACCGTGAACGACGATCTGGTCTCACGAGTCTCGAGGAGCAAGCGGTTCTTTCCCACGCTCGTGCCTGAAGAGACCGGATGTTCCAGCCCGAATAGATCTCGTCAGTCGGGCGTCGCAGAGTGCGCGACTTGTGCGGGGCGCCTAGTGATGAGTGGTCGGAGTGCAAGGGAGGTGATGGCGATCAGCGCGGTGGTCATCGTGAGGCTGTCTCGCCCCCCGATTCTCAGCCATCCGAACAGCCCGCCGCTGTAGGGCGCCTCACCGAGTTCCGGAATAGCCGGGCCGAACTCCCATACCGTGTATGAGGCGACCGCCAGCGCAAAGGTCACGAGGGCGAACGCGATGTTGGCAGCGGCCGCCGAACCGGGCGTCAGTCGAATCACGCTCAACATGAGCGCACAGATTGCTACGCAGCCGACAACTGCCGTGATGGCGAGGGGCAGGAGTGGGATGTGCGGGCCGACAACGCTGTCGATGTCGTTGCTGATCGGGTGCAGAGCGACTCCATCTTGAGCGGCTGAGATGCGCATGCTGAGGTATCCGAGAACGAGCACGAACATTGTCCCCGTGATTGCTCCAATTGCTGTCCACATCAATCGCCTCACGCGGCGCCACGATACGCACTGAGCCGCGGTGTCGCGAGTGCTGAATCGCGTGACCTTCGCTGATGGCGCACGGCGGAAGATTCGCGGTTTAGTCGAGCGTCAGGCGATCTCGGCCAGGGGTCCAGACAGCCACGCCTCCACTTCTTACGGCCGTCGCAGGCGGACGACGGTGGGGCTGGCGTGCTTGGACCGTCTTGATGAGCAGGCGCATCTTGACCCCGGATTCGGAACTCGATCTGGAGGGCCGTTGTGTCGTAGACCTTGGTGAACGCGGGGCTCCCCGTCATGCTCGGCTCACTTGGTGCACTCTTCGCGGATGGGAATCGGCGGCCGTGGGCGGCTCTTCTTCCTGCACCGTTCCTGCCGCTGATCGGGGTCCTACTCGTCATCGGTGACCTGGAGGCCACACCCAACCTCGCCGAGCAGGTCGGGCAGAGACTTGCGGACAACATCGCCTTGTCTGTTCTCTTCTTCACCACCTACGTCGTCGGATTGATAGGCATGATCGCGCTGCCGATGATTGCGAGGCGGGAGGGCCGGGTTGGCAGATGGCGAGTCACCCTGAAGGGGGCTGTCATCGCACCCGCAGTCGTCGTCCTTGCGGGTGCGATGGGGGCATCTCTCGTCTGCGGATTCGGGTAGACGGCCGAGGCGCAACCTGTCGGCGTCGGTATACTCAGAGTATGACGACGACGATCAAGGTCAGCGACGAGCTGCGTGATCGGCTCAAGGCTCAGGCCGGGCGTGACGGACTCACCCTTGGCGCACACCTGGAACGCCTCGCCGATGCCGAGGACCGGCGAGCGCGCCTCGCCGCGCTCAAGTCCGCTATCGGCGCGACGAGTCCGGAAGATGCTGCTCGTCATGCACGGGAGACCGAGGACTGGGAGAGCACGGAACTGGCCGACGCTTCGTGAGGTCGCTTGATCTCGCACCGGGTGTCGTTGCGTGGGCTGCGCTCGAGCCCGTGCGCGGCCGCGAGCAGGGTGGGCATCGACCCGTCCTCGTCGTAGCGTCATCCGGGTACTTGGATGCCGTGACAACGCTGGTCATCGCGTTGCCGATCACGACGACGGATCGCGGTTGGCCCAATCACGTCTCCGTGGAAGGGCCTAGCGGGCTGTCTAAACCTTCCTGGGTCATGACGGAACAGCCTCGGACTCTGACGCGCGACCGCCTCACAGGGGTCACCGGCGAGGTCTCGCCCACGTGTCTGAGCACCGTGCGCACATGGCTCGGTGACTTCCTCGATCTCTAGCCCCACGCACGGGTAGCCGTCTGCCGCTAGGCCGTGTTGATCAAGATTCTCTCGCCGTCATGGGACCGGCCGCTCCTCAAACAGCTGGCGTGTTTATGTGACCCAGCTCAGAGGTATTGGCAGATCGATTCGGGAGTGCAGGTCTCCGGCGGCGTCTGCTGCGCATGCTCCCGAAGTTCGGCGATGCTCGCGCGCAGGAGCCGTAGCTGCGCGACCTGCTCGTCTATCTCGACCAGGCGGCGGTCAAGGAGATCCCGCACATGGCCGCATGGCGAACCGCCCGCGTCACGAACATCGAGAATCTTGGCGGTTTGAGCGAGTGTGAGTCCCACTGCGCGAGCCCGGCTGATGAACTCGAGTCGTGCCACGGACTCCTCCCCGTAGCTGCGGTATCCGCCAGGGGTGCGGTCGGGCGGCTGAAGCAGCCCTCGCTCCTCGTAGTACCGCAGCGTCGACGGTCTCGTCTTCGTCTTGTTCGCGAGTTCTCCGATCCGCATCCTGACGAACCTCCGTTATCGACTTGACCTTCAACCGAGCTTGAAGGTCCATGCTACGGGCGTGGCCACATGAACGGCCCGGCCTGAAGGAGCGATCATGACCCGGAACGATGAGTTCGATCTTGCGGTGATCGGTACGGGCGGCGCGGCGATGTCCGCGGCGATCCACGCTCGGCTCGAAGGAGCGAGCGTGGTCGCCATCGAGTCCGGAACGCTCGGCGGCACCTGTGTGAACATCGGCTGCGTGCCCTCCAAGACCCTCCTCGCGGCCGCGCACACCCGCCATGACGCGCTCGCCAACCCCTTCCCCGGCGCCCCGACGACCGCCGGCGGGGTTGACCTGGGCGAGCTCATGCAGCAGAAGGACGACCTGATCGGCATGCTTCGACAGACCAAGTACGCCGACATCGCCACCGCGTACGGATTCGGCATCACGCCCGGCACCGCGACGTTCGCCGATCCGACAACCCTGCTCGTCGACGGCCAACCCGTTCGCGCCAAGTCGTATCTCGTGGCCACCGGTGCCGAACCGCACATCCCGACCATCCCCGAACTTGAGAACGTCGACTACCTCACCTCGACCACCGCCATGGAACTGACCGTGTTGCCCCATTCGCTAGTGGTGATCGGCGGCGGATTCGTCGGCCTCGAACAAGCCCAACTCTTCGCCCGCCTGGGCGTGGACGTCACCATCGTCGGCCGCCTCGCCCCACACGCCGAACCCGAACTTTCCTCCGAACTCCGCAAAGCGTTCCTTGCCGAGGGAATCACCGTCATCAACGACCGAGCCGCAACCATCACCCCCGACGGCGACCGGGTCCGGGTGAGCACGCAGACCGGAAAGGAAGCCACCGGCGAGCGCATCCTCGTCGCCACCGGGCGAACCGCCCGCACCAGGGGCCTCGACCTGACCGCGGCGGGCATCGCGACCGACGAGCGCGGCTTCATCATCGTCGACACGCAGCAACGGACCACGAACCCGGCCGTGTTCGCCGCCGGCGACGTCACCGACGCACCGCAGTACGTGTACGTCGCCGCGATGGCCGGGAAGATCGCAGCCCGCAACGCCCTCGGTCAGCGCGAGCACGTCGACTACACCGGGCTTCCCTCCGTCCTCTTCACCTCACCCCAGCTCGCCTCCGCCGGGATCACCGAAGCCGAAGCCCTGGCCGCCGGGTATCGGTGCGCCTGCCGCTACCTGCGACTATCCGACGTGCCACGCGCCATCACGAACCACAACACTCGCGGTGGCATCAAGATCGTCGCCGACGCCGACACCGGCAAAGTCCTCGGCATCCACGCCCTCGCCGAGACCGCCGGAGAGATGATGCTCGCCGCGACCTACGCCATCACCGCCGGATTCACCGTCACACAACTCTCCGACACCTGGGCCCCGTACCTCACCATGGCCGAAGGCATCCGCCTGACCGCGAACCTCTTCCGCAACGAACTCCCTACCTCCTGCTGCGCCTGAACCGTTCACCCGAGGTCGGACTTGATCCAGATGAGCGCGGCGGCGAGGCTGATCGCGGCGCGGTAGTTGCGGGCGGTCTTGTCTGAGCGCATCGCGATGCCACGCCACCGCTTGAGCTGGTTGAAGCAACGCTCCACGACGTTCCGGCCGCGGTACCGTGTGCGCTGCTCATCACCGAAGTCGATCGGCCGACCCGGCTGCTTCCGGCGGTGAGCGATCTGGTCATCACGCTCCGGAATCGTCGCAGCGATGCCGCGGGCTCTCAGCCACGCACGGTTCGCCTTCGATGGGTACCCCTTGTCCGCGATCACCCGATCCGGCCGGATCCGTGGCCTGCCGGTCGTCGGCCGCGGGACGCGGATGTGCTCGAGGACGGTGGTCATCATCGTGGTGTCGTTGACGTTCCCGCCGGTGAGCACCCATCCCAACGGCCGCCCGCGGCCGTCCGCGACCAGATGGACCTTGCACGTCAAGCCGCCACGTGAGCGGCCGATCGCGTGATCAGGGGGCTCGGACCACGGATTCTTGTGATTCGAGAGATCCCCCTGTGTCCCGTCGCAAGGTCGCGCCGTCCTGATGCACGCGCGCAATCGTGGAGTCGATCGAGACCACCCAGTCAAGCTTCCCGGCGGCGTCAGACTGCCGCTGCACCTCAGCAAGCAGCCGGTCCCAAGTGCCATCCTGCGCCCACCGGGTGAACCGCTTGTAGATCGAGTTCCACTTCCCGAATCGCTCCGGAACATCCCGCCACGGCGCCCCAGTGCGGTACTTCCACGCCATTCCCTCAACCGCGAGTCGATGATCGGTCCAAGGCCGCGACCGGCCCCTCACCATCGGCATCAACGGCTCGAGCACAGCCCACACCTCGTCAGAGACCTCGCAACGCGTCACCGCTCAAGACTCGCCGACCGCACCCCGAAACCACTTGATCAACACGCCCTAGGCATCGCGCGGCTTATCTTCGTCAGATCGCCTCCGGACAGCGTCTGCGATGGCGAGTGCTGCAGCTGCGGTGAGTGCGACCGCGCTGAAGAGATAGAGAGCCATCGACCACCCCGAGTGGTCGCCGCCGGAGACGAGGAACGTGTCCGCCACGGCCATTCCCGACGGAAACGAGGCGATGAACAGAGCAGGGGCGCCCAGGGCGAGCATGAAGAGGTAAGCCAAGGCTGCGCCCAAGGGCGTTGCTCGGTTCCACAGCAGAACGGACGCGAGCACGAGCGCCAGGACGATTCCGCCGCCGAGCACGGTGAGGGTCAGTGGGATGCCGGGAGATTCGCCCGCTTGCGAGATTCCGCCGTAGATCTCGGACAGGCCGGCTCCGGGCACCGCCGCCAGCGGGTTCAGTGCCAAGATCTGCAACGCCGCGAGAACGGCGTAGAGGATGATCGCGCCGCAGCCGGTCACCACCACCATCCACACGGGCGCCGGCTGCTTCGGGAGAACCGACATACCCGAACCTTGCCGCTTGGCAGACCTCACTCCTCCGCGCCCCGCACCGCGTGCTCGGTGGTCACCCATCCGGAGCCGACATGGCTGGCGACCTGGGTCATGACGGTCTGTTCGAGATCGGATGGGGTGGGCCCGCGTCCGCTCCCGATCAGGCTGGGGATGTGACGAAGGCGCAGCACGTCAACCAGGTCGGCCCGGAAGAGCGCATCCGTGAGTTGCAGGCTTCCCCAAACGAGCAGATCGCCATCGGTCTCGTTGCAGAGTCGCACGAGCGTCTCGAGCGGATCTCCGGGTTCGATGATTCCCGGCGCATGGTCACCCCACGGGGCTGCTCCGATCGAACTGCTGACGATGTGCTTGGGGAGAGTGTTGATCGGCCCCGCGACGGGCTCGTCGCGGGGATCGACGTTCGGCCAGTACTCGACGAACATCTCATACGTCTTCCGTCCGAGCACGATCGCACCGACGTGCTCCAGCATCTCGAGCTGGTCTGAGTCGGTGCTGTCGATCGGCGCCGCGTCCATGAAACCCATCCCACCGTCGGAGTCCTGCACGAAACCGTCGGCGGTGATGATCTGCTCCACGATGATGCGACCCATGCGTCGACGATAGGCGCGCCACCCCTGGCGCGCCAGGGATTGCCGAGGTCACGAGGCAGCGTCCCATCGTGCGGACTCCTGCCGACCGCCCGCGCCGGATCAGCCGCGCTCGACGGGCAGCCAGAGCTCGCACGTGGCCGTGCTGAAGTCGGGCGCCCTATCGAGCACCGAAACGATCGAGGGGCCCGGCCGCAGTCGCCACGGATTCGACGGGAACCAGTCGGTCGCCGTCGCCGCCCAGGTGCGCTGCAGCTCGGCCGGGTAGGCGCCCTCGGAGCGGAACGCCGCCCAGGTGCCGGCGGCAACCTCGATCACGTCGAGATCATCGGGCACGGTGACGTCGTCGCTCACCGCAACGCCGTGCAGGTACGTCAGCTCGCTGCCCTCGGCGTAGTCCGCATCGACGTCGGCACTCACCTGCAGCAGGCCCGCCGGCTCCGTGTCGCCGAGCTCCTTCAGCCGCGCGTGCGCGGTCTCAGGCAGCCCGGCGATATGGGCCTGGATGTGCGGATTGACGCCCTCGTGGATGAGCGGCACGCGCACGGCGTGTCCGACGAGCCGGAAAGCGGGGCGATCGATGAGACGGGTGTCCATGGGGTTGTTCCCTTCGACGGTCAGGCGGAACCTGAGTTGCGGTTGCGCGCGAAGAGGAGCCGCGTGCCGGCGCACATCCGACGGTGAGACATCATGGACCGAGCGGAACGCGCGGTTGAACGCCTCCGTCGAGCCGTAGCCCCAGCGAACCGCCACCTCGAGCAGATCGTCCGATCCGCGCAGGTCGGCCGCTGCGAGCGTCATGCGACGACGTCGCACGTACTCCGACAGCGGCATGCCCGCCAGCGACGAGAACATGCGCCGCAGGTGATACTCCGTCGTTCCCAACGTGCGCGCGAGGCCGGCGATGTCGATCTCATCCGAGATGTTCGCTTCGATGCGCTCGACCAGACGGTTCAGCGATCCGATCACGGCTTCCTCCTTCGCCCCACAGCCTTCCGCGGCCGAACGAACCGCGCCCGACAATCGTGGCCCGATCGAGTCGTCTCGATTGTTGCCTGTCCGTGAGCAAAACGGTTCTGGCGGGTCGGATGCCGCTGGCAGACTAGAGGGCATGGTCACGCTCCTGCTCGATTCGGCGCACCTCGAGGTCGCGCTGTCGGGTGCCGAGCGTGCGCTGGCATTCCGCAAGGAGAACATCCGCGTGGACCGGTCGGCCATCGCGAAGGTGCAGTTGACGGAAGACCCGTGGCACTGGCTGCGCGGCGTCGCCCACCCCGGAACCTACGTGCGCGGCGTCATCGCGATGGGAACGTGGGAGTCGACCGGCGCGAAGGACTTCGCGATCGTGCGCCGTCGCCGCGCCGGCGTCGTGATCGACCTCGACGGCCACCCGGACTTCCAGCGTCTCGTGCTCACGACCCGTCACGGCATCGAACTCGTGCAGGCTCTGCGCCTCGACGCCGAAGACGAGCCCGCCGATGTCGTGACCCTCGCCGCGACCGGAGCGATCCCGACCGCCTCGGTCGACGACCAGCACCCCGCAACCTGATCCGGGGTGGATGCGCGCGATAGCGTGAGGGGGTGAGTGAAACCACACCCGCCGCCGCCCCTGCCGGCGATGTCGACGTGCTCGTGCGGGTGCACGCCGCCCTCGGTCATCTCACGCTGAACCGGCCGCGGGCGATCAACGCGCTCACCCTCGACATGGTGCGCCACCTCACCGACGCGCTGGACACCTGGCGCGACTCGCCCCACATCGACCTCGTGCTCCTCGACGGCGCCGGTGATCGCGGACTGTGCGCGGGAGGCGACGTGCGGGGCCTCCGCGAACAGATCATCGCCGGGAACCCCGAGGCCACCGGGGATTTCTTCCGGGCAGAGTACGCACTGAACGCCGCGATCGCGGAGTACCCGGTGCCGATCGTCGCCTACGCCGACGGCATCACCATGGGCGGCGGCATCGGGCTCGCGGGCCACGCCCGCATCCGGATCGTCACCGAACGCTCGCGCCTCGCGATGCCCGAGACCCGCATCGGCTTCACCCCCGACGTCGGCGGAAGCCTGCTCCTGGCGCGTGCGCCGGGCCGCCTCGGCGAGTACCTGGCTCTCACCGGCGCCACGATGACCGCCGCCGACGCGCTCTATGCCGGATTCGCCGACCACCTCGTGCCGACGATGCACCTCGCCCCGCTCGCCGAAGCGCTCGAGACCCGCGCCGACCCGGGGTCGCCGTCGGAGATCGTGCTGCTGTTCGACGACACCCCCGACACCTCCGCGCTCGAGCAAGCACGCGGATGGATCGACGACGCCTTCGCAGCCCCCACCGTCGCCGAGATCGTCGAACGGCTGCACGCCAGCGACGTGCCCGAGGCGCGGGAGACCGCCGGCACCCTCCGCGAGCTCTCCCCGACCTCGCTGACCATCACGCTCGAAGCGGTGCGCCGCGCACGGCGCCTTGACCTGAGGCAGGCGCTCGACCAGGAGTACCGCCTGGCCCAGTGGTTCGCCGTCACACAGCCCGACCTCGCCGAGGGCATCCGCGCGCAGCTGGTCGACAAGGACCGCTCGCCGCGCTGGGAGCCGGCATCCCTCGACGCCCTCGCCCCCGACCTGGTCGACGAGGCGTTCTCGTTCGTTCCGTCCGTGCCGCTCTGGGGGTGACACCATGGCCCGCCGACCCATCACCCGGCACCGTCGCCGATGGTCGCTCGGCATCGCCGTCGACTGGTTCTTCTTCACCTTCGCGGGGCTCGCGGCCATCTGGCTCGCGTACCTGAGCTTCACCGAATCGTTCAGCCTCGGATGGTGGGGCATCCTCGGCGTGCTCGCCTTCTGGGTGCTGCTGGCCTACCTCGTCCTGCCGCGCCTGCACCGCATCCTCACGACGGTGTACGTGCCCGAGTACTTCATCGGCCGCGCCCGCACCAGCGACGGACTGCTCGGCGACCCCGTCAACCTCGCCTTCATGGGCGACGGCGACCAGATCGAGGCCGCGCTGCGAACCGGCGGATGGACGCGCGCCGACGACGTCACCCTCGCGTCGTCGTGGCGCATCATCAGCTCGACGATGACCCGACGCAGCTACGAGCACGCCCCGGTCAGCCCGCTCTTCCTCTTCGGCCGCCAGCAGGACTTCGCCTACCAGCAGGAGGTCGACGGCAACCCCGGCCAGCGGCACCACGTGCGGTTCTGGCGATGTCCGGACGGATGGCTGCTACCCGGCGGCCGCCGCGTCGACTGGCTTGCCGCCGGCACCTTCGACACCTCCGTGGGACTGTCGCTGTTCACCCTCCAGGTCACCCACAAGATCGACGCGGACACCGACATCGAGCGCGACCACATCGTCGCCACCGTCTCCGCCGACCGCCGCGTGCGGGTGGAGGTCATCGAGGACTTCTCCACGGGCTACCACGCGCGAAACGGCGGCGGCGACAGCATCCGCACCGACGGAGACCTGCCGATCGTCGACGTGCGCGGCGTGCCTGCCGTGGCGGGGCCAGGTGCCGCGCCAACGTCGGACGCCGCGCCGGGGCCCGGGAGCGAGGTGATCCCATGAGCACGCCCGAGTCCCGGCGCCCCTCGCCGCGCGACGTGCCCAAGCGTCACGCCTACGAACCGCCGGCGAGCCTCCTTCGCCGACCGGGCTTCGATCCGCACATGAAGCGCCCGCTCAGCACGCTGGCCGGGGGCATCCTCGTCATCCTCAGCGCCTTCGCCGCCGCGCTGTTCATCGCCGACGTCGCCCTGCGATGGTTCACCGACACCGCCGACGAGGTCGTGTGGATGCTCGGAGACAGCGTGACCCCGGACGCTCGCCTCGCGGGGCTGTATGCCTTCCTCGGCATCGGCGGATTCTTCGTGCTCGCCGAGCTCGTGCTCGCCGTCTTCGTGCTCCGCGGGCGCAACGGCCCGCGCGTGATCGTCATGACCTACTCCACGATCACCATCTGCGTGACCTTCGCGGGCTGGTGGGCCGGCGGACAGGACGTCACGTTCGAGACCAGCCTCATCTCGGTCGCCACGGACGTGCTCATCCTGCTCGCGCTGTCGTCGCAGGACGCCGCCGCCTATGCCCGCCGCTTCGAGGTGGTCGCCGACACCCCGGGTGAGCCGCCGGCGAACCTGGGAGCCGGGCAAAGGGAATCTCAGTAGCCTGGACTCCTCACCGCCGCGCCCGCGACGGGAGTGCTGGGAGGCGCCGTGTTCGACAGTCCGCTGTCCGCGTCCGCCTACGATCTGCTCGGTGTGGACCCCGCCGCCGACGCCGAGACGCTCCGCCGGGCCTACCGCCTGAAGCTGCGGCAGTCGCATCCGGATGTCGGCGGGGACGCCGCCGTGTTCGTGCAGGTGCAGCGGGCGTGGGAGCTGGTCGGCACCGCCGACGCGCGCGCGTCGTACGACCGCCGCAACGGATTCGCCGGCGCCGGCGAGGCAGGAGCGCCGTCGTCCGAACCTGCTGCCGACGCCGAGAAGCCGGCGTGGAGCAGCCCCGCTCCGCCGCCTCGCGCGAACGCGCGCCCGGACACGCGCCCCCGCGCCCGCAGCCACGGACAGCCGGGCGGATGGCGCCGCGAGAAGTACCTCGAGCTCATCCGCGAATGGGTCGGCCGCGGCGTCGAGATCCCCGACCCGTACGCCCCGCACCTGGTGCGCTCGGCTCCCCACGAGGTGCGCCGGCTGCTCGCCGACGCGCTCGCCGAAGAGGCCACCGCCGTGATCGTCTCCGAGCTCGGCATGGGCTACACCGCGTGGCACGACATCGACGCGGGCCGGGCGAAGCTCGATCACATCGTGCTCGGACCGAGCGGCCTCTACGGCATCCTGTCCGAAGACTTCGGCCGCCCGGTGCGCATCAAGCGCGGCGAGGTCGCCGACGTCGACGGCGGTCCGATCTCCACCCACGTCGCCGCGATGCGCGCGGTCGGGCGCGCGGCACGGGTGAAGTTCGGCGGGGCGATCATCGTGCTTCCGGACGACGACGTCGAGCACGCCATCCAGGAGATCGGCAAGGTGCGCGGTGTGCCGACCGCCGTCGTGGGCCGGTCCGCGCTGTCGACCGTGCTGCGTCGGGGGATCACCGGCACCCGGCCGCTGGGCGGCACCGAGGTCTTCGAGGTCCGCACGCGCCTGCAGGCCGCGGTGCGCTTCGCCTGACCCTGACCTGCTCGGGCTCAGCCGGCCAGGCCGAAGAGGTCGAGCGGATGCGTCAGCCGCCACCACGGGTCGGGGTCCTCGATGTCGTCAGCGAGCTCGAGCGTGACGGTGGTGGCGTCGAGGGGACCGTCCACCGACATGGTCCCCACCACCTCGCCGTCGCTGCGCGCATCGTCCAGATCGTAGGACGCGTCGACGGTCGCGCTGCCCCCGTCCCACAGGATCACCGACGCGTCATCCGACACGACGATGTCGACATCCGACCCCCACAGTGTGGTGACGGCGCCCGCCACCGTGCCGGCGGTCACCGACGGCTCCGGCTGCAGGTTCGCGACGGCCTGCTCGTACATCGAACGCGACGCGTCATCGCGCCCTTCGGCGTCGACCTCGCCCAGCACCGAGGCGTAGAGGCGGACCGTCGTATCGCCGATGGCCACCTCCTCGGCGGAGAGCAGGTTCCAGCTCTCGTCGAGCGTGCCGGTCTTCACGCCGACGACGCCCTCATCCGCCAGCAGAGTGTTGGTGTTCTCGACCAGGCCGGCTCCGGGCAGGTCGACCGAGCGCGTGGCCACGATCTCGGCGATCACCGGGTCGGCGAGAGCCCGGGATGCGAGCGCGAGCAGCGACGCCGGATCGGCGGTGTTGCCTGGATCGATGCCGGTCGGCTCGACGACGGTGATGCCGTCGAGGCCGTGCTGGGCGAGCCACGTGTTCGCGGCATCGGCGAAGAGGGCGTCTGAGGCCCAGATGCGGCTGGCGAGGCGGTCGGCGTAGTTGTTCGCCGACCCGATCAGCATGCCCTGCAGCATCTGGTATTCCGTCAGCGTGCCGCCGACCGGCACATCCAGCGCCGATTCGTCGCGATAGCGGTATTCCCAGTACTCGGCGCTGTCGGCGGCCGAGAAGGAGTAGTCCGGACCCGACTCGCCGACGGCGAGCGGCATCCGGTCGAGCACGAGCAGTGCGGTGACGACCTTCGTGATGCTCGCCATCGGCGCGACCGCGTCGGAGGAGGCGAGGGTCGACGAGATGCCCGCGACGGACACCGCCGATGAGCCCGGCTCGGGCCATGACATCTCGAGCGGGGTGGACGCGATCGGCGCGACCTCGATCGGCGTGACCGTCGGGGCGACGGCGTGGAGCGGCCAGAGCAGCGTCGTCGCGGCGTAGGCGCCGACCACGAGCGCCGCTGCCGCGGTCGGCCACACGACGCCGGGGCGCCAGAGGCTCCGACGCGGACGCTTCGCGAGCAGATCGGCTCCGACCGAGGTGTACGACGTGGTCGCGGAGGACAGGTCCACCGGCGCGGCGGTGCGGGCGAGCGTGGCCGCGTCGACCCAGGCGAGCGCGGCCGTAGTCGGTCCCGCCGCGGGGGTGTCGGTCGGCGCCACCGTGCCTTCGCGCTCCGCAGTCGCGTCGGGCTCCGTGGCGGCGTCGGGCTCCGTTGTGACATCGGGCTCCGTTGTGACGTCGGCGGTCTGGGCGGACTCGGGCGCGGACGAGCCCCCGCGCTGCCGCAGCGACCGGCGCGTCGTCGGCGGTGCGTCCTCCACAGTCACCCCGCCAAACTATCGCGTCGCTCCCGCGTTATACTCATCGGCACACACCGCGGGAGTCCGACGAGTCGGGCTGAGAGGGAGCGAAACGCGCTTCGACCGCCGAACCTGATCCGGATCATGCCGGCGCAGGGAGGGAGTAATCATGCACGCGTCCACGCGCACGTCCACATCCGATTCCGTCACGACGGGCCGATTCCGCTGGCGCATCGTCGATATCGTCGTCGCCAGCGTCATCGCCGTCGCCTGCGCCGGGATCTTCCTGGTCTGGAACGTCGCCTACGAGGGGCCGTCGTCCCTCCTCACCCCGCTGCTGCCGGGAGTGCAGGGCCTGCTCGCAGGTCCGTGGCTCATCGCCGGCGTGCTCGGCGGCCTCATCGTGCGCAAGCCCGGCGCCGCGCTCTACACCGAGACGGTCGCCGCCGTCATCTCGGCCCTCGTCGGCAACGCGTGGGGGCCGCTGACGATCGTGTCCGGCCTCGTGCAGGGTCTCGGCGCCGAGCTGATCTTCCTGGTCTTCGCCTACGCCGTGTGGCGCCTGCCGGTGGCCCTGCTCGCCGGCGCCGGTGCCGGTCTCGCGTGCGGCATCAACGACCGCATCCTCTGGTACCCCGGCGCCGACGTGCTGTTCACCACCGTCTACATCGCCTCCACCACGGTCTCCGGCGTCGTCATCGCCGGCCTCGGCGGCTGGCTGATCATGCGCGGCCTCGCCGCCACCGGTGCGCTCAGCCGCTTCGCCGCCGGGCGTGACGTCGCCCAGCGCGTGTAGTGGCCGCATCCGCGACACCCGCCGTCGAAGCGCAGGGGTGGGGATGGCGCTACGCCACGCGTCACGCGTGGGCGGTGCGGCAGACCAGCTTCCGGATCGACCCGGGCGAGCGCGTGCTCCTTCTCGGCGCATCGGGGTCGGGCAAGTCGACGCTGCTGCAAGGCATCGCCGGCGTGCTCGGCGGCGCGGACGAGGGGGAGCAGGAGGGTCGGCTGCGCGTGGCGGGGGCTGCGCCCGCCAGCGCGCGCGGCGCATCCGGACTCGTGCTGCAAGACCCCGACGGCCAGACCGTGCTCGCCCGCGTCGGTGACGACGTCGCTTTCGGGTGCGAGAACCTCGGGGTGCCGCGCGAGGAGATCTGGCCGCGGGTGCGGCACGCCCTCGACGCCGTCGGGCTCGACGTGCCCCTCGATCGCGCGACGGCCGCGCTGTCGGGCGGGCAGAAGCAGCGTCTCGCGCTCGCCGGAGCGGTGGCGATGCGACCCGAGGTGCTGCTGCTCGACGAACCGACCGCGAATCTCGACCCGGCGGGCGTCGTGGAGGTGCGCGACGCCGTCGCACGCGCGCTCGACGCCACCGGCGCGACCCTCGTCGTGATCGAGCATCGCACCGACGTGTGGCTCCCGCTGGTCGACCGCGTCATCGTGCTCGCCCCCGGGGAGGGCGTGGTCGCCGATGGCTCGCCGCACGATGTGCTCGGCCCCGCCGCATCCCGCCCGCCCCGCACGCCGAGCCCTTCCCGGCCGTCGAGCCCTTCCCGGCCGTCGAGTGCACGGGAACTCGCCGAGCGCACGGGTTCTGGCGCGCGAGTGGCCGTGCACTCGGCGGAAAGTCGTGCACTCGGTGCGGCGGAGGCTGGCGCCGCGCACGACGCGGCGCACGACGAGGCCTCGAGGGGTGAGGATGCGGTGCCGCGGCGCGCGCGGGAGCTCGCGGCAGACGGGGTGTGGGTACCGGGCGTGCCGCCGGCGTACCCGCCGGAGCCGACGGCACGCCCTGGCGAGGTGCTGCTCAGCGCCCGCGACCTCGTCGTCGCGCGCGTGCCGGGAACGCCGGTGGCCGGCCCGTTCGATCTCGACGTGCGCGCCGGCGAGGTGCTCGGCGTCGTCGGGGCGAACGGTGCCGGAAAGTCCACGCTCGGTCTCACACTGGCGGGGCTCCTCCCTCCCGAGTCGGGCGTCGTCGAGGCCGCGCCGAACCTGGCCGCCGGCGCGACGCCACGACGACGGCGCGACGGCGAGAGCCGGCATCCGGTGCAGTGGTCCTCGCGCGCGCTGCTCACCCGCATCGGCGCCGTGCTGCAGGATCCGGAGCACCAGCTCCTCGCACGGACGGTGCGGGAGGAGCTCGAGGTCGGCCCGCGCGCACTCGGGCTGCCGGCCGATCGCATCGCCGAGCGCGTGGACGAGCTGCTCGAGCGGCTCCGCCTCGCGCCGCTCGCCGCCGCGAACCCCTACACGCTTTCCGGGGGTGAGAAGCGACGCCTCACCGTCGCGGCGGCCCTCGCGACCCGGCCGCGTGTGCTCGTGCTCGACGAACCCACGTTCGGGCAGGATGCGCGCACGTGGGCGGAACTCGTCGCGATCATCGCGCGGCTCCGCGACGGCGACGGCGACGATCCGCCCCTCGCGGTCGTCGCCGTCACGCACGACGCCGCGGTGCTCGAGGCGCTCCACGCCCGCCGGTTCGTCGTGGGAGAGGTGCCGGCATGAGTCCGGATGCCGGGCGCGGCGTCGTCGCGCGCCTGAACCCGGTGGCCAAGCTCGGCGCGGCCCTCGCGATCGCGCTGCCGCTCGTGGTGACGATCGATCCCGTCTCGGCGCTGGTGGCCTTGCTGCTCGAACTGCCTCTCCTTCTCGCGGCGGGACTCTCGCCGCGGCAGTTCTGGCTGCGCACCCTCCCGCTGTGGATCGCCGCACCCGCCTCGGCGGTCACGATCGCGCTCTACGGCGCCGCGTCGGGGGAGGTCTACGTCGAGTGGCTGTTCGTGCGCATCAGTGAGGGATCGCTGATGCTGGCGCTCGCGACCTTCCTGCGGGTGCTCGCGATCGGGCTCCCGGCCGTGGTGCTGTTCGTCACCGTCGACCCCACCGACCTCGCCGACGGGCTGGCGCAGATCGTGCACCTTCCCGCGCGGTTCGTGCTCGGAGCGCTCGCGGGCATGCGCATGCTCGGGCTCCTGACCGACGACTGGCGCGCGCTCGCTCTGGCTCGGCGTGCGCGCGGCGTCGCCGACACCGGCCACCTCCGGCGCGGGTTCGGGATGGCGTTCGCGCTGTTCGTCCTGTCCATCCGCCGGGGTTCCTCGCTCGCCACTGCCATGGAGGCGCGGGCGTTCGGAGCCCCCGGCCCGCGCACGTGGGCGCGCGAGTCCCGCTTCGGTCGCGGCGACACCCTGCTGCTGCTCGCGGGCTTCGCCATCAGCGCGACGGCGCTCGCCGTCTCGATCGCCGTCGGCGCCTTCAATCCCATTCTCGGCCCCTCCTGACGCATCCACGCCCGCCGCCGCGCCGCCGGTGGCGCGGCCGCCGGGCGCATCC
>NZ_DCMW01000034.1:0-170827 GCF_002321605.1 Microbacterium sp. UBA1612
CGGGAGCGACAGCGGCCGTCGCTTCGATGTACGCGTCGACGACGTCTTCGGATGCCGTTTCGAACGCCAGCGAGCGGGGGAGGGCGGCGATGTCACCGGCGTCGGCGACGCGCTGGATGTGTGCGGCGATCTCGGCGTCCGCGGGGCTGACGATCTGCGACCCCTCGTCTTCGCCGCCGAGATAGACCTTGTATCCGTTGTCGTTCGGCGGGTTGTGGCTGGCGGTGACCATCACCCCGGCCGCAGCGCCCAGGTGGCGCACGGCGAAGGCGAGAACCGGTGTCGGCAGCAACCGCGGGAGCAGCACGGCCCGTAGGCCTGCACCCGCGAAGATCTCCACGGAGTCGCGCGCGAAGACGTCGGAGTTGCGACGCCCGTCGTACCCGACGACCACGAGCGGAGCGTCGGGCCGGAGCGGTGCCGGCTCGGCGACGTCGTCGGCCGCGGCATCCACACCCGCCCGCTCGGCCAGATAGGCGGCGAGCCCCGCGGCCGCCTGGGCGACGAGCACGCGGTTCATGCGGTTCGTGCCCGCGCCGAGCTCGCCGCGCAGGCCCGCCGTGCCGAACGCGAGCCGCGTCGCGAACCGGTCGTGCAGCGCATCGAGCGCATCCGCGTCGCCCACCTCGGCGCCCTCGAGCAGTGCGCGCAGCTCCGCCCGGGTGTCGGGGTCGGGGTCCTGGGCGAGCCACGCGCGGGCGCGCTCGAGCAGATCTTCGTGTGCGGTGCTGTCCATGGCGGCCTCCTCGTCGCTGGGAACAGAGCTCTCGTTCGGCGTCACAGGGCCGCCACGACCCGCGCCAGCAGGTCGCTGATGACCGGCTCGGCCTCGCGGCCGGCTTCGATGACCTCGGCATGGCTGAGCGGGGTGGTCTGGATGCCGGCGGCCATGTTCGTGATCAGCGAGAATCCGAGGATCTCCATGCCGGCCTGGCGTGCCGCGATGGCTTCGAGGGCGGTGGACATGCCCACGATGTGCCCGCCGATGGCCTTCGCCATCTGCACCTCTGCCGGCGTCTCGTACTGCGGGCCGCGGAATTGGCAGTAGACGCCCTCGTCGAGGGTCGGGTCGATGCTGCGGGCGACGTCGCGGAGCCGGGTGGAGTACAGGTCGGTGAGGTCGATGAACGTCGCCCCCTCGAGCGGGGAGGCGCCGGTGAGGTTGATGTGATCGCTGATCAGCACCGGCTGCCCGGGCTTCCAGGTGTGACGGATGCCGCCCGCGCCGTTGGTGAGCACCATGGTCTTCGCGCCGGTCGCCGCGGCGGTGCGCACGCTGTGGACGACGCGCCGCACGCCGTGGCCCTCGTAGAAGTGGGTGCGGGCGCCGATGACCAGCACGCGGCGCCCGTCGGCGGTGAGGATGCTGCGGAGGGTGCCGACGTGTCCTTCCAGAGCGGGCTTGCTGAATCCGGTGACCTCGGGCGCGGGGATGGTCGCGGTGGTCTCGCCGATGAGGTCGGCGGCTTTGCCCCACCCGCTGCCGAGGGTGAGGGCGATGTCGTGCGAGTCGACACCGGTGAGCCGAGCGATGTCGGCGGCGGCCGCCGCGGCGACCTCGAACGGGTCGGTGTCCGGGTCGTCGAGAGGATTCAGGGGCTCATCGTGCATGCCCCCACTCTAGGAACGTGCCCACGGTCCCGCCAGGAACCGGCGTTCGTGGCGCGTCCTCGGGACTGGAACAATGGGTGGCATGTCGTTGAGCTTCGAGCAGACCCAGAGCGTCGCGATCATCGGCGGCGGCCCCGGCGGGTATGAGGCGGCGCTGTCCGCTGCCCAGCTCGGCGCCGACGTCACCCTCGTGGAACGGGCCGGTGTCGGCGGGTCGGCGGTGATCACCGATGTCGTCCCGTCGAAGTCGCTGATCGCGACCGCGGATGCGGCGGTGGCGATCTCCGAGGCCGGTGATCTGGGCGTGCAGCTGTTCGCCAAGGGCGCCGACGGCAAGCCGCTCAAGCCCGAGATCGCGATCAACCTCGCGGCGGTCAACCGGCGCCTCCTCTCTCTCGCCCGTCAGCAGTCCGACGACATGCGTGCGCAGCTCGCCGAGGCGGGCGTGCGCATCATCAACGGTCACGGTCGCCTCGAGGGCGATTCCGCTGTGGTCGTCTCGACGGGCCCCGGCGGCACCGACTTCGACCGCGTCGAGGCGGACACGCTCGTCGTGTCGGTGGGAGCGTCGCCGCGCGAACTGCCCACCGCCCGCCCCGACGGCGCGCGCATCCTCACCTGGACGCAGCTGTACGACATGAAGGAGCTGCCCGAGCACCTGATCGTCGTCGGCTCCGGCGTGACCGGCGCCGAGTTCGCCTCGGCCTACATGAACCTGGGGTCGAAGGTCACGCTCGTGTCGTCCCGCGATCAGGTGCTTCCCGGTGAGGATGAGGATGCGGCGGCCGTGCTCGAGAAGGTCTTCAAGCGCGGCGGGATGACCGTGCTGTCGAAGACCCGTGCCGAGAAGGTCGAGAACACCGGCGACGGCGTGCGCGTGACCGTCTCGGGCGGGCAGGTCGTCGAGGGAAGCCACTGCCTGCTCGCGGTCGGATCCATCCCGAACACGAAGGACATCGGTCTCGAGGGCGCGGGGGTGCAGATGACCTCGTCCGGCCACATCCGCGTGAACCGCGTCGCCCGCACCTCGGTGCCCAACATCTACGCCGCCGGCGACTGCACGACGTTCGTGCCGCTCGCATCCGTCGCCTCGATGCAGGGGCGGCAGGCCGTCTTCCACGCGCTCGGCGACGTCGTGATCCCGCTGGAGCAGCGGCGCATCACGGCGAACATCTTCACCGCCCCCGAGATCGCCACGGTCGGCTACTCGGAGCAGGACATCGAGAACGGCGTCATGCGCGGCGTGGTGCACAAGCTGCCGCTCGCGGCGAACCCGCGCGCGAAGATGCAGGGCATCAAGGACGGCTTCGTGAAGATCATCGCCCGACAGGGGAGCGGCACGGTGATCGGCGGTGTGATCGTCGCGCCGAAGGCATCGGAGCTGATCTATCCGCTGGCGATCGCGGTGGAGCGGCGCCTGACCGTCGACCAGGTCTCGCGGGTGTTCGCGGTGTATCCGTCGCTGTCGACGAGCATCACGGATGCGACCCGTGCGATGCACATCGTCGACCGCAGCGAAGACGAGGACTGACCCTCCCCGCGAGTCCCGACCTCCGGTCGTTGAGCGAGCGAAGCGAGACGAAACGCGCTCCCCGCCTCCCCGGCCCCGGTCGTTGAGCGAGCGGAGCGAGACGAAACGTAGCCACGCTTCAACGTCGGAGATTCGGCCCGACGTCGGAGGATATCGGCGGATTCATCCGACATCGGCGTGATTCTCCGACGTCCAGGGTGGTCAGGCCACGTCGGTGGCGATAGGCTCCGGGCGTCGGAGGGGGACCGCGTGATCGACGCCGCGCTGCTGCAGCTTCCGGAGGGGGCGCACGATGTCACGGTCGTGCGCGAGATCGACGGACTGAGCTACATCGATCCGGATGATCCGGCGATGCCGTCGTACCGGGTCATCGCGAACAATCGCCAGCCGGTCGCGCTGCGCGACATGATGATCCTTCCCGTCCGCACGGGGTACATCGGCGCGGACCGGCTGAAGCCCGACCCGGCGCTCATCCCGCCCACCGGTGAGCAGGCGGTGACCGACGTCGACGAGACGACCGTCTATCTGCCGGTGCGCGACGGTCACGTCAGCGCGCAGGTGTACCGGCCGCAGGCGGCGGTTCCGGATGCGGTCCTGCCGGTGATCCTGTACGCGCACGGTGGCGGGTTCACCGTCGGCTCCGACTTCGACACGGCGTACATCACCCGCCGGCTGGCGCGGGACAACACGGCGGTCGTCGTCTCGACGAACTATCGGATGGCGCCGGAGCATCCGTACCCGACGCCGCTCGACGATGTCGCCGACGTCTACGCGTGGCTCGTCCGCGAAGCCGGACGAGTGGGCGGCGACCCCGCGCGCGTGGTCGTGGCCGGAGATTCCGCGGGGTCGAACTTCGCCGCCGCGCTTCCGCTGTACGCCGGCGCGCACGACCTGCCCGCCCCGGCCGCGGTCATCATGCTCGGTGCGTTCGCCGACTTCACGCAGGAGCGCTGGCCCTCGTTCCAGGCGCAGGCGCCGCGGGGCATCGTCTACGACAGCGCGTTCTTCGCGTTCATCCGGAGCGCCTACCTGCCGACGACGGCGTGGACGGATCCGCTGGCGAGCCCGATCTACGGCGACCTGCACGGCTATCCGCCGCTGTTCCTGGCCACCGGAACGCACGACCCGATCATCGATTCCGCCCGCGCTTTCGCGTCGCTCGTCGCAGACGCGGGGTCACCGGTCGATGGATACTGGCCCGAGGGCATGCCGCACGGCTTCTATTTCTTCCCCGGGGTGCATCCCGAGGGCGATGTCGCGTTCGAGCGCTGCGCCGCGTTCCTCGCGGCCCACCTGTAGCGCGTCAGGCGATGGTCATCAGCTGATGACCGGCGGAGACGGTGGTGCCGGGGTCGGCGTTGACCGAGCCGATGACGCCGTCCTTGTGGGCCTGGATGGGCTGCTCCATCTTCATCGCCTCGAGCACGACGATCAGGTCGCCCTTGACGACCTCCTGGCCCTCGGCGACGGCGACCTTGACGATGGTCGCCTGCATGGGCGCCTTCACCGCGTCGCCGCTGGCGCCTCCGCCGGAGACGGTCGCGGCGTGCGAGCGGCGCGAGGGCGGGGCGACGGCCGGGCGGCCCGTCTGCGGGGCGGATGACACGACCCGGTCGGGCAGGCTCACCTCGAGGCGCTTGCCGCCCACCTCCACGACGACGGTGTGGCGCCCTTCGTCGGGCTTCGGAGCATCCGGTTCGCCGTCCCACGCGGGGATGTCGTTGACGAACTCGGTCTCGATCCACCGGGTGAACACGCCGAACTCGCCGTCCTCGGCGGTGAAGGCGGGGTCGCTCACGACCTTGCGGTGGAAGGGCAGCACCGTGGGCATGCCCGCGACCTCGAACTCCTCGAGCGCGCGGCGGGAGCGCTCGAGTGCCTCGGCGCGGTCGCGGCCGCTCACGATGATCTTGCCCAGCAGCGAATCGAACGCACCCGAGACGGCGTCGCCGGCAGTCACGCCGGAGTCGAGCCGGATGCCGGGACCGCCGAAGGTCTTGAAGACGTGGATGGGACCGGGCTGCGGCAGGAAGTTGCGGCCCGGGTCTTCGCCGTTGATGCGGAACTCGATCGCGTGACCGACCGGCTGCGGGTCGTCGTATCCGATCTGCTCGCCCTCGGCGATGCGGAACTGCTCCCGCACCAGGTCGATGCCGGTGACCTCTTCGGAGACCGGATGCTCCACCTGCAGGCGCGTGTTCACCTCGAGGAACGAGATGGTGCCGTCGGCACCGATGAGGAACTCGCACGTGCCGGCGCCGAGGTATCCCACCTCGCGCAGGATCTTCTTCGACGCGTCGTAGAAGATGCGGTTCTGCTCCTCGGTGAGGAACGGCGCCGGAGCCTCTTCGACGAGCTTCTGGTGGCGGCGCTGCAGGGAGCAGTCGCGCGTGGAGACGACCACGACGTTGCCGGCGGAGTCGGCGAGACACTGGGTCTCGACGTGGCGCGGCTTGTCGAGGTACTTCTCCACGAAGCACTCGCCGCGGCCGAACGCGGCGATGGCCTCGCGCGTCGCGGATTCGAACAGCTCCGCCACCTCGTCGAACTCGCGCGCGACCTTCAGGCCGCGCCCGCCGCCGCCGTACGCGGCCTTGATGGCGATCGGCAGCCCGTGCTCGCGGGCGAAGTCGATCACCTGCTCGGCACCGTCGACGGGGCCGGGGGTTCCGGGCGCGAGGGGAGCGCCGACCTTCTCGGCGACGTGGCGGGCGGTGACCTTGTCGCCGAGGGCCTCGATGGCCTCCGGTGACGGGCCGATCCAGGTGAGGCCCGCCCCGATGACGGCGCGGGCGAAGTCGGCGTTCTCGGCGAGGAAGCCGTAGCCGGGGTGCACCGCGTCGGCGCCGGAGCGTCGTGCGACGGAGAGGATCTTGTCGATGGAGAGATAGGTCTCCGCGCTGGTGGATCCGTCGAGGGCGTACGCCTCGTCGGCGAGGCGCGCGTGCAGGGCGTCGCGATCCTGGTCGGCGTAGACGGCGACGGACGACTTTCCGGCGTCGCGCGCGGCGCGGATGACACGGACGGCGATCTCGCCGCGGTTCGCGATGAGGACCTTGGCGATACGAGGCATGGATTTCAGCCTACCGACGGCCTCCGCGGTGGTTTTGACCGGTTCGTACAAATCCCACGAAGAAACGTGGTCTTCCTCGTACAACGTTCGTCGGGCATCCGTCGCGCCAGGATGCCCTCGCGTCTCTATGCGGCCGGGGCCCAGAGGTCGGGCCACGCCACGTCGAGCTCGCGCACGAGGTGTCGGAGGGTCGACAGCGACATCCCCACCACCGTCGAGGGGTCGCCCTCCACGCGCGTGATGAACGGCGCGCCGAGGCTGTCGACCGTGAACGCGCCGGCGACCAGCAGCGGCTCCCCGGTCGCGACGTAGGCGTCGATCTCGGCGTCGGTGACGTCGTCGGCGAAGGTGACGGATGCCTCGGCGACGGCGTGGGCCTCCCGCGGCGCGATTCCGGGCGCGAGCCGGAACACCGCGTGACCGGAGTGCAGCACACCGGTGCGTCCGCGCATCCCGCGCCACCTCGCGGTGGCGTTCTCGGGCGTGTAGGGCTTGCCGAGGATCTCGCCGTCGAGCTCGAACATGGAGTCGCCGCCGATGACGATGCCGTCGAAGTCGGGCTGCTCGGCGGTGAGCCGGGCGGCGACGTCGGCCGCTTTGCGGCGCGCGAGGAGGAGCACGTGCTCGTCGGGGGAGAGGGTGCGATCCTCGCCCGCCTCCACGGCGGCGATGACGGCCTCCTCGTCGACGTCGGGCGCCGCCGTCTCCGGAGAGATGCCCGCTTGGCGGAGCAGCATGAGGCGGGCGGGCGAGGTCGAGGCGAGGCACACGCGCATGCCACGACGATAGCTGTGACAGGCTCGAGGCATGGACGTCGGCAGCATCCTCGACCTCGACATCACCGGCGTCGCGCACGGCGGCGTGTTCGTCTCCCGCCACGAGGGCCGCGTGGTGTTCGTGCCCGACGCCATCCCGGGAGAGCGCATCAGAGCGCGCCTGACCGAGACGTCGAAGAAGTCCTTCTGGCGCGCCGAGGCGCTCGAGGTCCTGGATGCGGCGCCGTCCCGCCGGCCGCACGTGTGGGCGCCGGCCGACATCGAGGTGCCGCCCGACGAGCGCCCCGGCGGCGCCGACTTCGGCCACATCGAGCTGGATGCGCAGCGCGCGCTCAAGCTCGACGTCGTGCGCGACGCGCTCGCGCGCATCGGCCGCCTCGACATCCCGGCGACGATGTCCGCGGCCGCGCCGCTCCACGACGATGCCGGCGCGGTGCTCGCCGAGGAGACGCCCGACGGCACCGGATGGCGCACGCGCGTGAGCCTGCACGTCGGCGACGACGGACGGGTCGGGCCCTACGCACAGCGCAGCCATCGCATCGTTCACGTCGACTCGCTGCCGCTGGTGACGCCGGCACTCGAGCGCGCCCTCGAGGGCGTCCGGTCCGCACAGCCGGGCCGCATCGACCTCGTCCAGCCCGCCGACGGCCGGGTGCGCGTCGTGCCGCGACCGGCCGGACAGCGCTCCGACGCGGCGCGCGAGGTGATCCTGGAGCAGGCGGCAGGGCGATCGTTCCGGGTGGATGCGGGCGGCTTCTGGCAGGTGCATCGCCTCGCCGCCCACACCCTCACCGAGGTCGTCTCGCAGCGCCTTCGCGAGGTCGCCGGCGACGAACCGGCCGTGGACCCCGACGGGTGGCACCTCGACCTCTATGGCGGCGTGGGGCTCTTCGCCGCGACCCTGGGCGGCTTGGGGGGAGAGGGCGCCCGCATCACGTCGGTGGAATCGGACGAACGGGCGACCGAGCACGCCGGTCGGAACCTCGCCGACTGGGTGGGAGCCCGGCCCGAGACGGCCAGGGTGGACCGGTGGGTGTCGGCACTGCGCGCATCCGCGACCGAGCGTGAGCGCCAGCGCCTGGCCCGAGGCGTGGTGCTGCTGGATCCGCCGCGATCGGGGGCCGGACGCCAGGTCGCCGAAGACGTCGCGGCGCTCGGACCGCGCACGATCGTGTACGTCGCCTGCGATCCCGTCGCCCTCGCCCGTGACCTCGCGACCTTCCGCGAGACCGGGTACGTCACGGACCGTGTCGACGCGCTCGACCTGTTCCCGAACTCGCACCACGTCGAGGCCGTCGCTGTACTGCGACACGAGTGAGGGCGAGCGGCCGCCCCGACCCCGCGATGGAGCGTTCTCACAGGTAAGGTGATCGCATGACACGGGTGGCGCTCATCGACGATCACGAGTCGGTGCGGCTCGGTCTCGAGGCCGGCTGCGCGCGCGAGGGATCGGCGAGCGTGGTGTTCTCCGGCAGCACCGTCACCGATTACCTCTCGTGGCGGCAGGAACAGCAGGTCTCACCCGCCGACGTCGTGGTGCTCGACCTCACCCTCGGCGACGGGGCGACCGTGACCGAGAACGTCACGCGACTGGTCGCCGACGGCTCGAGCGTCATCATCCACAGCGTCGCGGATCGCCCGGCTTCCGTGCGCGAGGCGCTCGCCGCCGGGGCGGCCGGAATCGTCAGCAAGTCCTCCCGCATCGACGATGTGCTCCACGCGGTCTCCAGCGTCGCGCAGGGCGAGCCTCTCAACAACGTCGAGTGGGCGAGCGCCGTCGAGGGCGATCGCGCCTTCGCCGACGCTCAGCTCTCGGCCCGCGAGCGCGACGTGCTGCGCCTGTATGCGGCGGGTCTGCCGCTGAAGGTCGTCGCCGAACGGCTCGGGGTCGCCTACTCGACGGCCAAGGAGAACATCACCCGAGTTCGCATGAAGTACGTCGACGTCGGACGCCCCGCGCCGACGAAGATCGACCTGCTCCACCGCGCCGTCGAAGACGGGCTGCTCGACCGCCACGCCGACCGCGAGACCTCGCCGTGACCTCACCTCGCCTCCGCACCGACACCCCTGTCGCCGTCGACGAAGCCTGGGGACAGCTCCCGCGCCTGCGGGGGACCGATCCCGATCTGGGGTCGTTCACGCGCCACCGCATCGAGCGGGTGCTGCAGATCGCCATCGCGCTCGGCTCGGTCTTCCTGGGTCTGCAGGGATTCGTCACCGCCATCGGGACCCTCGCCACGGGCACCGTCGCGCAGAACGCCCTCGTCGTCGTCACCTTCGGCAGCCTCGTCGCCATGCTCGTGGCGTGCGTGCTCGACCGAGCGGTGAGGATCACCGCCGGCGTGTTCATCGGCGTGTTCGCCGTGGTGCTCATCGCCTTCCCGATCGTCAACGTCGGTCTCTACACATCCCCGACCGAGCAGCCGTGGATCTGGTTCCTCATCAACGTCGCCACCGTGTCCAGCGTGCTGGTCTTCCCGCTGCCGGCGCAGATCGCCTGGACGATCCTCGCGCCCCTGATGTTCGGTGTCATCCGCCTCATCGGGGGAGCGTTCGACCCGTCGTTCTGGCTGTCGCTCGGGCTCGACGTGTCGTTCGCGCTCATCCTCGGCGGGGTGCTGCTCACCCTGGGGTGGCTGCTGCGATCGATCGCGACGAACGTCGACGAGACGCGTGCTCGTGCCGTCGACTCCTACGCGCGGGCCGCGGCCGCCGACGCGGCCGAAGACGAGCGCGTGGCCGTCGCGGCCCTCATGCACGACAGCGTGCTCGCCGCCCTCATCGCCGCGGAACGCGCCGACACCCCGCGTGAGCAGGCGCTCGCGGTGTCGATGGCGCGCGAGGCGCTGACGCGTCTGGCCAACACCGACCGTGACGCGAGCGAGGGCAGCGACGCCGCGCGCACGCCCGACAGCATCGCCGATGAGATCGAGGCCGGTGCGCACGAGATGGGGGCGGATGTCACCGTGCGCCGTCGAGTCGCGACAGACGCCGGCGAGATGCCCGGCCGCGTTGCCCGCTCGATCGTGCTGGCCGCGACGCAGGCGATCTCCAATTCGCTCCAGCACGCCTCGGCGTCGGGCCTGGAGGTCGTGCTCGAGGCCTCGGGAGACCCCGCCGGGATCGTCGTGGAGATCCGGGACGAGGGGGCCGGTTTCGACGTCGGCGCCGTGCCGGATGACCGTCTCGGCATCCGCGCGTCGATCATCGCCCGCATGGCCGCTGTCAGCGGAAGCGGCGTGGTCAGCTCGGGTGCCGACGGCACCCGCGTGCGGCTCGAGTGGGCGGGGCTGGTGTCGGCGTGATGAGCGTGCGGAACATCCTCGTCGGCCTCGCGCTGGCCTTCACTGCGTACCTCGCCGCGCGCGGGCTGTGGTGGACCGAGCCGGTGCCGCTGCCGTGGCTGCTCGTGGTCGCGCTGTTCGTCTATCTCGGCACGACGTGGCTGGTGGTGCTGTGGGAGCCGCGCCGGGCCGAGACCGTGGGAACCGAGCCGATCCCCGAGGTCGACGGCGATGGCGTGGACGAGGCGCTGAGCGCTGCCCGACGCACCGGTCGCCTTCCCGCGTGGGCGGCCGGCCTCGCGCTCGGGGCCGCGATCGTGGTGCCGAACGCGCTGTCGGTCGCCGTCGGTCCGGATCACGTCACCGCTCCGTACGCCACGTGGTACCTCGGCGGGATCGGCGCCCTGATGGTCGTCGTCATGGTCCGCCGACGCCCGTGGGTCGCGTGGCTCGGCATCATCGCGCTCGGCGTGACGGCCTCGGTGTGGATGGGGCCGATGACGGCGCTCGGCCTCGGACTCGTCGGCTCGGTGGTGTGGGTCGCCGTGGCGCAGACGCTCGTGCTGTCCCTGGACCGCGCGGCGCGCGACACGGCGCAGCTGACCACGCTGCAGCGGGCGGCATCCGGCGTGGAGGCATCGCAGAGCGTGCGGCAGCGCGAGCGTCGCACGAAGGTGCAGCGCGCACTCGCGATCGCGGGCCCGGTGCTGATGCGCGTGGTCGCCGAACGCGGTCGTCTTACCGAGGACGAACGCCTCGGCGCCCGCATCGCCGAGGGCAGCCTCCGTGACGAGCTGCGGGGACCGCGCCTCCTCGACGACGACGTTCGGGCCGAGCTCGAACGACTCCGGCGCCGCGGATCGACCGTGACGGTGCTCGATGAGGGAGGCCTCGACCGCGTCGATGAGGTGACGCTGTCGGTCATCCGCGGCCAGCTCGCCGAGACCCTGCGGGAGGCGACGTCGGAGCGCCTGTACGTGCGCACCTCGCCGCACGAGAGCGTGGCCGTGACGGTCGTCGGCCGTTCCGGCGCCGGCGCCGCGCTCTCCGACGAAGACGCCGTGGACCTCTGGCGCGAGATCGCCCACCCCCGCCGCTGACTCCACCGCGCGCCACGGACGCCCACCGCTGACCCCTACCGCGCCGCGACCACCGCGCGGCGGCCGAACCGGTCGCGTCTGTGCCCGCGCCGCCGTGAACAACGCAGGAGATATCCGCGTCGCGGGAGCCTGGGGGCCCGGATCTAGGGCAGCCGCGCCCGAATCTCCTGTGTTGTTGACCGGCGGTCGGCGATGCGCGTCACGCGGGTGGTCGTCACGGCGGACCGGCGCGACGCCAGACCAACGTCGGAGCCGCCGCGGCGCGGTGTGAACAACGCAGGAGATATGCGCGTCGCGGGAGCCTAGGGGCCCGGATCTGGGGTAACCGCGCCCGAATCTCCTGTGTTGTCGACCGGTGGCGGTGCGGCCGCGCGCGGCGGTGCCGCACGGGCCGAGACGCCGCGGACAGAGAAGAGGCGGGGAGCGGCGTTTCCGCCAGCTCCCCGCCTGGGCGGACGATTACCCGAAAACCGTCCGCAGGGGCCGACCCGACGAGTCCGCGAAGCGGAGGTGGGCCAGCCGAACGCCGCAGCGTTCCAGCTCCTCCAGTATGCGACGCGCGCAACACGCCGTCTGTAGGTATTTCGGGGGACACGCCGGCGGGCGCCGTGCCCACCCCACACGAACGGCCGGAGCCGTCAGCAGCCGTGCTGCCAGCCGCCCTGGCGCCACCCGAGGTCGCGGCGCAGCGGCGGGCGCAGGCCGCGCTGCGTCAGTTCCCACGCGGACCGCTGCGGCGTCGGGTCGGCCGTGGCGTCTTCGACCTCGGTGCGGTACGCCTCTGACAGCACGGCGATGAGGGCGGCGAGTTCGTCGTCGGTCGGGTTGCCGCGGCGCACGTCGATCATGACGCGGGGCTCGGCGTCGCTGTCGGTCACAGCGGGATGTTCCCGTGCTTCTTCGGCGGCAGGCTCGCGCGCTTGCCGCGCAGCGCGCGAAGCGCCTTCGCGATCGACACGCGCGTCTGCGCGGGCTCGATGATCCCGTCGAGCTCGCCGCGCTCGGCGGCGAGGAAGGGCGACGCGACGTTGTAGGTGTACTCGGTGGCGAGCTTGGTGCGCACCGCGGCGACGTCTTCGCCCGCTTCGGCCGCGCGTTTGATCTCACCGCGGTAGAGGATGTTCACCGCGCCCTGGCCGCCCATCACGGCGATCTCCGCGGTCGGCCAAGCGAGGTTGACGTCGGCGCCCAGCTGCTTGGATCCCATCACGATGTAGGCGCCGCCGTAGGCCTTGCGGAGGATCACGGTCACCAGCGGCACGGTCGCCTCGGCGTAGGCGTAGAGGAGCTTCGCGCCGCGACGGATGACGCCGGTCCACTCCTGGTCTGTGCCGGGGAGGTATCCGGGCACGTCGACGAGCGTGACGATCGGGATCGAGAACGCGTCGCAGAACCGCACGAAGCGGCTGGCCTTCTCGCCGGCGTCGATGTTGAGGGTGCCGGCCATCTGCGACGGCTGATTGGCGATGATGCCCACCGAGCGGCCCTCGATGCGTCCGAACCCGATGACGATGTTCGGCGCGAACAGCGGCTGCACTTCGAGGAACTCGCCGTGATCGAGGAGTCCTTCGATGACGGTGTGGATGTCGTAGGGCTGGTTGGGGGAGTCGGGGATGACGGCGTTGAGTGCGCGGTCGGCGTCGGTCGTCTCGAACTCGAACTCCGTCTCGTAGACCGGCAGCTCCGCCATGTTGTTGTCGGGGAGGTAGCCGAGCATGGTGCGCACGTAGTCGATCGCGTCGTCCTCGTCGTCGGCGAGATAGTGCGCGACGCCGGAGCGGGTGTTGTGCGTGTGCGCGCCCCCGAGCTCCTCCATGCCCACGTCTTCGCCGGTGACGGTCTTGATCACGTCGGGGCCGGTGACGAACATCTGGCTGGTCTTGTCGACCATCACGACGAAGTCGGTGAGGGCGGGGGAGTAGACGGCGCCGCCGGCGGCCGGCCCCATGATGATCGAGATCTGCGGGATGACGCCCGACGCGCGGGTGTTGAGGCGGAAGATCTCGCCGTACTTGCCGAGCGCGACCACGCCCTCCTGGATGCGGGCGCCGCCGGAGTCGAGGACGCCGATGATCGGGATGCCGCTGCGCAGCGCGAGCTCCATGACCTTGATGATCTTCTCGCCGGCCACCTCGCCGAGCGATCCGCCGAAGGTCGAGAAGTCCTGCGCGTAGACAGCGACGGCGCGCCCGTGGATCGTGCCGGTGCCGGTGACGACCGAGTCACCGTAAGGGCGGGCGCGGTCCATCCCGAAAGCGGTGGTGCGGTGTCGCACGTACTCGTCGATCTCCACGAACGAGCCGGTGTCGAGGAGCAGTTCGATGCGTTCGCGAGCGGTGAGCTTGCCCTTGGCGTGCTGCTTGTCGTGGGCGGTCTTCTCCGCGTCGACGACCGCCTCCTGATACCGCGCGCGCAGGTCGGCGATCTTTCCGGCGGTGGTCGAGAGGTCGATGTCGTCGGTCACGGATTCCACCCTATCGGCGCGGGCCTGCGATCCCTTGGAGGGTCTGCACAACCGATCCGCGCTGCCTTGGTGCGGGTCCACACCGCGGATGCGGGACCGTAGCGGATGCGCCGTGCCGCCGGAACGGCGCGGCGCCGACCGGAGCCACGGCGTACCGTGGGCGACATGACGATCCCCGCCGCCGGATACCCTCGTGCCGCCGCCCGCAGCCCTCGCGTGCAGCTGACGGAGTCGACCGACTCCACCAACGCGGACGTGATCGAGGGGGTGCGTGATGCGCCGGGCCTGTGGCCGCACCTGTCGGTGCTGGTGACGACCGACCAGCGGGCGGGTCGTGGCCGCCTCGACCGCTCCTGGGTCGCCCCGCCCGGAACCGCGCTGGCCGTTTCCACCCTCGTGCGGGTGCCCGATCTTCCGGTGTCGGCACGTGGATGGATCCCGCTCGCGGCCGGCGCCGCGCTCGTGCGGGCGGTGCGCGGGCAGCTGGGCTCGTCGGGGCACGAGGCGGCGCTGAAGTGGCCGAACGACGTGCTGCTCGACGGGGCGAAGCTGTGCGGCATCCTCGCCGAGGTCGTGCCGAGTCATCCCGACTGCGTCGTGATCGGCACCGGCATCAATACGCGCATGTCGCAGGCCGAGCTGCCTGTCGAGACCGCGACGTCGTTCCTGGCCGCCGGTATCGACGTCGACGACGATCGCCTCATCGCCGACTATCTCGACGCCCTGGACCGCTACCTCGCTGACCTCGCCGCCACGGGCGGTGACGCAGCGGTCGCCGGCCTCCACGCCGACGTGGCGAAGAACTGTGCAACCATCGGCAAGCGCGTGACGGTGTCGCTTCCGGACGGCACCTCGCTCGACGGCGAGGCGACCGGCATCGACGCCGACGGCCGGCTCGTCGTCGACTCCGGCGGCGACCCGATCGCGGTCTCGGCCGGCGACGTGGTGCACGTGCGCTGAGGCTGGGCGCGGCATCCGCTCGATGTCGGCCGCTCCCGGCATGATGGGGGCATGACACAGCCGATCGGAACGGGCGCGCGGCCGCTCCTTCCTGCGCCCGGGGCACCGACCCCGGAGCTGCGCATCGCGCGGGTGCGTCCGCACGCGCGACGGCTGTTCTGGTCGGTGCTGGTCCTGCTGGCGGTCGCCGGCGCGGTCGGCTTCTTCTACGGCAACCTTCCCGCGCCGTTCGAGAACTGGATGCTGCTGACGGCCGCGGCGGTTGTGGTGTTCCTTCTCGTGCTGCTGCCCTTCCTCGCCTGGTGGTCGCACACCTACGTGATCACCACGCGCCGGGTGATCGAGCGGTACGGCGTCTTCGTGCGACGCCGTCGCGAGCTCAGCCACGTGCGCGGCTACTCCATCGGTGTGCGTCGTGGCATCCTGCAGCGGCTGTGGGGAGCGGGAACCCTCACGCTGTCGAACGGCGTCGATGAGCCGCTGCGGCTGCGGAACATCCCGAACGTCGCCCTCGTGCACGAGGCGCTCGTCGACCAGGTCGAGGTCAATCAGATCCTCGCCCACCGCGATGCGCAGTCCATGACGCCGACGAGCGGGGCATTCGCCGCTCCGCCGGCGCCTCCGGCTCCGGTGTGATCCGTCGCCGCATGCCTCGATGGCGGCGGTGAGACAGAATGGAGCGGTCGGAAGGAGCGGGATGACCCTGCGTGTCGGTGTGGTCGGTGGCGGACAGTTGGCGCGGATGATGATCGCGCCCGCGGTGGAGCTGGGGATCGAGCTGCAGGTGCTCGCCGAGTCCGAGGGGATGGCGGCGAAGCTCGCCGCGACCGCGGTCGGGGACTACTGCGACGCCGAGACCGTGCTGGCCTTCGCCCGCGAGGTCGATGTGATCACCTTCGACCACGAGCACGTGCCGCAGGACGTTCTCGGTGCTCTGGTCGATGCCGGCGTGGCCGTGCGTCCGGGTCCGCACGCTCTGCGATTCGCGCAGGACAAGATCGAGATGCGCACGCGGCTGGCCGAGCTCGGCATGCCGCAGCCCGAGTGGGCGGCGGTGACCGGCCGTGACGAGCTGCAGGAGTTCCTCGACGCCCATGGCGGCCGCGCCGTCGTGAAGACGCCGCGCGGCGGGTACGACGGCAAGGGCGTGCGCGTCGTGTCGGCCGCCGCCGAAGCGGATGACTGGTTCGCGGCGCTCGCCGAAGACGCCCACGGCGGAGCGCTCCTGGTCGAGGAGCTCGTGGACTTCTCACGCGAGCTCGCGCAGCAGGTGGCGCGTCGGCCGTCGGGACAGGTGCGCGCGTATCCGGTGGTCGAGACGGTGCAGAAAGACGGCGTGTGCGCCGAGGTCGTCGCGCCGGCGCCGCATCAGGACGCGCGCCTGCAGGAAGTGACCGCGCGGATCGGCGTCGGGATCGCGGAGGGGCTGGATGTCACCGGCATGCTCGCCGTCGAGCTGTTCGAGACCGTCGACGAGCGGGTGCTCGTGAACGAGCTCGCGATGCGTCCGCACAACAGCGGCCACTGGACGCAGGACGGCGCGATCACGAGTCAGTTCGAGCAGCACCTGCGCGCGGTGCTCGACCTGCCGCTCGGTGATGCGGATGCGGTGGCGGACTGGTCGGTGATGATCAACATCCTCGGTGGGCCGGTGTCGGACTCCCTCGACGCGCGCTTCGCCGCGGCGATGGAGGCGCATCCGGTCGCGAAGATCCACACGTACGGCAAGGCGCCGCGTCCGGGCCGCAAGGTGGGTCACGTGAACGTCGCGGGCGCCGATCTCGACGACGTCGCCTACCAGGCTCGCGCCGCCGCCGCCTTCTTCCAGGACTGACGTCGTTCCTCTCCCGAAACGCCCCCGTGCCGTTGCGGGGTTCTTCCAGCCGCCGCGCCTAGCCTGGACGGGTGACCCGACCGCTGCATTCTTCCGACGCGCCCTTGGTCGGCGTGGTGATGGGTTCCGATTCGGACTGGCGCGTGATGAGCGACGCCTCGCAGGCGCTCACCGACTTCGGCGTGCCGCACGAGGTCGAGGTCGTCTCGGCCCACCGCACGCCCGACAAGCTGCTGCGCTACGGCCGCGAGGCGCGGGCGCGCGGCCTGAAGGCGATCATCGCCGGCGCCGGTGGTGCCGCGCACCTGCCGGGCATGCTCGCCTCGCTCACCTCGCTTCCCGTGATCGGCGTGCCGGTGCAGCTGGCGACGCTCGACGGCATGGATTCGCTGCTCAGCATCGTGCAGATGCCCGCGGGCATTCCGGTGGCGACTGTGTCCATCAACGGCGCGAAGAACGCCGGAATCCTCGCCGCCCGCATGCTCGGTTCCTCGGATGCCGCTCTCGGCGACCGCGTCGAGGCGTATGCCCGTGATCTCGAGGCGCAGGTCGAGGAGAAGAGCCGGCGGCTCAAGGACGCCCTGTGAGCGTCGCGGCGCCGCACCGGCCGGTCACCTCGTCCCGGTCGCGCACGATCGAGGAGCGGCCGCTGCGCTACCCCGACGTGTCCTCCGGCTCGGTCATGAGCCGACGCGGCTGGTGGTTGGTGGGCCTGAACTTCCTGCTTCCCGGTTCCGCCCAGGTGCTCGCCGGCAGCAGGCGGCTGGGGCGCATCGGGCTGGCCGCGACCATCCTCATGTGGATGCTCGTGGTCGCGGGCGTGCTCATCGCCCTGTTCGCGCAGGGTCTGCTCATCTCGCTCGGCACGAACTGGTTCGTGCTGCTGCTCGCGCAGGGCGTCCTCATCGCGTACGCCGCGCTGTGGGTCGTCCTCACGATCGACACGCTGCGTCTGGTGCGGCTGGTGAAGACCGCCGGTATTGCTCGTGTCGGCATCCCGGCGCTCGCGATCGCGCTGGTGATCGCCGCGAGCGGCGGTGCCGCCTACGCGGCGCAGTCGGTCGGTGCGGCCCGCACCGCGCTCGGCGCGATCTTCGGTGCGAGCGGACCGCCGGTGGAGCCTTCCGACGGGTACTACAACATCCTGCTTCTCGGCGCTGACAGTGGCGAGGGTCGCGACAGCATGCGCTTTGACTCGATCTCGGTGGTGTCGGTGAACGCCGAGACCGGCGCGACGACCATCACCGGCATCCCGCGCGACATGCCCAACTTCCCCTTCTCGGAGGGGCCGATGCAGGAGAAGTACCCGAACGGTCACGAGGGGTTCGCCGACCCGACGTGCGGGTGGGGGAGCGGCGTCAACCAGCTGCGCACCGAGGTCGAGGTGTGTCAGGACGGCACAGCGCTGTATCCCGACGCGTACGACAACGGCTCGTCGCCCGGTGTCGAGGCGACGAAGGATGCCGCCGAGGGGATCCTCGGCATCGAGATCCCGTACTACGTCTTCGTCGACATGAAGGGCTTCGCCGACCTCGTCGACGCGCTCGGCGGGGTGACGATCACCGTCGACGAGCGGCTGCCCGAGGGCGGCGGTCCGACGTACGACGGACAGCCGGCCGAGGAGTGGGCGACCGGGTGGATCGAGGTCGGCGAACAGCACATGGACGGCGACACCGCGCAGTGGTACGCCCGTTCGCGATACACCACCAGCGACTTCGACCGCATGGAGCGTCAGCGCGAGCTACAGCAGGCGATGCTCGACCAGTTCACGCCGCAGACCGTGCTCACCCGGTTCCAGGATCTGGCGGCGGCCGGGGCCGATCTGGTCGAGACCGACATCCCGAACTCGATGCTCCCGTACCTGGTCGACCTTGCGGCCAAGGCGAAGGATCAGCCGGTCACGACAATCGAGCTGACGCCGGAGGGCGGCATCGACGAGTACGACCCCGACTACGACTACATCCGCGAACTCGTGCAGCAGACGCTGCACCCTCCGACGCCCACGCCGGAGCCCGAGTCGTGACCGCCGTGCTGCGGGTGATGCTCGATCAGCTCGTCGCCCCCACCGACAACGACCTGAAGGTCGCTTCCGGGGAGCTCGTGCGTGCCCTCATCGCCCACGCGCCGCAGGGGTGCGAGGTGGAGGGGATCGCACCCGCGGCCGGGGGTGACGGCATCGCAGCGCTGTCCATCCCGGGCATGGCGGGAGTGCGTCGCACGTCTTTGCCCCGCCGCGAGCTCGCCGGTGCGCTGCAGCTCGGTGTCGCGACCGGCATCGGTGGCGGGATGATTCACGCCCCGAGTCTGTTCGCGCCGCTGGTCAAGCACGACCGCGTGCACAACAACGATCAGACGAGCGTGACCGTGTGGGATCTTCGCCCGTGGGACGCACCCGACGAGCTCTCCCGATCCAGCGTCGCGTGGCACAAGGCGATGCTCAAGCGCGCCGTCAAGCACGCCGACGCCGTGGTCGTGCCCACGCACGCGATGGCGCGTCGGCTGGGGGAGATCGCCCGGCTCGGGGATCGCATCCGGGTGATCTCGGGTGCCGCTCCCGAGGGCTTCCGCGTGCCGACGGATGAGATCGGACGTCGGCGCGAGCTCGACCTCCCCGAGGGATACGTGGTGCTCGCCGGTACGTCAGCGGAATCGGATGCGCTCGCCGCCGGGTTCGGCGCGGTCGCCCGCAGCGGCCACGACGTGCCCGTCGTCGTGATGGATGCCGGCGAAGGCGAAGAGCCGGCGATCGCCGAGATCGCAGCGGCCGCCGGGGTTCCCGCGCGACTCGTGCACGTGCGCGGCGCGCTCGCCGACGCCGACCGCGGCGCGGTGTTCGGTGCCGCCGTCGCGTACGTGGCGCCCTCGATGCGCGCGGTGTTCCCCTGGCGGACCGTCGAGGCGATGGCCCTCGGGGTTCCCGTCATCGCGGCGGATTCGGATGTCTTGCGCGAGGTCGTCGTCGACGGCGGCACGTTGGTGCCGACATCCGGCGTGGATGCGGCTGACGCCCTGGGCGCGGCGCTCGCGGACGCGCTCGGATCGACGTCCGCTGCTGAGCGTCTGGCGGTCATGGCCGCCGATCGCGGCCGCGTCTTCTCGTGGCTCGAAGCTGCAGACAAGATCTGGGCCTTGCACGCCGAACTCTAGTAACAATTGTGTTCAGGTGTAACTTTCGCCACACTAGTCACAGAATCCCCTGTGAATAAGGAGTCGGGTAGATGAGGCGATTGATTGCGCCGACCCTCGCTGTGATCGCCATGCTCGCCGGCGTCCTCGTCGCCCCCGCCGCGTCAGCGGTGGAGCAGACGTCGGTCGCCGATACTTCGACCGCGCTGGACGTCGAGGCGGCCCTCGACGCGGAGACCGCGATCGGCGACTCCATCCAGACCGCCGATCTGTCGAAGTTCCAGGCCGGCAACATCATCAGCGACGCCGTCTTCTTCGACAAGTCCACGATGACCGAAGCGCAGATCCAGGCCTTCCTGGAGAAAATGGTTCCGTCCTGCCGGTCCGGATACACCTGTCTGAAGGACTGGTACGACACGTCGCGCACGACGTCTGCCGACTCTATGTGTGGCGCCTACTCGGGCGGCACGCGCGAGCGCGCCTCGCGCATTATCTACAAGGTGTCGCAGGCGTGTGGCATCAACCCTCAGGTCATCCTCGCGACGCTCCAGAAGGAACAGGGGCTCGTCAACCACGTGTGGCCGAGTGACTGGCGGTACCGCATCGCGATGGGGCAGGGTTGCCCGGACACCGCGGCGTGCGACACGCGCTACTACGGTTTCTTCAACCAGGTCTACGGTGCCGCGTGGCAGTTCAAGCGATACGCGAACCCCGCCGGGACGAGCCAGTACTTCACCTGGTATGCGCCGGGGAAGACGTGGAACATCCTGTGGAACCCCAACCATGACTGCGGCTCGTCGCCGGTCTACGTGCAGAATCAGGCGACAGCGAACCTGTACTACTACACGCCCTACCAGCCCAACGCTGCGGCGATCCGCGCCGGGTATGGCACGGGTGACGGGTGCTCGTCCTACGGCAACAGGAACTTCTACCAGTACTTCACCGACTGGTTCGGCTCCACCACGACGCCGGTGAACGCGTGCGCTCAGCCATCATCACCCAAGACTGCGGTCAAGACGTACGTCGTGACGGCCAGCAGCCTAAATGCACGGTCGGCGCCGAGCCTTGCGTGTAATGAGAACATCTCCGCATTGGCGCAGGACACGGTCTTGCAGGCGACTGCTGTGGTCGACGGCTGGTTACGTGTCAACACGGAGGCCGGCGCACGATGGGTCGCGCGCGAGCATGTGCGCTACGCGGCCGCAGACGAGTCAGCCTGTGCTCTCCCGCCGAAGGTCGGGTCGGCGCAGTACGCGTATGTGCTCGTCGCCGACTCAACCGGACGGGCAGTCCCGAACTCCGGCTGTGAACTCAAATCGACTGAGATCTCAGCGGGGACGATCGTACAAGCATTCGCGGTGAGCGGCGACCGCAACTGGGTGAAGGTGCACATCGGCGACGTCGATGGCTGGGTAGACCGGGCGGCGCTCCGCCGCGCCGACACGATGGAAACTGCGTGCGCTCTGCCAGGGGACACCAGCGCAGCACACATGGTCTACACGATCCGAGAAAGCGGCACCTCTGGGCTGACCTCGCCGAACCCAGAGTGTGGCATCGGGCGCGCGACTCTTTCTGGACAGACGGTGGTGCAGGCAGTGTCGGCAAACCGGGACCGCGACTGGTTGTTGGTGTCCTCGGGCCGGGGCCTCCTATGGGTTGATCGCAGCCATCTAACTCGTCTAGCTTCGACCGCGGACCCGTGCGAGGTGCGCGTTTCGTCGCGAGCGGCGCAGCGCACTTATCTCCTCGATGTCGACACTGAGGCGCTCTCGTCGCCCACGACCGTGTGCGACACCGGCTCCGTACCCATCTCGGCAGGGACGGTGCTCCGCCCGAAGGCGAGCACTGAGGCGGGGGACTGGTTGCAGGTGGAGACCGGCCAAGGTATGCGGTGGGTGCCCCGCGGCTCCGTGCGGCAGGTGACAAGCGAGGAACTGTGCGCCGAGCCACCGGCCGACGCGACGTCGGCGATGAAGACGTACACGTTCCTCGCACCAGCGACGGCGCGGACGGCGCCGTACGCGGAGTGCGCGTCGGGTGTAGTTGAGGTGGCCGCCGGCACGGTGGCGACGGCGGTGGAGGTCAACGGCGCGCGTGACTGGCTGAAGCTGCGGCTTGCCGAGGGCGACCTCTGGGTGCCGCGCGATGCGGTCCGCTACGCCACATCGGGAGAATCCTGCACCCAGCCGTCTGACGTGCGATCGGCGTACAAGACGTACGTCGTGCGGAGCGAAGGATCGGTATCCCGGAGCGCGCCTTCTCTCGAGTGCGGCCGTGGTGTCGTCGAGATGTCCGCGGGAACGGTGCTCACAGCCAAGGCGGTGACCGCCGATCGGCAGTGGCTGCTGTTCGAGTCCTCGTCGGGCGAGGATCTCTGGCTTCCGCGCGAAGACGTGGACTATCAGTAGGGCTGACCTCCTGTCCGCACGACGTGCTCTCATCCGGCGGGCGCTAAGATTCCCCTTGGCCTCCGTACCTCCGCCGACCCGACACCGAAGCTTTCTGCATTGAACACAGTGATCGACCTCTCCGAATACGACGTCCCTGGCCGCGGCCGCGGGATTCTCGACGTTTTCCAGTGGGGATATCTTCTGCGCCTGCTCGTGCGCAAAGGGACGGCTACGCGGTACCGCAACTCGGTCCTCGGCTGGACGTGGTCCTATGTCAAGCCGGCCGCCCAGTTCGCCGTCTACTACTTCGTCATGGGAATCGTGCTGCGGGCGCATGACGACGTTCAGTACTTCGCGATCTATCTCTTCGCCGGCGTGGTGATCGTCAACCTCTTCAATGAAGCGTTCGGCAATGCCACCGACTCGATCGTGGCCAACGGTTCGCTTGTCCGAAAGATCTACCTTCCCCGCGAGCTGTTCCCCATCGCGGCGATCATCGTCGCTCTGATCCACTTCCTCCCGCAGCTCGCGGTTCTCCTTCTGGTCTGCATCGTGGTGGGATGGACTCCCACCTTCGCCGCGCTCGGCGCTGTGCTGCTCGGTACGGTGATCGTCGTGACATTCGCGCTCGGCCTCGGACTGTTCTTCAGCGGACTCAACGTCCGATTCCGTGACGTCCAGAACTTCGTGGAGATCATTCGGATGTTCTCCACCTGGACATCTCCGGTCCTGTACCTCTGGACGTTTGTCGCGGCGACTCTTCCGGCGTGGGCGTTCGGCATCTACATGATGAATCCGCTCACGATCGCCGTCGAGCTGTTCCATGTGGGGTTCTGGGAGCAGACGGTCACGCAGAGCCATGGGCTGCCTCCCGCATTCTGGGAGTATGCAGCGATCGCAATGGGCATCTGCGTAGCGATGCTCTTCATAGGCCAGTTCACCTTCCGCCGTTTCGAGCGCTCATTCGCACAGGACCTCTAAGTGACGAACCAGATCACCGCGCAGACGACCGCGAAGCCCTCGATCATCCTCGAGCACGTGTCGAAGCGCTTCCTCCGCAGGAACTCGCATTCCTTCAAGGAAGCGTTCATCGGCTGGATCAAGAAGAAGAAGGTGCGCGCCGACACGTTCACCGCGCTCGACGACCTCAGCTTCCAGGTCGGCGAGGGCGAGGCCGTCGCTGTGCTGGGCCTGAACGGCTCGGGCAAGTCGACGACCCTCAAACTCGTGTCGGGTGTGCTCGAGCCGGATTCCGGCCAGGTGTACACTCGCGGCCGTGTCGCGGGACTCATCGAGGTGGGCGCCGGGTTCCATCCCGATCTCACCGGAAGAGAGAACGTCTACCTCAATGCCGCCATTCTCGGAATGAAGCGCAAAGAGATCGACGAGCGATTCGCCGACATCGTCGCCTTCTCGGAGATCGAGGAGTTCATCGACCAGGAGGTCAAGCACTACTCCTCGGGGATGTTCATGCGACTGGCGTTCTCGGTGGCCATTCATGTCGAGCTCGATGTGCTCCTCGTCGACGAAGTGCTCTCAGTGGGTGACGCACCGTTTCGGGCGAAGTGCGCCGCGAAGATCAAGGAACTCACTTCTCACGGCATCACGATGCTGGTCGTCAGCCATGACATGGTGATGGTCCGCGAACTCTGCGATCGAGGAATCCTGATCCGAAAGGGCAAGCTGGAGTTCGACGGACCGATTGATGAAGCTGTGGAACGCCACGCGGCCCGGTGAGGCACCCGATCGTGACTCTTGAGTCGGATGTCCCGTGGGGGCCCATCGTGCCTGAGAGCACCGTGGACGTCGGAGGCGTCGACTGCTTTCGCTGGGTCGGGCGCGACTCCTCCCGAGGAGGAAACTTCGGCGACGAACTGGGACCGATCATCGCGGCCCTCCTGAGCGGGCAGCGAATCCGGGACGGCAGGGCGACGCGAGAGGCAGACCCGCGACCGCGCCTGCTGTCGGTGGGGAGCGTCCTCCAGTTCGCGCGCGATCGTGACGTGGTGTGGGGCGCGGGAATCAACGGGAAGGTCATTCCGCCGCGATATCCACGGGAGCTCGACGTCCGTGCGGTGCGTGGGCCGATCACCCGCACCGCTCTGCTGTCACGGGGGATCGAGGTGCCTCCGGTCTACGGGGACCCCGCGCTCCTGCTTCCTCACCTGCTGCCCGACCTTTCGAGCCGACGGGGGACCGGCGGCCGTGTCATCGTGCCGAATCTCAACGAGCTCGACCGCTTCGAAGGCCCTGAGGTCGTCAGTCCGCTGGGTGACCCTCTCGAGATCGTCGGCAGAATCGCTTCCGCGGAGTTCGTCACTGGGACATCCCTTCACGCGCTCATCATCGCGGATGCGTTCGGGGTCCCCTCTCGCCCGATCGCACCGAAGGCCGAGCATCCGCTCAAGTACCTCGACCACTACTGGGGCACAGGACGCCACGATGTGCAGTTCGCAGCATCGACCGCCCATGCGTTCCAGCTCGGCGCCGTCGGTCCCGCGGTCGCCGATCTTGCCGCCCTGCGCCAAGCGTTTCCGTCGGACCTCTGGTCCGCGCGGACGTCACACGCCGGGACCTCGCAGACTTCGAACCTCGTGCGCGGGGATGGAGGACCGGGCAGTATCGATGTGTCGGTCGTGATTTCAGGACCCGGATCGAGCGAACTCGTCCAGACGCTGGAATCTCTCGCGACGCAGGACCTGCCCGGGGCGGAAGTGATCGTCGTCACAGACTCGCGCGACTCACGACCCCCGACGGGAGCGCCCCCGCTCATCGCCGCGCCCGTCCATCACATCGAGCCTGCCGGCGGCGAAGGGGCCAGGCAGGCTGCGCTCCGCACGGCCAGCGGTCGCTGGGTGGTCTTCTACGATGCCGGTGACATCGTGCCCCCCGATCTCGTTCGCAGCATCGGGCAGCGGCCCTCGGTGCGCGGGTCCGACGTCGTCATCGGTGACCGGCTCGCCTTCTCTGCAAGCGCCACGTTCCGCCCGCGGGAGGCGCTGTCCTCCTCGCCTGGGCCTTCCCAGCGGAGTTCGATCTCCGTCGACACGCTGTCACCGGCAGCGCTGCGCCGTGGGCTCTGTGGAACCGCGTTCGCGCGCGAACTGCTCACACGGGCCGACCTGCCGTTCGGATGCGAGCCTGATGGCGCAGACGCCGTCTCGATGCTGATGGCGCTGGTCATCGCCGGTTCTGTCGACATCACCTCTGATGTGACCTGTCTGCACCGGATGCCGACGGGCGTGCGCGCAGACCGCGAAGGGCTCATGCTGGACGACGATCTGGGAGCGCTTTTGCGGCGCGAACTGGGGCTCGCCTGCGTGCTTGCGGTGTCGTCACTGGAGACTGACGCGTACCGCTCTGACACATATCGGTGCGAGATCGCTCCGAGGCTCGTAGATGTGCTTCTGAACCCGGGCCTTCTCGTGATCGCCGACCCGAGTCTATCCGCAACGGTCGCGCTTCTCGTCGCTGCGATGCCGCTTCCCTCCGAGTCCGACCCACTCGAGCTGCTGATGTTCCGGCTCCTGTCGGCGGGCGAACCGACCGCCGCCGCGGCGACGGCGACGCTGATCCGCGACCCGCGCAGCCCCGTCGCCGTTAAACTCGGCCTCTGGACCGAGATTCTCCTGGCAGTCGAGCGCACGGGGCTCGATGTTTCCGGAATCGCGGACACGGCGATCGAGTCGGTCCGCGCTGTGCTCGGGACCACTCCCGCCTCCACGGCCGACATGGCTGTCGGATGGGCTGGCCTCGCCCGATCGGCGCGGAAAGTGCTCGGCGGCGACGCGGTGGATCCGATCCCGGAGGCGGCGCTCATCGGCGACATCGACATGCTACGAGCAGCGCTCGGCGCGCGGCGGCGGCTGCGCGGGCGGCTTTCGATTATGCGTCCTCGCTGGAACGCGCTTCATTTCGCGGTGCATGTCCAGAGTCCTGCCGACGGTGTGAGCGTGGCTCTGTTTCCCATCGGTACGGCGGGACCGGTGATTCGGCTCTCTCACGACGCGCTGTCGAACTGCGCTCCGCGCGATCGCAGCATGACGCTGAGCGCTCGCTCCATTCCTCTGCACGCCCCCTTCGGCCTCGGGCTGTGGGACGACGACATCGGCGCCTGCGTCGGAGTCGAGGTCGACGTGCACGAGCTCGCGCCGCGGCGGCGTGACACGCTCCTGCTAGAGCGGGTCGGTTCGACCGTGACGCTGCGGCGACGCAGAAACCCGGCGATGCGCGCACTCGGCCGTATTGCGAGGCGTCTGCGTGCCCGACTCAGGCGGTAGTCGCGACGCGACGCGACGCGCCGAGGCTATGCGCCTCCTGCAGAATGCGCCGGTACCGCAGCGACGTCGCCCACGGCGCACGTGAGCGAAGGAACCAGTCGAAGTCGGTGACCTCCAGCGAGGAGAAGAGCGAGCCATCGCGGAGGGACGACGCGAGCGACTCCACCGGGTTGTTGGCGTCGAAGGTGCGCACCCATGGATATTCGCCGAAGTCCCGCCGTAGATGGGGAACATCGGGAAGGATGACCGGCACGCGGAAGGTTGCTGCGAGGTGCACGCTGCCGGAGTTGAGCACCTTCTCGAAGGGAAACACCGCGACGTCTGCTGCGCGGAACCATCTCCCGACTTCTTGCTCGGGTACGAAGTCGAAGTGCCCGACCGATTTCAGCGGTGCAAGAGCGCTCTCGATGAGGGCGCGGTCTGAGGGTGGTGTGCGGCCCGCGAGCAGGAGCGCGAGGCGTACGCCGGAAGGCTCCGAATTCTGGACGTGCCGGATAGCGTCGATCAGGCTCTGGACGCCCTTGTATGCACGGACATTTCCGAAGAACAGCACGGCGCGGTCGCTGTCGGTGAGCTCGAACGACGCTCTGGCATCGCGTCTCGCCGGACCGTCCCCGTAGACGGCCTCATAGGAGGGGTGGGGTATCGGGCGCACTTTCTCGGGCGGGAGGCGACAGATGTCGGCGAGAACCTCCACGGTCGAGGGGGACATCACGTGGATGAGGTCCGCTCGCTCGGAGATGAGACGAATGAGACGTCTTTCCTGGTCGGCGTAGACAAGCTCATGCGGTACTTGGTTGTGAACCGTCCAGATGATGCCGATGCCTCGGCGGTGCGCGCGGGACAGCATAGCCCCGCACCGGACGAGACGGCGCTCCGCATCCGCCTGCGTCTCTGCGGTCTGCAGGATCGGCGCAGTCCAGTGCAGATGCATCACATCGCCGGGGGAGAGGCGGTCACTTCGAGCCTCCCAGTCGTCGAAGTCGCCCGCGGAGCGGAATACCCAGCCTTCCGCCATCGGTGCGAGGGAGAGGACGTTGAGGAACGGGTTGTCGTCGTAGAAGGGGAAGACGAGGACGGTGCGGCCCGTGATCATCGCGCCCCACCCGGGAAGCGTTCCGTCATGCCCGGCCTCGACGATCGCGCGGGCGTCTGAACCGCCGCTCGAGGCGTCGAAGAAGCGACGCCTCGGCCACCTCACTTCTGATGCCGTTCTCGACGTCGACGAAACGCTGGTCGATGAACTTCGTGAGGTAGAGCGCGAGGCCCAGACCCTGTTGAGAGGCGTGGGCGCGAAGCGCCTCATCTCGGATGAGGGCATCGAAGCGGTCGTGATCCCCGCGGGAGGAGATTACGCTGTTTCCGTCCGCGCCGGCGCTTTCGACGCGCTGGTGCCAGTAGGCCATCGGCTCGCCGGGGAGGAAGGGCAGCGGTTGGCGCGAAAGCACCTTCAGGTTGAACGCCCAGTCCCCGACCACCGGAAGGCTCTCGTCGTACAGACCGAGCTCCTCATGGAGACTGCGTCGATAGACGTAGGCGATCGGGACATGCCGATTGAAGAGCAGAGCATCACTGAGCAGCAGATCGTGCAGTTGAGGCTGGAACAGCTCGCGACCGGTCTCCTCGAACGACTCTCCCGCTCGGCGCTCCCACACGATCTCGATTCGTGAGACGACCCCGGCGCGCTGTGGGTGTTCCGCCAAGTAGTCGATGCTGCGCCGCAGGAATTCCGGATGCCACGAGTCATCGTCGTCATGGAGCACGATCAGCGGCGCGGACGTCTGCAGGACACCCGCGTTCGCGCTCTTCCATCGACCGCGCGTCTCGGGCGAGTGCACAGCGCGGATCCGTCCGCGGGATGCCGAATCGAGCGCGTCGATCAGCTCATTGACGGGCGTCGGGTCTCCTCCATCATTGACGACGACGCACTCCCACTCTGTGTGTGACTGCGAGGTCACACTCTGGAGAGCGCGCGCGAGGAAGTCCGGCCTGTCCTTGGTTCTGATGATGACGGCGACGTCGGCGATGCTCACGCAAATGCACCCTTCTGATCGGTCGACCTCGACCGGAAGCGTCTTCGCGCTGCGCACGATCGGAGCGCTGGGTCGACGGAAATCGAGCTCTCCGATCCTATCGTTCACTGCATCTGTCGACGGCTCCGCGGCGGCGTACCAGAGGCGCTCGATGCCCCCTGGGATAGACTCCCGGCGACGGCCGGCGCCCTGGTGCGCGTCCGAGTGCATTCGCAGGTCGAGAGGAATACGCCATCGCGAAGGCACCCGGAGACGGCTCCTCGAACGCCCCACAAGACACACACGCCCGAATGGGCGAGCGAGGACTGATCATGTCGATCAAGCCGCACCGCGGTGGTGCAGAGACCCGATCGAGCGCGTACCACGTGGCCATCGCTGCGCTCTCTCTTCTCACTCTTGCCTTCTCGCTCCTGTGGGCTGTGGTGATGCCTCCGTTCACGGGGCCCGATGAGTACGCGCACTACAACTCGGTAACCCGTCTCGTCGCCGGCGACGGATGGCCTCGCCCCTATGACGCACGCATCGAGAAGTCGACCATCCAAGCGGTCGCTGAGTCGGGCGGCTCCTACCTCGACCAGCGCCTTGAGGCGCTACCGGATCCAACGGATCGCGCACTGCTGCTAGAGGGGGATGACTGGGAACGGCAGGCCCGCGACCAGATGGTTCAGCACCCGCCGCTGTACTACGGAGCGGTTGCGGCCGTTGTATGGGCAGCCGGTGGCGAAGAGCTTCGCTGGGACCAGGCGCAGATGATCATGCGGTCGATGTCCGCACTCATGCTCGCGTGTTCCATTCCTTTTGTCGTGGGCATAGCCCGCCGGGTCACTTCCTCCCGAGTCGCGGGCCTCGTCGGTGGGGCTGCCGTTCTCCTCGTGCCGTACTTCACCAACAGCGGCGGTTTCGTGAACAACGACAACCTCCTCGTCGTCGCGTGTGCGGCGGCGACGTATTTTGCGATCAGAGGGCTCGGCGATCGGGAACGTGCGATCCGGTACTTCGTTTGGTCGGGTGCGGCCCTCGGGGTTGCCCTCCTGACCAAAGGGCTGGCGCTCATGCTCATCCCCGTCATCGCGCTGATCGCAGTCCGCTCCGCACGGCTGGCATCCGGGCTCCTGCGCAAGGCGGCACTTGTGGTGACCCCGATGCTCGTGGCGTTCGTGATCGGGGGGTGGTGGTGGGCACGCAACCTGATCATTCTCGGGCGGGTCCAGCCGAGCATTCTCGGGGGGCGTGAACCGATCGGCAATCCCGCGGAGGGCTATGACTTCTGGTTCTTCGTCGGCAACGCCGTCGTGCGATTCAACCGGTCGTTCTGGGGGCGGGGCAGTCGCCCCGAGTTCGCCCTGCCGGAGCTCGTCGCGGATCTCGCCGGACTCGGATTCGTCGTTGCCCTGGTGGTCGCGGTCGTCGTCGCCCGTCGACGCGCCCTCCTTCTCAGCCTGTGGCTGTTCCCGGCGCTCGTTGTGGCGACGACCGTTGTCAACGCGCACCGGATCTTCTGGGATCTCGGGAGGCCTGCACAGGGCATTCAAGGTCGGTATGTGTTCGCGGGCATCGCCGCTTTCGCCGCCACCATCGCAGTCCTCTTCGCCTGGATTGTGCGTCGTCACGTTGGTCGTGGCGTACGGGCGCTCGCCGTGGTCGGTGTCGTGCTTGCGCCTGCGGCGACATGGGCAGGGTTGTGGTGGGTGTACGCCTGGGTCTGGAACGGTGAGCCGGCTCACTCGCTGGCCCTTGCGCACGGGGTGCCGACAGGGTGGATCGTGCTTCTGATGGTCGCGGCGATGGCGGCGCACGCCGTGCTCGGCATCGCTGCCGCACGATCTCAGGGCGGTGGAAACGCGAAGGCCGCGCTTCCCCGGGGAGGGGAAAGTCCACGCGGGACCCGCTCAGATGAGCCCACCAGTGCCGGATAGGTAGAATCGGCGGGGCTCTCGAACGGGCTCCGACACGAATCAGCGCGCACGGGCGTGCGCATTCCACGGAATAGAGGCACCCATGGCACCACTGACCATGGCGCGACTGGGTCGGCTGGCCCGGCGCCTCGGGACGTCGCGTGTGGTCGACGCCGCGGTCCCCGTGCTCGCGACACCGTACGTGCGATCGCGCCAGGGGACGAACATCGTTGTCTCCGCGCACTACAGCATGCAGCTCGGCATCAACTTCGACGACGACGAGGCGGCCGCTCGCCACTACTTTCACCACGGATGGAAGCTGGGCGTCGTGCCGACTCCGTTCATCGATGCTCCGGCTGTGCGCTTCTCGCGTGCGGCGTCGTTGCTGCTGCGCAATCAGCTCGCTCGTATCGCCCGAGGGGGCGAGCCGCGGACACGCTGGCTCGGAACACCCAGTCGGCTCCTGGGAAGCTTCGACGTCAGCGAGCATCTCGACGACAGCGGAGGATGGGTCGCCGGTCTCACTCGGCGCGCCCGGCGCGACCCGCGATCGGTGCGGCTCACGGTCGGTCTTCGTGAACTGAACTACGAGGAGTACATCGCGGGTTGTCGCGATCTCGTGGCGGCTTCCCGCACAGCGCTTTCGTCCGCGATGATCGACGAACGCTTCTACCGCTCTCAGGTGGGCGGGGCCCGACCGGTCTCCCGTGAAGCGGCGCTCGACGACTATCTCGCCAACGGCGAGCTCGACGGCCGTGCGCTGAATCCTTTCTTCGAAGCTGAGTGGTATTCGGTCGCCGATCGCTCACAGGGACATCGTGGGCGGCCGATCAATCTGTTCCTCGACTTCGTCGCCCGCGGCGAGCTCGGCCAGGCGAGCCCTCACTTCTGGGGAACGAAGTACCTCGACTCCGAACCTGTCGCGAGCGACGGGGGGAGCATCCTGGCGCACTTCCTCGAGAACGCGCACCGGGACAGTCTCACGCCGTCCTCAGCGGGGGTCCGCTCGATCACCCGCGGTCAAGCGGAAGCCCTCGTCAGATCTCGTGTGCGCGATTATCACGATTCTCTCGGCCGGCTTCGCGCTCACGGTCCCGTTCGCGGCCACCACACCTCCGCCCCGCGGCGGGCGCAGGCGACGGAGACGTGCGTGGTCTTCGTCGATGAACAGCACCTCCGGGCGGCGTCGGTCATCCAGGAGTTCGCGGCATCCTGCGCACAGCAATCGCTGTCCGGACTGCGCGTGGCGGTCATCGAGACTGACGACGACACCCGGACCGCCCAGCTCGACGAACTCGTCGAGGCGTCGCCATTCATCGACTTCGTCCCCCGCAACCCGACCGACACGGTCGGAGCGGTCGTCGCGGAGATCCTGCGTGACGCGCAGCCCGACGGCTGGACATTCTGGACGCCCACGCAGCGCTGGAGGCCCGAGTTCCTGTCTTCGGCTGTCGCCGCGCTCGCAGAGCAGCCAGGGGTGTCTGCGGCAGCGGTGGTGTCTCCCACGACACCGCAGCCCTGGCTGCGGTCGGACGACGCCCTCTGGCTCGACGACCTCGACGGGGCAGGCGTGGTGCTTCGGGGGACGGGTTCGCGTGCGGTGCTGCCCGATCCCTCTCTTGACCGCGGGATCGTGTGGCACGCGCTCATCGGTCTCTCGGCTTCAGGGACAGCAGCCGTTCTACCCGCCGACCTCGTCAGTCGATCGCGTCAGGGAGAAGACCCGGATCTAGAAATGCGGGCAGGGGCAAACGCCGCCCGCAGCCGGCACCTCGTCGACTTCGACCAGGACCCGGTCGGCGAGGTCACGGTCGTCATCCCCACCTACCAGGACTGGGCGATGACACTCGGTGCGGTGCGGCACGTGCTCCAGACGACGGGAGACGGTGTCGACGTCGTCGTCGTGGACAACGGCTCTCGCCGCCCGGTCGCCACCATTCTGGCCGCGTGCTTCGCATCGGACGTACGCGTCACCGTGCGTCGCATGGACCGCAATACGGATTTCGCGCTCGGCTCGAACGTCGGTGCGACGACGAAGCCAGCGCGCTGCGTCGTCTTCCTGAACAACGACACCGCTGTTCAGGAGGGCTGGCTGGAGCCGCTGACGGGCGCGCTGTCGGAGGGCGCGGGCGCGGTTCAGCCGCTCCTGCTGTACGGTGACCGCACGATCCAGACGGCCGGAACGATCTTCTTGGGTGGGTTCTCGATGCCGAGGCATCTCTTGCCCGCCGTGCATCCGATCGATCTCGATCCAGCCATCGATGACTATCCGTTCTCAGCGCTCACGGCGGCCTGCCTCGCGATGGAATGGGCTGACGTCGCTCGACTGCGAGGTTTCGACCCGCACTATGTGAACGGCATGGAGGATGTCGACCTGTGTCTTCGTCTTCGAGCGGACGGCCGTCCGCTCGCGGTTCGAACGTCCTCACGAGTGGTGCATTTCGAATCTCGGTCGCCCGGCCGGATGGACTTCCAGCTTCCCAACCGAGCACGCTTCGCGCGGCGGTGGCGACGGATGATCACAGCGCTCGACGACCGAGCGATCTTCGACTCAGGTCCGGTGGAGCTCCGGGATGTCGTTTGGGAACGCCTGGCAGGTTCGCCGCTGTGGGAGCCCCGCCTCGTCCTCGCACGACGAGATCACTTGGCTGCCGTGGTCGATGAGAGCGCGCCGTGCCTCCGGTGGGCGATCAAGACCTCCGCGACGGGTGATGCGTCGGGCGATGTGTGGGGGGATACGTTCTTCGCATCAGCGCTGGCGGACGCACTCCGCCGGTACGGACAGGAAGTCGTCGTCGATCGTGCGAGCGCCCATGTGCGGGACTCCGGCGGCTGGGACGATGTCACGCTGACCCTGCGGGGCCTGGTCCCCTTCACCCCTCAGCCGGGAGCGACCAACCTGCTGTGGGTTATCAGTCATCCCGATCTCGTCACCCGACAAGAGCTGGAGTCGGGCTACGATCGCATCTATTCTGCGGGCGAGATCTGGGCCCAGCACGTTCGGGATCGGTGGGGCGTCGACGTGCATACGATGCTGCAGGCCACCGACACCTCCAAGTTCAACCTCGAGGCCAGGGGAGGCGCTGCGCACGAGGTCCTCTTCGTCGGACGGACGCGAGGCGTGTCGAGACCGATCGTGTCCGACGCCATCGACGCGGGCGCGCAGCTCGCCGTGTTCGGCGACGACGGCTGGGACCGATTCATCGAGCCGCGCTACCTCAAGGGAACAGGCATAGACAACGACGACCTGCCTGGCGCGTACGCGGGGGCGACGTTCGTGTTGAACGATCACTGGCGCGACATGGCGGAATTCGGCTTCTTCTCGAATCGGCTGTTCGATGCGGCGGCGACCGGCGCGCGCGTCATCAGCGACCCCGTCCCCGGGATGACCGAGCTGTTCGAGGGGCAGGTTCAGTCCTACGAGAGCGTCGACGAGCTACGAGCCCTCCTGGATCCGGCATCCGATCGTTGGCCCGATGACTCCGAGAGGGACCGTCTCGCACGATCTGTCGCCTCTGAGCACTCGTTCGATGCTCGGGCTCGACGGTTGCTGAATGACGCACTCGCGATGCGCGGGAGAAATGGGTGACTGTTGGCTGACCTGAAGATCGTCATGACCCTCATGGTGAGGGATGAAGCGGACATCATTGCCGCGATGATCGAGCATCATCTCTCGCAGGGCGTGGACCTCATCATCGCCACGGACAACGGCTCCGTCGACGGAACTCGAGAGATCCTCGCCGACTATGCAGCGTCCGGCCGCGTCGAGGTGCACGATTACCTCGCGCATGACAAGAACCAGACCGGCGTCGTCTCGGAGATGGCCTCGCGCGCAGCGTCTGAGCATGCGGCCACCTGGGTGATCAATGCGGATGCCGATGAGTTCTTCATCGCACAGGATCCGCGGCTCACGCTGCGGGAAGCCCTCTCACGGATCCCGACGAGCATCGGCTCCTTTCCGGTGCCGGTGGTGAACCTCACGGGCGTCCCGGCGAGGAGCGGTGCGTGGATTCGGCGGCTCACCCAGCGCGATGTGCGCGAGGAGAGCACGCTGATGAGCACTGTCGCGCTCCATGCCCATCCCACGGCCGACGTGGTGCACGTCGGTCGCGTTGGTGTGACGGTTCAGCAGGGCAATCATGGCGTCGACATCCCGAGCCTCGGCACGCCGGACGCTCGGTTCGCGCTGGAGGTCCTGCATGTGCCGTGGCGCACGTACTCCCAGTACGAGACCAAGGTGATCAACACGGGGCGCGCATACGATGCGAACCCGCTCCTGAACCCGAGTCCACGCCATCACGGCATGCGAGACTACAGATTCTGGAAAGCGGGCGTGCTCGAGTCCCTGTACCTCGTGCGGCATCCCGGTCAGCACCGGGGATCCAGCGAGGTGCCGTCGGAGGGCTTCGCTTCCGAGACCAGACTTGAAACGACATTGGCGGAATTGCTGCAGTCTGGTCGTGCCATCGTCCCCGGCCGCCTGGAACCCCTGCTCGCTGCGCCCGGCGACCAGTACACCAGCGACGAGCGTCAGTCGGCGGAAGCCGTAGCCGGAGTCGTGATCCCGCTCGAGATCGAGCACATCGAGGCAAGCACCCGCTGGCGAGACCTCTACCGAGCGGAAGCAGCGCAGCGTCGGCGTGCGGAATCCGAGCGAGAGCACGCGGAAAGCGTCGTGAGCCGTCTGCGAGCGCGGCCGGAGGCGCGCCTACGCGCTCTTGTGCGCAGGGCGGTGGATGCTGCGCGAGCGCTGGCATCGCGTGGCATGCGCGCATTCCGATCCTCGGGAGGAGCGGGTGGCGCCTGAGACTGCGGCCGGCTCAGGCGGGCAAGCGCCGCGCGGTGGCATCATCCCACGGGCGACGCGACCGGAGTTCGTGGTTCTCGCAGCGCTCACGGCGGCTTTCGCTGCGATGCTCACGCTCTGGGCGTTTCTCACGCCCATCTACGGCGCACCGGACGAGCATGCGCATTTGAACAGCGCCATCCGCCTGACGCAAGGGCTCACCTGGCCGGCACCAGGTGACGCGCGCCTGAGTGAGGCTGTGGTCGCCGCGCGAGACGAGGCCGCTCTGACAGGACGCGACAGATCGACATTCAGCGAGCTGACGGCGGACCACCCCGGTGACGGCGGTGTCGACCAGATGACACAGCACCCGCCGCTCTACTATCTGCTCGCCGCAGGCACGCTCCAGGCGGTCGGCTATGAGCAGCTGCGCGCCGATGTCGCGCTGCTCTCGCTCCGCCTCGGCGGAGTCCTCCTGACGCTGCCGCTGCCGCTGCTCCTATGGGATGCCGCCCGCCGCATGACCGGCTCGTCGAAGGCGGGAGTTCTCGCGGCAGCGAGCATCTTCCTCGTTCCGCAGCTGGGACAGATCGCGGGGGCGGTGTCCAACGATGGGCTCACCATCCTGCTGTGCTCGATCGTCGGCTGGCTCTGCGTACGAATGATGACGGGCGATGACCGTCGCCGGACCGTTGTCGCTGTGGGAATCAGCTTGGGCCTGGCGCTTCTCACCAAGGGAACGTCGCTGCCATTCATTCCTTTCGTAGCGGCGGTGCTGATGGTCTGGCCACGTGAGGTGCGCATTTCGACGCGTATGATCCGCTCTGTCGCAGCACTCGCCATCGCCTTCGCTCTCGGAGGGTGGTGGTGGTTGCGGAACCTGTTGATCTATGGCGACCTTCAACCCAGTGGTCTGGCCGGCATCCGCCAGACCGTGCCCTGGGAACCGGGTACCGGACCAGATCTCGTCAGCTATCTCGACGTGATGTGGATCCGCGTGACGACGAGCTTCTGGGGCGACTTCGGCCTCCTCGACTATGCGTTGCCGGACTTCCTGACAGACCTGCTCAGCATCGTCTCGCTCTCGATGATCGTGGTCTATTTCCTCGTGCGGGACCGCGACAAGCTGCGCATGGCGGTGCTGATGTCGCTCCCGACTCTCTTGGTCCTGATGCTCATCGTCAATACCTGGCGGCACTACGTGCGCACTCAGCTCTTCGCCGGTATGCAGGGGCGCTACCTCTTCGTTGCGATCCTCATACTGGTGGTGATGAGCGCCGTGGCTTGGCGTCGGCTCATCCCTGCTGCTCATCGACGGCATGTGGGGACGGGGCTCCTCATTGCCTTCGTCCTTGTGGCTGCCGTCGGTCTCTTCCGCGCCTACGCCGGCGCATACGAAGCGGACTTCTACCGTCTGACGAGAGATGGCTTGTCGCAGTGGGCGCTGCTGTCACCCGGGGGAATCCCGGGAGTCGTGATATCGAGCCTGCTGATGGCGGTGCTGACGGTCGGCGCCGTGATCGTCACCTTGCGATTCATCCGATCCGATGCGGCAGTGGACAGCCAGCGCGAGAGTGGTCCGCGGTAGCGGCTGCCCATCTCCGGAAGGGACGGCTGAACGGCGCCAGGACCGAGCTCTATCGGGCGGTGTCCGCGAGCAAGGACCTCAGCGACGCAATCGCATCCGTCGGGGTGTATCCGGTGTTCTGGATCTTGGTGGTGTCGAGGGTGCTGTTGTGGGGTCGTGGTGCTGTGGCGTGTTCCGCGGTGGCGTAGTAGTCGGTGGTGGTGACGCCGGTGATGCGTGCGGGGTCGTGTCCGGTGAGGGTGTAGACGGTGCGGGCGATGTCGGCCCAGGTGGTGGGCTGCCCGGTGCCCGTGAGGTTGTAGGTGCCGTGGGGGGCGTGGGTGGTGAGGAGGTGGTGGATGCCGTCGGCGAGGGTGGGGGTGAAGGTGAGGCGTCCGGTCTGGTCGTCGACGACGCGGGGGTCGATGCCGCGTTGGGCGAGGTTCTGCATGGTGCGGACGAAGTTGTTGCCGTCTCCGATGACCCAGCTGGTGCGGATGATGTAGTGCTGGGGGGTGGTGGCGGCGGCGGTGTCGCCGGCGGCTTTGGTTTGTCCGTAGACGCCGAGCGGGGAGATGGCGTCGGTTTCGGTGTGTTCGCCGGTCTTGGTGCCGTCGTAGACGTAGTCGCTGGAGATGTGGACCAGGGTGATGCTGTTCTCGGTGGCGATTCTGGCGAGGGCGGCGACGGCGGTGGCGTTGATGGTCCACGCGGCGGTGCGGCCTTCGGGGGTTTCGGCTTTGTCGACGGCGGTGTAGGCGGCGGCGTTGACGATGGTGTCGTAGTCCCGCCATCGCCGCGCCCCGGGTAGTGAGTTGGGATCGCTGAGGTCGATGTCGGTTCGGGTGGCGAACTCGACGTCGGGTCGGTCTCCCCACAGGTCGCGGAGTGCGCGGCCGAGTTGCCCGTTGGCGCCGAGCACGAGGGTCTTCTTCGGCGGGATGGGGGTGACATCCGCCAGGCGGGGGTGGTTCTTGTCCTTCTCCGACAGTTCGGCTGCCTCGAGGGGGATGGGCCAGGTGATCCCGATGGTTTCGTCGGCGAGGTTGAGGAAGGCGTATTCGGCGGTGGGGGACCAGTGGTCGTTGACGAGGTACGTGTACGCGGTGTCCGGCTCGAGGGTCTGGTACGAGTTCCCGACCCCGCGGGGCACGAAGATCGCCTTCGAGGGGTCGAGTTCGGTGGTGAACACGGCACCGTAGGTGTGGCCTTGGCGCAGGTCGACCCAGGCGCCGAAGATGCGGCCGGTGGCGACGGAGACGAACTTGTCCCAGGGCTCAGCGTGGATCCCTCGGGTGGTGCCGGCTTTGTCGTTGAAGGAAATGTTGTTCTGCACCGGCCCGAAATCCGGCAGGCCGGCTTCGCTCATCTTCTCCCGCTGCCAGTTCTCCTTGAACCACCCCCGGGAATCGCCGTGCACGGGCAGGTCGAACACGACCAGCCCCGGGATGGGGGTTTCGGTGCGGGTGAGGGGTTTACCAAACTGCGTCATGGAAACCGGGTGATCCTTCGAGGCGAGGGTGGTCGTCGGGAGGCGTGTGGAAGTATGGCGGCCGTTGTCGGCTACTGGCCTTTGGTGGCGTAGAAGGCTTCGACGCCGTCTTTGGTGGGGGCCCACCAGTCCTCGTGGGTGCGGTACCAGTCGATGGTCGCGGCCAGGCCCGCGTCGAAGTCGGCGTACCGGGGCTGCCAGCCCAGTTCGGTGCGCAGCCTGGTGGAGTCGATCGCGTAGCGCAGGTCGTGGCCTGCCCGGTCGGTGACGTGGTCGTACGCGTCGGCGGGCTGTCCCATCAGGGTGAGGATCATCTCCACGACGGTCTTGTTGTCCTTCTCGCCGTCCGCGCCGATCAGGTAGGTCTCCCCGATCGTGCCGCCCTCGAGAATGGTCAGCACGGCGGAGGAGTGGTCGTCGGCGTGGATCCAGTCCCGCACGTTCTGCCCCGCCCCGTACAGTTTCGGGCGGATCCCGCGGATCACGTTCGTGATCTGCCGGGGGATGAACTTCTCCACATGCTGGTACGGGCCGTAGTTGTTTGAGCAGTTGCTCATCGTGGCCTGCACCCCGAACGAACGCACCCACGCCCGGACCAGCAGGTCCGACCCCGCCTTTGTCGACGAGTACGGCGACGATGGGTTGTAGGGGGTGGTCTCGGTGAACTTCGCCGGGTCGTCCAGCTCCAGGTCCCCGTACACCTCGTCGGTGGAGATGTGATGGAACCGGCGCCCGTGGCGGCGGGCGGCTTCGAGCAGCGTGTACGTGCCGATGATGTTGGTGTCCAGGAACGGACGCGGGTCATCGAGGGAGTTGTCGTTGTGGGACTCCGCGGCGTAATGCACCACCGCGTCCACCCGCCCGAACAGCTCATCCACCAGTTCCGCGTCCGCGATGTCCCCCTGCACGAACTCCACCCGGTCCTCGGGGAGCCCGGCCAGCGAGGCCCGGTTCCCGGCGTAGGTGAGCTTGTCCAGCACGGTGACGTGGTCGTCGGTGTGGGATACGACATGGTGGACGAAGTTCGACCCGATGAAACCGGCACCACCGGTCACCAGCAGTCTGCGCATCAGCGTCCCCTCTCCAGCAGCTCCAGCAAGTACCGGCCATACCCGGACTTCACCAGCGGACGCGCCCGCTCGGCGAGCTGCTCATCCGACAGGAACCCCTGCCGCCACGCGACCTCCTCCGGCGCACCGATCTTCATCCCCGTACGCCGCTCAACCGTGCGGACGTACTCCGCAGCGTCGAGCATGTCGTCCACCGTCCCGGTGTCCAACCACGCCGTCCCCCGCGGCAGCACCTCCACCTGCAGCTTCCCCCGCTCCAGATACGCCCGATTCACATCCGTGATCTCGTACTCGCCCCGCGCCGACGGCCGCAGTCCCCGCGCGATCTTCACCACATCGTTGTCGTAGAAATACAGCCCCGGGACCGCGTAGTTCGACTTCGGCGCGGCCGGCTTCTCCTCCAAAGACACCGCCCGACCATCCCCGTCGAACTCGACAACCCCGTACGCCTGCGGCTCGGCGACCCAGTACGCGAACACCGCCCCACCATCTACATCCGAGAACCGCTTCAGCTGCGTTCCCAGACCCGGCCCGTACAGCAGGTTGTCACCCAGCACCAACGCCACGCGGTCATCCCCGATGAACTCCGCACCGATCGTGAACGCCTGCGCCAACCCGTCCGGCGACGGCTGCACCGCGAACGACAAGCGCACCCCGAACTGCGACCCATCACCCAGCAGCCGCTCGAACGCGGCCGCGTCATGCGGCGTCGTGATCACGAGGATCTCGTCAATCCCCGCCAGCATCAACGTCGACAACGGGTAATACACCATCGGTTTGTCGAACACCGGCACCAGCTGCTTCGACACCCCCAACGTGATCGGATGCAGACGCGTCCCGGAACCCCCGGCCAGAATGATGCCCTTCACAGGCATCTATCCTGCCATCTCCGGTCAGTCGGCGAGCGAGCGGCGGAAGTAGTCGACCGTGCGACGAAGGCCGTCGGTGAGCGGGACGGACGGCTCCCACCCGAGTTTGCTCCGTGCGAGCGAGATGTCGGGCTGGCGCTGCTTGGGGTCGTCCTGCGGGAGCGGACGGTGCTCGATCGCGGAACTGCTGCCGGTGATCTCCAAGACCGCCTGGGCGAGCTCGAGCATGGTGAACTCGCCGGGGTTGCCCACGTTGACCGGGCCGGTGACCTCGTGCCCGGTGTCCATGAGGCGCACCATGCCGTCGACGAGGTCGTCAACGTAGCAGAACGAGCGCGTCTGCGAGCCGTCGCCGTAGATCGTAATCGGATCGCCGCGGAGCGCCTGGACGATGAAGTTCGACACGACCCGGCCGTCGTTGGGGTGCATGCGTGGACCGTACGTGTTGAAGATCCGGATCACCTTGATATCGAGGTCGTGCTGGCGCCGGTAGTCGAAGAAGAGGGTCTCGGCCGCGCGCTTGCCCTCGTCGTAACAGCTGCGCGGACCGATCGGGTTGACGTTGCCCCAGTACTGCTCGGTCTGCGGGTGCACCGCGGGGTCGCCGTAGACCTCGGAGGTCGACGCCTGGAGGATCGGAACGCGCAGGCGCTTGGCAAGCCCCAGCATGTTGATCGCACCGACCACACTGGTCTTGGTCGTCTGAACCGGATCGTGCTGGTAGTGCACCGGCGAGGCGGGGCAGGCGAGGTTGTAGATCTGGTCGACCTCGACGTAGAGGGGGAAGGTCACGTCGTGACGCAGCACCTCGAAGCGCGGGTTGCCGAACAGATGCTCGATGTTGCGCCGTGATCCGGTGAAGAAGTTGTCGACGCAGATGACGTCGTGACCCTCGGCGAGGAGTCGCTCGGAGAGATGCGAGCCGATGAAGCCCGCGCCGCCGGTGATCAGAACCCTGGATGACACCTCGGTAGCGTAGCACCGGGGCACGTGCCGCTCAGCGGGTGGTGGACACCATATTCCGCTGCCCGAATGTGCGCCCGATCCCGCCTTCGAGGCGGCCGAGGAACATGGGCCAGCCGTCGAGCGCGGTGATGGGGCGCGCGTTGCGCACCCCGTAGAGCAGCCCTGCCGCGGTGAACGCCGCGCGCCACCACCACGGGTAGCGGTGGATCCTGAGCGCGTGCCCCGTGCCGCGGCCGTATGCCCGCAGCTTGCGACGGCGCTCCGCCGTCGTCAGCCCGAACGCCGTCGAGATGCCCTCGACGTAGACGTCGTGGGGGAGCCAGGCGAAGCCCTCGGCCATCTCGGGGTGCGCTCGCAGGGCGCGCAGGAGCAGGTCGGTCCCCTCGGCGACCTGCCACGGGGTCGCCGCCCCCGGACCCATCCGCTCGTCGAACCCGCCGATCTGCTCGAAGACGGAGCGCCGCAGCAGGATCCCCATCTCGATCACGCTCCAGACGTTCCACCGGTCGAGGGGAGTGCCGGCCGGCGGCAGCGTGGTCTTCGGGCCGCGTTCGTCCCACGAGGTGAAGCCGCCCGCGAGGAAGGCGGGATCGGCGACGGCCTCGCGGACCCGCCCGAGCACGCCGGCGGGGAAGACGGTGTTGTCGTTGGGGAAGAGCAGCACGGCGTCTCCCGCCGGAAGCGCGGCGACACCGGCGTTGCGTCCGCGCGACGCCCCGCGCGCCGAGTCGGTCGCCACGACCGGCACGCCCCGGTCGGCGAACTCCGCCGCCAGAGCGACGACCTCGTCACCACGCCCCTGCGCCACCAGGACCACGCGGTCGCCGGCCTCCAGCTGGCCCTCCAGAGACTCGAGGAGTGCGCGAAGCGGGTCGAGGCGTCCGAGCGTCGTGATTACCAGGGCGAGATCCACCCGCCCATTCTGCCCGACGCGGCCGCTGCGGCCGCGATCGCCTCGATCAGGGGAGGCGGTCGAAGGCCGGATACGCGGGATCGGGGGCGTCGCGGCCCAGGCGCCAGCCCGCCAGCACATAGCGGGCACCACGGAGATCGCCGGTGATCGCGGTGATCAGGGTCTTCGCGGCGAGGCGTGCGTAGCCCGTCACCCGGGTGCGTCCGCCGTGCAGCCGCAGGAAGTGGCGGAACGCCTGGCTGGAGTATGCGAGTATGCGCGACCCTGCACGCGCGTGCGACGACGACACGGCGTGTACCAGGCGGGCGTCCCCGACCTCGGCGAAGGCGATTCCGCGGCCGCTCAGCCGCAGCCCGTAATCGACGTCCTCCCAGTACATGAAGAAGCGTTCGTCGAGGAGACCCGCCGACTCCAGCGTTTCTCGCCGGAGCAGCACGCACGCCCACGTGAGGAAGTCCGGTTGTTCGCCGGGCCGGGGCTGGCGGATGCTCCATGTGACGCGGGAGAGCACGCCCCCCGCCGAGAACTCCTGCCCCTCCGGAGTGATGATGCGCGGCCCGACGACGCCGAGGGCGGGCGAGCGGTCGAGCTCCGCACGCAGCAGCTCGAGGTCGGCTACGGTCAGGGTGGCGTCGTTGTTGATCACGAGCAGCTGATCGATCGACGCGTCCCCGAGCAGATCCCGCATCCCGGCGTTCACGCCGACGGCGAAGCCTGTGTTCGCATCCAGCTCGCGGAACGTCAGGCGCGGATCGGCGGGGATCGCCGAGGCGATCGTGCCGTCGGCCTCGTTGTCGACCACGACGACGCGCGACACCGCATCGCCGTCGAGCAGGTGCGCCACGCAGGCCGCCGTCTGGTCGCGGTCGCGCCACGTAAGCACGACCACGCCTACCGTGGGGCGGGCCTGCGGGGCGGGAGAGGTCTCAGTCGTCATGGTGCTCCCGGTTTCGATCGAGCAGGTGTGCGGCGTCGGCCGCGTCGAGCGCGCGCACCGCCGCCGCGCAGGGGCGCCACAGCAGCAGGGTCGCCGCACCCTCGGTCACCGCGTAGCCGAGCGCCGCGCCGAGCGGGCCGATCGCGATCGCGAGGGCGATCATGACCGGCACACCCACCGCCGTGGCGATCAGGCTGGCGCGCATCACGACGGCCGCCTGGCCGGCGGGGAAGAGCGCGTGACGGGTCATGGACGTGCGGATGCTCAGGAACATGAACACCAGGCCCATCGCGATCAGCAGGTCGACGCCGGCGGCGGCGTCGGCGCCGAACAGGACCAGGCTCACCCAGTGGCCCAGGGCTGCCAGAACGGCCCCACCCAGCAGTCCGAAACCTGTGTGGGCGAGGAGGGCGACGCGCACCCGGCGTCCGCGTGCCGGGCCGGTGACCTCCCCCACCCAGCTCTGCAGTGCGCTCGCGAGCGTGAAGGGCAGCACGCTGCCCAGCTTGAACATCTTGTCGGCGGATGCGAAGCCGGCTGCGGCATCCGGCGCGGCGGTCACGTTGACCAGCGGTGCGGGCACGCTCGAGTATGCGCTGAGCGCGGCGTCGTTGAGGGCCACGGGGAGGCCGGTGCGGAGCAGGCCCGGCAGGTCGCGCGTGCCGGGCCACGGCCCGGGGTGGCGGCGCAGCAGGCGGGCGGTGAACAGGCCGGTGCCCACCAGTGTGACCGCGATGCCGGCGAGCGGGTACAGCTCGACGATGCCGGTCGCGGCGATCGCCGCGGCCGAAGCCGCGGTGGCCACGACACGGGGCACCGCGTCGTAGAAGATAATCGTGCGCGGCTGGCCGACCCCGGCGCAGTACCATGTGAACGACAGGGCGATGAGCGCGCCCTGCACGCCCATCAGGACCGTGAGCCATTCCGCACCCGGCGACGCGACGAGCCAGCACACGACGCCGAGCACGGGGATCGAGACGGCGGCCAGGAGCAGCCGCACGACGAGGGACTCACGGTAGAGGCGCGCGCGCTCGTCGATCCCCGAGGCGATGGAGATGAGCGCCGGACCGATGGCCGGCCAGCCGTAGCCGATCACGATGGCGGCGAACGTGCCGATCGACTCGCCGGCGATCGCGCTGGCCCAGCCGCCCGGTCCGGCCTCGCGCGAGATGAGGGGGAGGACGATCAGCGGCGACACGGCGGCGATCGCCGGCAGCAGCATGAAGCCGACGAGGCGGCGGCGTAGAGGCCCGGCCGTCATGCCCCTGCCTCCGGTCGGTCTCCGTGAAGAGCGTCGCGAAGGACTCCGGCGGTGGCGGCGGCGGCGCGCTCCCATGTGAAGCGCTCGGCCCACTCCCTCGCGGTCGTGCGCGCCGCCTCGGCAGGCGGGTCCGACAGTGCCGAGCGCAGCGCGCGCCCGAACCCCGCCGCGTCCGTGGCGTCGGCGTAGCGGACGGCATCGCCGCCGACTTCGCGCAACACCTCGATGTCGTTGGCGAGCACAGGGACCTCTCGGCGGAGTGCATCGACGACGGGCAGCCCGAACCCCTCCGCCAGCGACGGACAGACGTACAGGTCCGAAACGGCGTAGAGCGCTTCGAGCTGCTCGGCGCCGACCCATCCGGGCAGCACGACATCGGCGTCCAGCCCGAGCTCGGAACGGAGCCCCGTCAGCGGATCGGCGGACCCGCCGCCCGTGATCACCGCGAGCGGTCGGTCTTCGGCGGCTACGGACGCCAGTGCGCGCAGGAGGCCGGCGAAGTTCTTGTGGGGAAGCCGGTTGCCCGTGCTCAGCAAGATCGGGCGACCGCGGTGCACGCCGAGGGGGGCCACGGCCGCCCACGGATCGGCGGGCGCAGAGCCCGGGTTCGCGCCGTTCGGGACCACGGTGATGAGGGATGCGGGCACGCCCATGTGGGTCCCGATCGCGTGCGCGGCGGCATGCGAGACGGTGACGACGGCATCGGCGGTGCGGGCTGAGCGGGTCATCAGCCATGAGGTGATTGCGCTCATCGCGCGGGTGATGGGCGAGCCGTGGGCCTCGTGGTAGATCGCGTCGTGCACTGTGACAACGCGCCGGCTCGGCCCGCGCCGTATCGGGCCGAAGTTCGCGGGGCACCAGACCAGGTCCGCGCCGGCCGAGCGGGCGGCGCGGGTCGTGGCGAACACCGCGCCCAGGGCCCAGCTGACGCGATCGGCGCCGACCGTCCGCAACGTCCGCACCCGCCCCGGGAAAAAGGCGCGCACACGATCCGCGCCGACGCGGTTCGCCAGGGCGATCAGCTCCACGCCGGGCAACGCGTCGGGCAGGCGGGGAGCGATCTCACGGACGTACGTCTCGGTGCCACCGCGCGTGCCGGTGTACGAGAGGAGGTCCACGAGGATCCGGTCGGGCATGGATCAGCTCTCGATGACGGCGTCGGGCCGGACCTCGCGCCGAGGAGTGGAGAGCACGCCCGAGAAGAAGCTCATCATGACGGTCTGGAACCCCAGCATGATCCCGAGCGCGCTCGGGATCGCGATCCGCACGACCTCGGTCGCGTCCTGCGGCCCGAAGTCGAGGCTGCCCCATCGGAGCACCTGCACGAAGCCGATCCCTACGCCGACCACGAACAGGCCGACGCCGATGAGGAGGCCCCGTTCGGCGCTCCACCTCGCGACGATCGCGCGATACCGGGGACTCGCCGGAAGGAATCCCTCCTGGGTGGCGTAGAGCTTGGTGAGCCAGAAGAACAGCAGCGACTGGTAGCCCATGACGCACAGGGCGCTGGCGTACACCATGGTCGTCACGTCGAACCCGACGGCGCCGATCTGCACGCCGCCGAATGACAGCACGCCGACGGCCACCGCCCCGACGAGGAACGCGAGGAGTCCCGGGTAGACGAACAGCCAGCGGGGCGCGAAGATCAGCAGGAACCGCAGGTGGCGCCAGCCGTCGTGCCAGCTGCGCAGGTGCGGCGGGCGCGAGCGGCCGTCCTTCTTGAGCGTGGTCGGCACCTCTTCGATGCGGTAGCGGGCGAGCGAGGCCTTGACCACCATCTCCGAGGCGAACTCCATGCCGGTCGTCTGGAGGTCCAGGCTCAGGATCCGCTCGCGGTTGAAGCCGCGCAGTCCGCAGTGGAAGTCGTCGATGCCGGGGCGGAAGAACAGCTGCCCGATGCCGGAGAGCACGGGGTTGCCGAGATACTTGTGCAGCGGGGGCATGGCGCCGGGTGCGATCCCGCCGCGGAAGCGGTTGCCCATCACGAGGTCGGCGCCTGCCCGGAGCTTATGGACAAACGGCTCGAGGTTCTCGAAGTCGTAGCTGTCGTCGGCGTCGGCCATGATCACGAACCTGCCGCGGGCCTGCTCGATGCCGTTGATGAGGGCTGCGCCGTATCCGCGGCGCGGGGCGTGCGAGACCCGTGCGCCGAGGTCTGCGGCGATCTGCTGGGAGCCGTCGGTGCTGCCGTTGTCGGAGATCAGCACCTCACCGCGCACACCGCTTCGCGCGAGGAAGCCCTGGGCTTTCTGGATGCAGACGGCCAGCGTCTCGGCCTCGTTGAGGCACGGCATCAGGATGGTCAGCTCGACGGGATCCGTCTCGACTGGTTGGTTCACTTGTTCTCTGCTCTCTCGGCGCGGGGGCGATCGGCGCCCGCGCCGCGAATGTCTCGCACGGTGTCGACGATCGCGTCGATGGTGCGGCGGATCGTGCGCGTCGCCAGGGCTTCGCGGTACCAGTCTGACGTGGATCGCCGCAGCGCACCGGCACCGGTCACGGTACGGCCGATCGCATCACCGAGGTCGCGCGGCGCGGCGCTCGCGGCGACGTGGCCGTTGCGTCCCGCCTCGATCAGCTCGGTCGACGCGTTGCCCTCGTCGGCGACGAGCACGACGGGCGTCCCATGTGCGGCGGATTCGACGACCACGAGGCCGTATCCCTCGCGACGCGAGGGGTTCACCAGGCACGCCGCGGTCGCCATGAGCTCGTCGAGGCGCTCCTCGGAGACGAAGCCCGGCAGGTCCGTCCATCCGTCCCCGTCGGCGGCCTGGATCGCGGCGCGCACCTCGGGGGCACTCGGTCCCTCCCCCAGGATGACGAGGCGCAGGTCCGGGGTGCGCTCGCGTGCGACGGCGACGGCCGCAGGGAGGCACTCCACGCGCTTGTCGGGGATATGGCGTCCGACGTACAGCACGAACGGCGGCGACGCCGCATCGCGCGTCTCGGGCTCCGGGCCGCCGCCTTCGATCAGGCCGGGGCTGACCAGCAGCCTCCCGCGCAGGCCCTCCGCGCGCAGGCGCCGGGCGCTCAGCTGCGAGTGGGCGGTCGCGACCGGTGTGAGCGCGATCGCGAGGCGCTGCAGGAACCACGCGACGGTGCCGGTGGCCCGGCCGGCGTACCGGATCCACTGTGGGCGCCGCCACACCTCGAGGTAGTCGGCGATCAGCGTCGTGCCGGTTCCGGCCAGCGCGGCCCTCGCGGCGAGGACGTTCAACACGGGGAGTGCGCTGACGATCACCGCGTCGTACCGGTGGCGGCGACGGCGGAGTGTGCGGAACAGTCCCCAGGCGAACGCCGCGGCGGCGGCGGATCGGCGGACACCGTCCGCGGAATACAGACGGAGCGGGCCCGTGGCCGCGACCACCCGGAACCCGGGCTCCTCGGGCGCGGCCCCCGTCCATTGGCGGGCGGTGAGATAGTCCACCGCGAGGCCGCGGCCGGCGAGCTCGGTGGCGAAGGCGCGGTACTGCCGCTCACCGCCGCCCGTGGTGTACGGGAAGAGGCAGTCGTAGGCGATCGCGACGGATGTCACGGGCATCAGCACCCCTCGATGTGGAAGAGCCGCGCGTCGTCGCCCTCGGCGTCGACGAGGACGAGGCGGTCGGAGGGCTCGAGGTCGTTGATGCCGCTGCGCTCGGTGCCCGAGTTCTTGCTATTGAAGACGTTCTGGGATCCGAAGTCGAGCACGTACTCTGCTCCCAGGCGGTCCACGGCGTCGCACACGCGCGGGTCGTCGTCGATGTCGGCGAGGTGGGCGTCGACGTACTCCTCGTCGTCCGTGCGCGTGCCGAAGACGTGGAGCTCCAGCACCTCGCGCCCCGCGAGAGCGTACGCGAGCGAGCCTCCCGTCCACGGATTGACGATGAGCACGGCATCCGCGGGCAGCGTCTCATCCAGTCGGTCCAGCAGGATCTGCTCGTCCTCCGTGAGCAGCGCTGCGGACCCGTCCAGCCGATATGCGTCCTGTGCGGCGTGCATCGTCGCGGTGACATTGGGGCCGACGGCGACGCTGAACGCCGCGGCCGCGGCGAGTGCGACGACGCCCACCCGGACGGGCTCCGTCGACCGCGCACGACGCGCCGCCCGGTTCAGCAGGTCGATCAGGACGAGGGCCCCCAGGACGGCGACGGGAATCGCCGCGATCGGCAGGAGTGCGGCCAGCCGATATGAGTCGTTGTACCAGGGATTGGTCAGCAGGTCGCGGATCTGCGTGCCGACGGGGAGGCCGCTGGCGGCGATGAATAGGAGCGCGGCGGACGCGAAAGGGATGCCCGCGAGGGCCCAGCGTGCCGGACGGCGGACGATAACGACAATCCCCAGAATCAGCAGGAGGGCCGTGGTCACCGTGATCGGATAACCGCGCGGGGCGACGAGGGCCGCTTCGCCGAAGGCCTGCGCCGTACTCTGCCACGCGCCCCACCCGGACATCTCCTCGTTGGTGCGGCCGAAGCGCCACAGGCCGACCCCGACCAGGGCGAGGGCGGGAATGGTCACGGCGGCGACGGTGACCGCGGCGCGCGTGCGTTCGGTGATGGCCGCCGCGCCGAGGATCCAGGCGATGCCCGCCACGGTGAGAGCGTAGAGCGCCAGGAACGCGTTCGGGTGCGAGATCCCGATGGCCGCGCACACGGTGACTAGCAGCAACGCGGTGCGCAGTCGGTCACGCCCGCGGGTGTGCAGGAGCAGCCACACGGCGGCGATGCCGGCGGGGAGCACCGCGTACGCGGTGTAGTTCGGGTACAGCACGCCGAAGTCGAGCAGCAGCAGCGGGAACGCACCGAAACCGGTCGTGAGCGCCGCCGTCAGCGCGAGCGCCGCGGGGCGCGCCGCGAACACCGCGGCTGCGAGTGCGAGCGCGGAGGCCGGCCACACCACGGCGCCGATGGCGATGTTCGCGGCGTTCACCGCGAGCGCCACGCCGCCGCCGCCGAGCTGCGCGACCAGCGTGACGACGCTGTGCCACCCGTTGGGGTAGAAGTCGATGTCGGAGGCGCTGCCGACCGTGAAGATCGAGGCGTCGCCGGTGTCGAGGATCAGGCGGACCGCGTTGAGGTGCACGATCGCGTCGAACGTCTGGGAGATGTTCTCGGGGTCGCCGAACACGATGGCGAGCTGGGTCGCGATCGTTGCGGTCGCCGCGACGAGTCCGGCCGCGGCGACGATCGGGGCGACCGCGCGTCGGGACGGCGCGGCGGGGGCTTCCCACGGCGAGGGAGCCTCGGTACGGCCGACCCAGCGTCGCACCGCGAACGCGACCGCTGAGGTGGCGGCGGCGACGATCGCGACCGGCACCGGCGACCAGCTCAAGCCCACCAGCGGGGCGGCGGTCGCCGCAACGGCGACGACGGCGAGCGACACGGCCGGCGCGAACAGCCAGGCCGTGACCGATCGCAAGCCCCATCCCGCGGCGATCACCGCGGCGCCCGGCAACAGGACCACGCCGATGGCGATCAGCACCGATGGTGCGGCGTCAAGCCAAGCCTCATTCATCTCGACTCCCGGCCGGTGGACAACAGTGAGATATCGTAGTAGTCCGTCTGCTGGACAGGTGCTCAACGCCCCGGCGACTCCCCATACGAGGCGCGCGGATCGCGTCGTCGCACCGATTCAGAAAGCGCACCATATGGATCTTCTCGTTGTCGGCTCCGGCTTCTTCGGCCTGACGATCGCGGAGCGCGCGGCCGCGGCGGGACGCAAGGTCACCGTCATCGACCGCCGGCCCCACATCGGCGGGAACGCCTACAGCGAGCCCGAACCGTCCACGGGCATCGAGGTGCACCGATACGGCGCGCATCTCTTCCACACGTCGAACCCCGGGGTGTGGGAGTACGCGAACCGCTTCACATCCTTCACCTCGTACGTGCACCGGGTGTACACGAACCATCGCGGCGTCGTATACCCGTTGCCAATCAACCTCGGCACCGTCAACCAGTTCTTCCAGGCGGCCTACTCGCCCGACGAAGCTCGCGCGCTGGTGCAGGAGCAGGCGGGGGAGTTCGACGCGAAGAGCGCGGCGAACCTCGAGGAGAAGGGGATCGCGCTCATCGGGCGTCCCCTCTACGAGGCGTTCATCCGTGATTACACCGCCAAGCAGTGGCAGACGGATCCGAAGGACCTGCCGGCCGAGATCATCAGCCGGTTGCCGGTGCGCTACACCTACGACAACCGGTACTTCAACGACACGTGGGAAGGACTTCCGACCGACGGATACACCGCCTGGCTCGAGCGCATGGCCGACCACCCGAACATCGAGGTGCGCCTCGACACGGACTTCTTCGACGAGACCCAGCCGCTGAACAGGGCCGACACCGTGGGCCGGCTCCCGATCGTCTACACCGGGCCGGTCGACCGGTATTTCGATTACGTCGAGGGCGCGCTCTCGTGGCGGACGCTGGACTTTGAGCAGGAGGTGCTCGAAGTCGGCGACTTCCAGGGCACGAGCGTCATGAACTACGCCGACGCGGACGTGCCGTATACGCGCATCCACGAGTTCAAGCACTTCCACCCTGAGCGCGCAGACCGTCACCCGGCCGACCGGACGGTCATCATGCGCGAGTTCTCCCGATTCGCCGAGCGCGCGGACGAGCCGTACTACCCGGTCAACACCCCGAAGGACCGCAGTGGCCTCCTCGCGTACCGCGAGCTCACCAAGGGCGAGAAGGACGTCCACTTCGGCGGGCGTCTGGGCACCTATCAGTACCTCGACATGCACATGGCGATCGGTTCGGCTCTGTCGCTCTGGACCAACAGGCTCGCCTGAGTGACCGGCGGCGCGTGTCGCCTCGGGGGAGGCGTCGGGTAGAATTGTTGCCGCGGCGGGTCGGCTCGGATCCGGACTCGTCACGCGGCGGAAAATCCGCCGCCGCCTCGCGAAAGCCTCCTCAGACACATGCGCATCTTCATACAAATTCCTTGCCTCAACGAGGAGACGACCCTCCCGCTCGTGCTCGCGGGGATCCCGAAGCAGATCGACGGTGTCGACGAGATCCACGTGCTGGTGGTCGACGATGGCTCATCCGACCGAACCGTCGAGGTAGCACGGCAGCTGGGGGTCGAGCACTTCGTCTTCCACACCCGCAACATGGGCCTCGCCCGGTCGTTCCGCGACGGTGTCGACTACGCCCTCCAGCACGGCGCGGACATTGTCATCAACACCGACGGCGACAACCAATACCCGCAGGAGCGAATCGCCGACCTGGTTCAGCCCATCCTGCGAGGTGAGGCGGACATCGTCATCGGGGACAGGCAAACCAAGACGATCGCGCATTTCTCTGGTTTCAAAAAGATCATGCAGGGGGTGGGTAGCAGTGTGGTGAACTTCGCCGCCGAGACCGACCTGCCCGACGCGGCGAGCGGCTTCCGAGCGTACTCGCGCGAGGCCCTCATCCGACTGAACGTCGTCACTCAGTTCAGCTACTGCATGGAGACGATCATTCAGGCCGGAAACAAGCGCCTGCGTATCGCGAGTGTTCCCATCAAGACCAACCCGAAGACGCGCGAATCGCGTCTGTTCTCGAACATCTTCCAGCACATGGGGCGCTCCGCGCAGGCGATCATGCGCAGCTATGTGATGTTCAAACCACACGCGGTCTTCCTGACCCTGGCCGTGGTGTTCCTGGTCGGTGCGGCGATACCGTTTGGTCGGTTCCTCGTGCTGAGCTTGATGGGGGTCGCCGGGGACCACATTCAATCGCTCATCCTCGGTTCGGCGCTGCTGGTCGGTGCGCTTCTGAGCATCGCGCTCCTCGTCATCTCCGACATGCTGCGCACTAACCGCACCCTGGTCGAGGACGCCCTCGAGCGCATCAAGCAGCTGCAGTATGCGCCGGAGCGCATCGCGGACCCGAACGCGGTGCGTCCTGACGACGCCGCGCAGCATCCGTCGCTGGCCATCAGTCCCCTAGCGGTCGAGACGGTGCTCTCAGGTGCCGAACCGGTCGCCACCATCGCGCCCGAGCACGAACGTGCCGATGACGCCGGGGCGCGCGCCGCGCGCGCCGCGCGCGGCGCCTGACCACTCCCCGCCCCTCCCGCCGACAGGAGTCTGCGTGCTCAACACGCTCAAGCGCATCGCCAAGGATCTGCTCGCGATCACGTGGATCCGCCGCGTCTACGAGTTCGTCAACCGTGTGGTGCTCGAGACGTTCGGCTCGAGCCGCATCCTGACCCACCTGTGGTTCTTCGTCAGCGCGATCACCTTCAACCGCGAGCAGTCCGCCGTCCTGCGTGGTCGCCGCGACTACTACCGAAACAAGCATCGTGACCGCCTCTCGCATGTCGAGCTGCGCCGCAACGTGCACCGTCTCGAGAAGGGCCTCATCATGCGCCCCCGTCGGGATGTCTTCGCACGCGACTACATCACCGAGACCATCGAGTTCTACGAGGAGGCCGTCGCGCAGTTCGCCGCGGCCCCTGGGACCATGGAACAGAGCGAGATGGACTGGGCGCATGACGTGCTCACCGAGTACTTCCGCTCGGTTACGGGCGAGGACGCCACCGTCGACGCCGCACGTGCACGGTTCGTGGCCGCCGGCTACGCGGGGGAGTTCACGGGCAAGGTGCCGCATCCGAAGGAGCAGCTCTCGAACCTGTCGTACGACGACCTCGAGCGCCTGGTCTCCCAGCGACGCAGCGTGCGCTGGTTCGACCAGCGCCCCGTGCCGCGGGAGGAGATCGACCGGGCGCTCCTGGTCGGACGGCAGGCGCCGACGGCGTGCAACCGGCTGCCGTACGAGTTCCGTGTCTTCGACGACCCTGAATCCGTTCGCCGGGTGTCGTCGATACCGTTCGGGGCCGCCGGCTATGGACACAACATCCCGGCCATCATCGTCGTCGTCGGCAAACTCGAGTCGTATTTCAGCCCCCGCGATCGTCACGCCATCTACGTCGACAGCTCCCTCGCAGCGATGCAGTTCATGCTGGCCCTGGAGACCCTGGGGCTGAGCTCCTCGGTCATCAACTGGCCTGACTTCGAGCCTCTCGAGCGCAAGATGCAGAAGACGCTCGGACTGTCCATGACCGACCGCGTCGTCATGCTGATCGCCGTGGGCTATGCGCACCCGGAGGGGATGGTGCCCTACTCGCAGAAGAAGGAGCTGGACACCTTCCGCCGCTTCAACTGACGCATGACCGAGGAATCCGCTCCGCGCTGGCGACGTCGCGCGCTCCGCTGGGCGCTGACGGTCCTCGTCGTCGGCGTCGTCGGGTACTTCTTCGCCGTCGCGCTGTGGGACAACTGGGATGCGATCGCCGCCGAGCAGCTCGCCTTCAGCCCCTGGTGGATCGTAGCGACGGTGGTATTCGCCCTCGCCGTCCCGCTGACGGGCCTGCTGTGGGGGCACATGGTGCGCGTGCTCGACACCGACCTCGGCGGGCGCGTGAGCGTGGCCGAGGCGATCGCGGTGCAGTGCGCCTCGTGGCTGCTCAAGTACATTCCCGGCCAGGTTGGGTCTGTGGTGAACAAGGTCGTCTGGGCGGGTAAGAAGGGCGTCAGTCGTTCGCTCGTGCTCATCACGTTCGTGTACGAGAATGTGTTCCTGCAGTTCGCCTCGATCGTCCCCGGCGCCGTGGTCCTGCTGCTCAGCCTGGGGCCCGAGATCTTCGGTGAGAATGCGACGCTGCTGGTCCTGCCACTCCTCGTGCTCGTGCCGCTCGCGGCGCTGCTGTACCCGCCGGTCTTCCACCGCCTCGTGAGCATCCCCGCGCGGCGCGCGCTCAAGCGCGAGGTGCCGAAGGAGTACTTTCTGTCGACCGGGCGGACGCTCGCGTACATCGTCGGATTCCTCGGGCCCCGTGCGCTCAACGGCATCGGCTTCGTAATGATCGCCGCGACCGTCAGTGCGGTCCCGCCCACGCAGTGGCTTCCCTTCGCGGCCGCCTACGTGCTGGCCGGTGCGATCGGAATCCTCGCGTTCTTCGTGCCCAGCGGTCTCGGAGTTCGCGAGGCCGTCATCGTGCTCGTCCTCAGCCAGTACATCCCCGTCGCGGAGGCGATCGTCATCAGCCTCCTCGCGCGCCTCCTCAGCACCCTCGGCGACGGCCTCGTCGCCCTCATTTACGTCGGCATCCGCCGCACCATCCCCAAGGAGTACCGACCATGACCGGTCCGCGGATCACCATCATCGGCTCAGCCCTGTCGGGCAACAAGGGCGCCTCCGCCATGCTCGAAGCGGCGATCCAGTCCCTCGGCGAGCGACTCGACGACCCCCGGTTCACGCTGCTCAGCATGTACCCGCGCGAAGACGCCGCGCAGAACCCGTACCCGAACCTCGAGATCCTGCCGGCGAATCCGCGTCAGCTGGGCGTGACGATCAACACCCTCGCGCTGGCCTACCGCGTCCTGCCGTTCCTGCGCGGGACGCTGCGTCGCCATTCGCGTGTGATCCGCGCACTCGCCGAGTCGTCGGTGCTGCTCGACCAGGGCGGCATCACCTTCACCGACGGGCGCGAGAAGTTCCTCCTGTACAACGTCGCATCGATCCTGCCGGCGCTGAACACCCGCACGCCCGTCTTCAAGTGCGCCCAGGCCGTCGGCCCGTTCCAGAATCCGATCAACCGCTGGGCGTCGCGCACCTTCCTGCCCAAGGCGGCGACGGTCGTCACGCGCGGCCGCATCACCCACGAGTACGCCGAGGGGCTGGGACTGACCAACCTCGTCGCGGGCGCCGACTACGCCTTCTCGCTCGAGCTCGAGGGCACCGAGAGCGAGCAGGTGTCCCGTCATCTCGATCTGTCGTTCTTCGACGAGGACGTGGTGGGCGTGTGCCCGAGCGTGGTGCTGCAGAAGAAGGTCGACGCACGCGGCGGCGATTACGCCGGGCAGATCGTCGACTTCATCGCGCACGTGCGCGCACAGGGCAAGCGCGTGCTCCTCCTGCCCCACAGCGTGCGCACCGGAACCGACAAGACCCACAACAACGATCTGCCGCTGTGCCGTGAGATCCACTCGCGGCTCACGCTGGGTGACGACCTCCTCTTCGTCGATCGGGAACTCAGCTCGCAGCAGCTGCGCTATCTGATCGGACAGTGCTCGTTCTTCGTCGCCAGCCGGTTCCACGCGATGGTCTCGTCGCTCGCCATGGCGGTGCCGACGCTCGTGATCGGCTGGAGCCACAAGTACCGCGAGGTCCTCGAGATGTTCGAACTGGAGGAATGGGCCTTCGGTCACGACATGCTGACTCTCGAGTACTTGGTGGAACGCTTCGAGGCACTCGAGGATGCTCGGCCGGTTGTGGAACGGAAGCTCGATGAACGTCTGCCGGTTGTAAAGGCGCGATCGATTGAGCAGGCCGAACTCATTGCGCAGGTTGTGCGCACCCATCAATGAACGCTCGCTACGACCGTCGGGTCCGTTTGTATTGGTCAGCTACCGGCGGCAGAGGGTTCCGCTAGCGAGGGCATGGTTCTGAAGTTACCGTCGCGTCCGATTATGCGTCCGTCTCGCAGGCCGCGCCACAGATTGCTGGTGCCCCGTACCGTGCGTTCGACGAAGAGGAGACGAATGAGCTCTTTGCCGAACGTAAGCGACGTGCCCAGCCCGAACAGCAGCGGGTGATACACGCCGTTGGCGCGATAGTACTTCTTGATGATGGCCCGGTTGCGCATGATGTAGTACCTGTACGCGTTGCTTGAGGCATTCATGTGGCGGATGCCCATGTCCCACTGTTTGATTTCGCGGGTACGGCGGAGAACGAACTCGTCGACGATGACCGACGTTGTGACGCGTGACGCCAGCCAGCCGTACAGCTGGTCATCCCAGTAGATGAAGAACCGAGGGTCGGGAAGTCCGATCTGCCTCACGATATCCCGGTGGATGAACATGCCTTCGAAGCAGCCGGAGTTCATCTCCTTGTAGCCGGACTCGTCGAAGCCGGCGGGAGCGAACGGAATCGGGATCGCCATCTTCTCGGCGATTCGGTACTGCCAGTAGAACTCGCTGCCGTCGTAATCGTAGCGGCGTCCCTGAACGGTCTTAAATCGGGGCGCCCACGCGCCCATCCGAGCGAGACCGTCCGGAAGCACCTCGACATCGTCGTCCATGAGCCAAATCCAGGTGGAGCCGAGATCGTAGGCGATACGCATTCCTTCGCTGAAACCGCCCGAGCCGCCCGTGTTCGACTCGAGGCGACGGTACACGAGCTCGGTGCCGAGGCGATCGCGAAACGACTCCACAATCTCGGTGGTGTCATCGCTGGACGCGTTGTCGACGACCACGACATGTCCAGGCTTCGGGTCCATGCGCGTGATGCTCTCGAGAAGTCCGGCGAGCAGGTGTGAGCGATTGAACGTGACGATCGCGATCGTCGCGGATGCCGGTTGGAAGGAGTGTTGTTCCACGCCTGCGATACCTCGCTCAGTCACGGTCATCTCTCCTCCTCAAAAGTCGAGGCCCAAGCCTCCGGTGAGGTCAGGGCGGGAAGCGCCGCGCGATAATCGCGCGAAAGGCGCCTCCAATCCTTTCGCAGCGCACGGTGAAGTCGGATTGATTCGACGAGCATGCGTCGGTATGCTGCGCGATCACGCGTGTACACGTTCTTCCCGGCGCCATCTGCGGTGCTCACGAGCGCACTGTCAAACAGCGGGACGCGCCACCAATGCGCGTCGGTTTTGCCGAACTCCACTTCCGGCTGAGCGACGTTCTCCGGCCGCGGCTCGTGCAGCCAATGAGAGATCAGTGTGGTCGCGGTGAACCACCGGAGTCGCATGCCGGCCGGGCTGTCATAGGCGTGGCGGCGCAGCCGTTTGAACACCTGACGTCCGCGCCGCGATCTCATGGGGCTACCGTCGTCCTTATGGACGACCGTTTCGGGGAACTGTCTTGCGAGGGCGCGCGCCTCCGGCATCGCGGTCGCCAGGGTGCGCCACATGTGGTCGGGCCCCGAGAGGATGTCGCGCAGCGCCCGATGGCGAAGTGCCACGGGATAGTACTGCATCATCATGAGGTGTTTGAGGTCGACGCGGCGGCTGTGTCGCAGAAGTGTTCCGCCTTCGGGTGCTCGTGAGTGCAGAAGTGCCGCGACGATGCGGTTGCGCGCGTGAAAGTACGCCTGCCAATCGATTGAGTCATCCTTGCCAACCCAGGAGACGTGCCACAGCGCGACGCCGGGCAACGACACCGTCGGAACCCCTGCCTCCCGGGCACGCAGACAGTGCTCCGCGTCATCCCACTTGATGAAGGCGGGCAGTGCGAGGCCGACCTTCTCGAGGGCTTCCTTCGGGATCAGGCACATCCACCAGCCGTTGTAGTCGGCGTCGAGGCGCATGTGGAGGGTGGGGGACTGGCGAAGGTTGCCCTCGGAGAAGTCGTGCGGCATGCGCTCCTGGAAAAGCGCGCGCCACATGAACGGCTGCTCGTCGACGACCTCTGCCCAGGCGTGAAGCTTGGGCCGATCGAGCAGGTCGAACATGTGCGCGCCCACGATCGTCGGCGTAGTCGCGTACTGCCCGAAGAGGATGGACCGGCGGATCGACTCGGGCTCGATGCGCACATCGTCGTCGAGGAGCTGCACGAAGTCGCTGTCTTCTCGCGCGAGTGTCTCGACCATGGCTCGGGAGAAGCCGCCGGAGCCCCCGAGGTTCGGCTGACGAAGCACAACGAGCTGCTCGCCCAGACGCTCAACCAGTCCGGGGAATTCGGGACGGTCGCCGACGAGGTCGGTGCCCTGATCGATGACGAAGATGCGGTCGATGAGCTCGAGCGCCTCGGGAGCGTCGGCGAGGTTCGCGAGGGTCTCGACGCAGTAGTCCGGCTTGTTGAACGTGGTGATCCCGAGCGACGCTCTTCCCGCGCGGGCGGGAACGTCGTCCGTGGTCCATTCGGCGCCTTCGAAGGCGAGGTCCTCGGCGTCGGCCACGAGATCGAACCAGATCCAGCCGCCATCGCTGTACTGGTTGAGCACGAGTTCGACTGATGTCGTCGCCGCGCCGTCGACTTCGTTCGTGAGGATGCGCTGCTTCACCCCACTGCCATTCGAGCGGTAGACGAGGACCGTGCCGCGGCCGGCCGTTCGCACGGTGAGCATCACCGACCGCACCGTCGTCCAGTGCTGCCAGTACGACGCGGGAAACGCATTGAAATAGGAAGCGAACGACACGCGACGGCCAGCCGGGACAGTCGCGCGTCGCCGATCCAGCACGTTGGCGAGGTGGGCAACGCTCGTGACCCGCACGGGCTCCTCGTCGATGGTCGCCCAGGTTTCCGGGTCCGCGTACAGCGGAAGGATGTCGGGATCCCGCTCGGTGGGGAAGACGACGTTCTGCAGAACCTGCGGCAAGATATCTCCGATCGCGCTGGGCTGGACGCTGCGGCGAAGCCGCCGTCGATCCTACCCGGGCCGCCTCGCCGATCCCTGCACGTCGTTCTGCATTCGATGTCTCCGTGCGCCATAGGATCATGCCTGTGATGACTCAGACCGTCGGTGCGCCGGGCAGCGCTCGCCGGTACTTCCACTCGCTCTGGCTCCTGTCGGCGCGCGACCTCAGAGTTCGCTACTCGACGAGTGCGCTGGGATACCTGTGGTCGATCCTCGATCCTCTCGTGATGAGCCTCATCTACTGGTTCGTCTTCACGCAGGTGTTCGAACGAACCGTGGGGACGGAGCCGTACATCGTCTTCCTCATCACCGCGCTCCTGCCGTGGGTCTGGTTCAACGCGTCGGTCACCGACTTCACCAAGGCTTTCTCGAAGGACGCACGGCTCGTCCGTTCAACGTCCATCCCTCGTTCGATCTGGGTCACACGGATCATCCTGAGCAAGGGGATCGAATTTCTCTTCTCCCTTCCGGTGATCGTCTTCTTCGCGATCCTCGGCGGAGCGACCCTGACGTGGGGCGTGCTGCTCTTCCCGATCGCCGTCATCATGCAGCTTGTGCTCCTGGTCGGACTCGGACTTCTCGTCGCGCCCCTGTGCATGCTGTGGGGGGATCTGGAGCGAACGACGCGTCTCATCCTGCGCGCCCTGTTCTACGCCTCGCCGATCATCTACGGCATCTACGATCTGCCGGGGGTTTTCCCCACCCTCGCGGCGTTCAATCCGCTGGCCGGGATCTTCTCGCTCTACCGAGTCGCATTCTTTCCCGACCAGTGGGACCCTCTCGCGTTCATCGTCTCGGCAGCCATGTGCCTCGCGTTCCTGGTCGCAGGTCTGTTGGTGTTCCGGCGCCTCGAGCCGGCTGTGCTAAAGGAGCTGTGAGGATGAGCGAGCAGTCCGCCATCCGCGTCGACGAGCTCGGCGTGCGGTTCCGCCGGAATCGTCGGGGTCGCCGGAGTCTGAAGGATCTGTTCGGTGGCGCTTCGCGGCGCAGCCGCCCCAACGAGTTCTGGGCTCTGCGCGACGTGTCCTTCCACGTGCGACCCGGCGAGGCGATCGGGGTCGTCGGCCGGAACGGGCAAGGGAAGTCCACGCTCCTGAAGCTCGTCGCCGGAGTATTGCTTCCGGACGAGGGGTCCGTCACCGTCGACGGGGGGGTGGCTCCCCTCATCGAGATCACCGGCGGTTTCGTCGGTGACCTCACTGTCCGAGAGAACGTACGACTCACGGCCGGGCTGCACGGCATGCCTCGCTCCGAGGTCAACCGCCGGTTCGACGGCATCATCGAGTTCGCGGAACTCGAGGACTTCATCGACACGCCGTACAAGCACCTCTCGAACGGGATGAAGGTCCGCTTGGCCTTCGCAGTCGTCTCCGAGCTCGACGAGCCGATCCTGCTCGTCGACGAGGTTCTCGCCGTCGGCGACAAAGCGTTCCGGGAGAAGTGCTATGCGCGGATCGACGAGCTTCTGGCGGGAGGGCGGACGCTCTTCTTCGTCAGCCACAACGAGCGCGACCTTCGGCGTTTCTGCGACCGCGGTCTTTACCTCAGGAAGGGGCGCCTCGAGCTGGATGCGAGCCTCGATGAGGTGCTCGACCGGTACAACGCCGATTACCCCGCCTGACCTCCGGAGGGCCCTGGATCTGACCCCAGATCGGGAAGACCCTCGGGGTCGAGCCCGGGAGATCCCTCGCCGCTGCGGAGTCGAGCGCGCCACGAGCGGGACTGGCCGGCGCGCACCGCGCACAGCACGAGCATCAGCCACCCGAGGCCCGACAGGGTGAACGACTCGAACATCGAGTCGATGAGCAGCGTCACGAGCATGAGCGGCGTCCAGGCGTAGACGACCGAGCGTCGCTCGCTCGCGTCGAGCCACGAGCGCACCAGCGCTGTGCTGCACAGCGCGAGGAAGATCAGCAGTCCCACCCAGCCCAGTTGCAGCAGCACGTCGAGGTACGCGTTGAGGCCGCTCGCGTGGTCGGCGTTCAGCACGTAGTTGAGCGCGTTGAAGGGCCATTCGGTGTCATCCCACGGCCCGTACCACCCCTGACCTTCGATGGGGGCGAACCGCACGTAGTCGACCATCGTGTTCCAGAGCGTCACGCGGGTGGAGAAGTCGGTGCCCGCGCCGAGGAACGCGACGATCGGATGCCGCGCGACGTATCCGATCACAAGCCCGATGATGACGACGCCACCGAGGAACCACTGCACCGCGCCGCGACGCTCGGCTCGTGTGTGCCGAACCCATGCGAGGGCGGCGACGGCGGCTCCCACGCCGACGGCGAGCACGAGCACGGTGGGGGAGTCGCTGAAGAACCCCAGCGCCCCCGCGAGCACCACCGACACGACCGACACGCCGACCCGCACCGACTGCGTGCGGTACTCGATGAGGAACGTCACAAGCGCCATGACGGCCACGAACCCCAGCAGGTTGCGCGTGCCGAAGATGCCCTGGATCGACCCCTCGGTGGCGATGTTGCCCTGCACGCCGAGGAACCGGAAGGGCACATCGAGGAGGATGCCGGAGAGGATCTCCACGACGAGGGAGGCGCCCAGCAGCACGCGGAGCACATCGCCGAGCGCCCGCACGGTCTGCAGCGTGTCGCGCACGTGGCCGATCACGATCGCGAGGAACGCGATGCCGGCGAGCGCCACCCAGTTCCACCACGTCTCCGAGGAATCCGAACTCCAGAACGTACTGGCGAGCGCCCACGCCACGAAGAGCACCACCGACACCGGCACCAGTCGCAGGAGCGAGATCTCGCGGCGCCGCGCCAGCAGCATCCCGAGCCCGAGCACGCACAGGCCCACGATGATCGTCACGTACGAGACGAGACCGGCGGTGCGCTCGATCGCGAAGGAGGAGAAGACCGCCCCGAGGGCGGCCAGGGTATAGGCGCGCGCGAAGGGCGCCGAGGCCAGCAGGCCGGTCAGCCACGCGGTGCGCGCGGCCGGTGTCACGGCTCCTGCTTCATCAGCTCGCCCCGCTCGATCGCGAGGCGCTGCTCGATCGGCCCCTCGCCGATGTGCGGCGACTGCTTGATCTTGAACGCGAACATGACCACGAACATCCAGCCCCACAGCATGAGCGGATTCGACTCCGAGAAGCCCTGCGCCAGCAGCACCGCCCCGGTGAGGGTCGGCAGCAGCGACAGCGCCGAGTAGGGCCGGTCGGCCCGCAGGTCCCAGCGCGGACGGTCGACGGCGAAGAACCACGACCGCCACACGAAGGCGAAGTAGGCGAGGCCGATGAGCAGCAGCCCGATCACGCCGAGCTGGAAGAGCACATCCACCCACATGCTGTGCGCCTGCATCACCGTCTGGTCGTGATCGATGATCCACCCGTCGATGCTCGCCTCCCACGGCACCCACGGCGTGGAGTAGCCCCACCCCGCCCACGGGCGCTCGCCCGCACGCGTCAGCACCGCATCCCAGATCATCTCGCGGCCGGTCAGGTCGGAGTCGCGCCCCAGCGCGGAGAAGATCAGGTCGCGGCCGAACCACAGCGTGAGCCCGCCGCCCAGGCCGATCACCGCGTAGGCGACGTAGTACTTGGTGCGCTCACCCGGCCGCTTCGCGGTGCGCATCAGCAGCACGGTCGCCAGCACCAATGCTGCGCCGGCGAGGCAGAGGTAGGCGGTCGCCGAGCCGGCACGAAGCAGCAGGTAGCCCGCGAGCACGACCCAGAACAGCTGCCCGTGCCGCTTCGGCGTCTGCGACGCGTAGCGCACGGCGAACACGATGATCGCGAGCGCGGCGACGATCCCGAGCAGGTTCGCGTTGCCGAAGACCCCCTGAATGCGGCCGCCGTCGAACAGGTTGTCGCGCGACCAGTAGACGATCGGATCGACCCCCTCCGGCGCCTCCGCGAACTGCGGCATGACCGGATGCTGCAGCACGACCGACACGAACAGCTCGAACAGGAGTGACACCGACAGCACCCACTGCAGCGCCGACGAGATCGCGCGGACGAGCTCCTGCCAGGTCAGCACGCCCCCGACGAACAGCGCCTGGAAGGTCGTGAGAGCCAGGAGCGACCACGTGATCGCCGTCGCCGCGGGCCACGCCGACCACAGCACCGACGCCGCCGCGAACGCGACGTAGACCAGCGCGTACCAGGGCAGGCGCCGCCACTGCACCGGCGGGCGGATCGTGAACCACAGCGCCACCGACACCAGCGCGGCGAGCACGGTGATCACCGAGGCGATGGGCACGCCGAACGCGTTCGCCCACGAGACGCCGCCGATGGCGAGGGTGAGCACGAAGATGCACCACGCGCGCAGCAGCAGGTGACCGGTCTTCTCGCGGGCGGGGGCGGCCGGCGGCGCCGACACCGGGTGTTTCGTGTGGACGGCCATCAGGTGTTCAGGGTACCGGGATCGCCGGTGAAGACGCGGTGCGCGTCGCCCTAGTCTGGAGGCGTGCTGGTTCCCCTGACGAACACCCCCCGCGACTACGCCTGGGGCTCGACCGATCTCATCGCCCGCCTCGAGGGTCGCGAGCCCACCGGACGACCCGAGGCCGAAGTCTGGCTCGGCGACCACCCCGGCAACCCGGCGATCACCGCCGACGGCCGCACCCTCGACGCGTGGCTCGCCGAAGAAGGCGGCGCCGCGGGAGCCCCGGCGAAGCTGACGTTCCTGATGAAGCTCCTCGCGGCCGGATCGCCGCTGTCGATTCAGGCGCACCCGTCGAAGGAGCAGGCCGAGGCCGGCTTCGCGCGGGAGGAGCGGGCCGGCATCCCGCGCGACGCGGGCCACCGCACCTACCGCGACGACAACCACAAGCCCGAGCTGATCGTCGCCGTCAGCGACGAGTTCCTGGCGCTCGCCGGCCTGCGCGCGCTCGCCGACACCCGCCGGCTGCTCGCGCTGCTCGGCCCGACGGGCGCGGTGCTCTCCGCCCGCCTCGACGACGCCGACGCGGAGGCGTCCCTTTCCGCCGTGATCGCCTGGCTGCTCTCCGGCGAGGCTCAGGATGAGGTCGACGCGCTGATCCGTGCGGCCCTCGACGCACCCCGCGGCGCCGGCTTCGACGCCGAGCTCGATCTCGTCGCCCACCTGGCGCAGGCCTATCCGTCCGACCCGGGTGTGATCGTGGCGATGCTCATGAACCTCGTCTCGCTCGCACCGGGGGAGGGACTCTACGTGCCCGCCGGCGTGCTGCACGCCTACGTCGCGGGGCTCGGGGTCGAACTCATGGCCGCCAGTGACAACGTGCTGCGCGGCGGTCTCACCCCTAAGCACATCGACGTCGGCGAACTCGTCTCGGTGCTGACACCGTCGCCCGGCCCGGCGCCCCGCGTCGACGCGCACGAGGTCGGCGAGGGCCTGTGGCGCTATCCGACCCCCGCGCCCGACTTCACGCTGCGACGGGCGGATGTGGGGGCCGACACCCCGGTGCGGGTGCCCGTCTCCGACACCGCGATCCTGCTCGCGACGGCCGGCGAGGTCACGGTCGAGTCCGCGGGAGACGACCTCGCCCTCACGCCCGGTCGGGCCGTGCTCGTCACCCCCGACGCCGAAGGCGCGGTGCTGCGCGGCACGGGCACGGTGTTCATCGCCTCAACGGGGTTCATCGCGTAGACCCGATCTCGTCGCACCCGACGGCTCGGCCGCGTAGCCGCATTCGAGCGCCCGGCTTCGTGGCCGCATCGTGATCTGCCGCGACACGCCGACGGCGCGTCGCGAAGCTTCAACCCGGGGGTGAGGCTTTACGATCTGCGACTTGACCGTGGGGAACTACACCTGTGTAATTATTCCCAACACGCGGACCGGCGTGGGGGGAAACCACGAGGTGGGAGAGCAAGATGACGGGTTACCGTTCCGGCGTTCCCGAGAATTGGTTCGTCGATCCCGTACAGCTCGGCGTGCCGGGCGTGCGACGTCCAGCCGAGACCGACGACGAGAATGCACTCGCGTGGCAGACAGACGCGCTGTGCGCCCAGACCGACCCGGAGGCGTTCTTCCCGGAGAAGGGCGGCTCGACGCGCGACGCCAAGCGCATCTGCACCTCGTGCGATGTGCGTGACGAATGCCTCGAGTACGCGCTCCAGAACGACGAGCGGTTCGGTATCTGGGGCGGCCTGTCCGAACGCGAACGGCGCAAGCTCAAGCGCCGCGCGAGCTGATCCGCCACTGCCGCCGCGGGATGCGGCGCTCCCGGCGCGTGCGCGCGACCCTCGTCGCGCCGCCCGCATAGGCTTACCTGGCCATGCCCGCCCGTGTCCATGCCCTCCTCGTGGTGCGCCCCGACGGTCGTCCGTCGGCCGCGTTCCACCTGCGGCGCACCCTCGCGGCGCTGAACGAGCAGCGGCGCCCCGTCGACGCGCTGACGATCGTGATCTGCGGTGAAGACGCCGCCGTTCGTGAACTCGCGGCCTCATCCGGCGCGGAATCGGTCATCACCGCCTCCGCCGGCACCTCCTTCGCCGCCGCCACCGCCCTGGGCACCCACCGCCTCGACGGAGACGCGGTCTGGCTGCTCGCGCAGGACACCGCCCCCGAGCCCGATGCGCTCACCCGCCTCGCCGGCGCCCTCGAACTGGCGCCCTCCGTCGCGTTCGTCGCTCCGAAGCTCGTGCGGTGGGAAGACCGCTCCGAGATCGTCTCGCTCGGGGTGTCGATGACGGCCACCGGGCGCTCGGTGGGTCTCGCCGACGACGAGCTCGACCAGGGGCAGCACGACGTGACGCACGACGTGCTCGGCTCCGACGTGCGCGGCGTACTGGTGCGATCCGACGCGTGGCGTGCCCTCGAGGGGGTCGATCCCGCCCTCGGCGGCGCCGACGAGGGGCTCGACCTCGCGGTGCGCGCGCGCCTCGCCGGCTCGCGCATCTCGCTCGTTCCGACCGCGCTCGTGGCCGTCGCCGGCGACGGGGTCGCGGGCCTGCCCGCCCCGCGCAACGGCCGAGCCCGGCGCCGCGGGGCGCGCGCGGTGCGCACCGCCCAGCTGCATCGACGCCTCGCCTACGCTCCCGCGCCGGCGGTGTTCCTGCACTGGCTCTCGCTGCTGCCGCTGGCCCTGTGGCTGTCGGCCGTGTTCCTCGTGCGCAAGCAGCCGGGGTTGGTGTGGCCGCAGTGGGCCGCTGCGGTCGTCGTCGCCCTGCGCGTGCCGGCGATCGCACGGTCACGCGGCCGCATCCGCCGCAGCCGGCGGGCCTCGTGGGCGCAGATCGCGCCGCTGCGGTTCACCGGACATCAGCTGCGCCAGCGCCTGGACGAAGACCGCGGCGTCGTCGACTCGGCGCCGGTGCGCGGTGAGCTGGGCTTCTTCACCAAGGGCGGCGCGTGGCTCGTGCTCGCCGCTCTCGTGGTCTCGGTCGCCTCGTTCGCGAGCCTGCTGGCGTGGCCCGTGCTCGGCGGGGGAGCGCTGCAGCCCCTCCGTGCCACCGTCGCGCAGCTGTGGGCGGATGCGGCCTTCGGCCTGCGCCCGCTCGGCTGGGAGACCATCGGCGCTGCCGACCCGTTCTCGGCCGTCATCGCCGTCATCGGCTCGCTGTCGCCGTTCGAGCCGTCGCACGCGATCGTCGTGCTGTGGATCCTCGCGCTGCCGCTCGCCGCCCTCGGGGGCTGGTTCGCGGCGGTGCGCGTGACCGATCGCGGTTCGCTGCGGGTGATGGTGGGGGCACTGTGGACGCTCGCGCCGATGTTCCTCGTCGCTCTCGTCGACGGGCGGCCCACCGCCGTCCTCGTGCACCTGCTGCTGCCGTGGCTGTTCTACGCCGGCTCCATCGCGCATCGCACCTGGGTCGCCTCCGGGGTGGCTTCGCTGCTGCTGGCCGCGGTGGTCGCGTGCGCTCCGTCGCTCGCCCCCGCCTTCGCCGTGGTGTGGACGGGCGCGATCATCCTGTCGGTCGTGATGCGCGGCGGAAACGGCGTCGCCCGGCTCATCTGGCTCGTCATCCCGACCGTCGTGCTCTTCGCGCCGTTGATCATCGACCAGGTGCGCACCGGCGACGTGTTCGGCCTATTCGCCGATCCCGGGGTGCCGTGGGCGGGCCCGCAGGTGGCGGCCGATCCGACCGGTCGGGGCCTCCTCGCCGCCGGCATCCCGACCCCGGACATGGCGGGCTGGCAGGAGTTCCTCCCCGGCGTCGCCACCTGGTGGGTGCCGCTTTTGTCGGCCCCGGTGGCGGTGCTCGCGCTCTTCGCCCCGCTCACCCAGCGCTGGGCCGCCGGCGTGACCCTGCTGGTGATCTCTGCGCTCGGATTCGGCACCGCCTTCGTCGCGGTCGGCATCGTCGTCGTCTTCGACCAGGCGCTCACGATCGCCGTGTGGCCGGGGAGCGGGCTCAGTCTGGCGTGGATCGGCGCGGTCGGCGCGGCGGCGGTCGCCCTCGACGCCGGGCTCGCGCCACGGCTGTCGTCCGCTCGCGGATCGATCGCGATCGCCGCTGCGCTCGCGATCGTGGTGCTGGCGGTGCCGTCGCTGACCGCCCTCGCCCGTGAGGCGAGCCTGCTCACCAACGGCCCCGAGAGCACCCTGCCGGCATATGTCGCCGCCGAGGGCCGCGACGACCCCGACGTGGGAACCATCCTGCTCACTCCGCAGTCCGACGGCGGACTGTCAGCGGAGGTCGTGTGGGGCGGCAGCGAGACGCTCGGCGGGCAGACGACCCTCCTGTCCACCCGCGCCGTGCCGACGGCGGCCGACCGCGAACTCGCCGACATCGCCGTCGACCTCGTGACCTCCACCGCCGACGACGCCGTCGACCGGCTCGCCGCGCACGGCGTCGGCTTCGTGCTGCTGGCGCCCCCGGCCGACCCCGACGCATCCGGCGCTCGCGAACTGCAGCTGTCGGCGACCACCGCGCTCGACCAGCGCAACGGCCTCGACCCGGTGGGCGACACCAGCAAGGGTGTGCTGTGGCGCGTCTCCGACGAGGTCGCGCCGCGCGCAGCCGCGCCGGCGTGGGTCGCGCAGATCGCCGTCGTCGTCGGTGCCGCGCAGCTGCTCGTCGTCGTCATCGCGCTGCTGCTCGCGCTGCCGACCGCCGCATCCCGCCGTGGCGCGCGACGCACCTCGCGCATCGTCGGCCCGTACTGGCAGGAGGGCACATGAGCGACAAGCGCACCTTCCGCTGGGCGACCACCAGCGCCCGGATGCTCGTGGGCACCCTGGTCGGGATCGGCTTCGTCGTGGCCGTCGTCACCGCGGTGTCGGTGCCGTGGCCGCAGATCGACCGCACGGCGCCGTCGATCCAGGAGCGTCCCGCGGCGGAGGAGAGCATCGCCGCGTGCACGGGCGATCTGCTGGCCACCGGGCGCGACGTCGAGGATGCGGCCGGCATCGTCTCCGCCGCGGACTCCACCTTCACGCTGGGCACGAGCGAAGCCGACGCCGATCCCGAACTCACCGCGCTTCCCGCCCCCACCCTGGGCGAGGAGGAGAGCGCCGTCGCCCTGGTCGCGGAGCCCGACGGCGAGGACCGCGTCGACGTCGCAGCCGCCGGCTCCGCGACCGTCGCCGACGAAGACCTGCGCGGCTACGCCGCTTCGCCCTGCCGGCCGGCGCTGATGGAATCCTGGCTCGTCGCGGGATCCACCGCCACCGGATCCGCCGACCTCGTGCTGCTGTCCAACCCCGGCGATGTCGCGGCGACCGTGCAGCTGACCGCCTACGGCGCACAGGGCGCGATCGAACCCCCCGGCGGCGCCGACGTCGTCGTGGCAGCCGGCAGCCAGCGCATCATCCCCCTCGCCGGGCTCATCCTCGGCGAAGCCAGCCCCGTCGTGCGCGTGACCGCCGTGGGCGCGCCCGTGCACGCATCCGTGCAGTCCAGCATCACGCGGGGCCTCATCGCCGGAGGGGTCGAGCAGACATCCGCCGTCTCCGCTCCGCAGACGAGCCAGGTCATCACCGGTGTCGGCGTCGCCGACGAGCCGGAGGACGACGAGCCGGGCACCGTGCTCCGCCTGCTCGCGCCCGTCACCGACACGACCGCGACGGTGCGGGTCACCGCATCCGACGCCCTGCAGTCGGTCGTGGTCGAGCGCACGATCGAGCTGACGGCGGGCATCCCGACCGAGGCGGAGCTGGGCGGCCTCGAGGTCGGTCAGTACACCGTCGAGGTGACCGGTGAGGTCGAGCTGCTCGCCTCGGTGTGGCAGGCGACGGGATCGGGCGAGGCGGCCGACTTCGCGTGGTACATGCCGGCGCCCGAGCTCGGCACGCCGAGCACGTTCGCGACCCCGGCGGGTCCCGAGCCGCAGCTCACCCTCGCGAACGTCACCGATACGGAGATGACCGTCGCGATCGCCGCGATCGACGGCTCGGACGAGCAGGAGGTCGTCGTCGCCGCGCGCACGTCGACAACGCTCCGGCTGACCGCGCGCATGGTCTACAGCATCGACGACGGCGGCGACGGCATCCACGCCGGCCTGTCTTTCAGTGGTGATGGTGCTCTCGCCGGCTACCCGGTGTGGCCGTCCGAGGCGGCCTCCGACGCGATCACCGTCTACCCGTGAGCCCGCGGGCGGCGGCTCAGAAGTAGCGGAAGCGCTCGGGGCCGAGATCCCACGGATCCATGTCCAGATACTCCGCGGCCGCGCGGAACACGCAGCTCTCGATCATCATGCGCCGGTGCAGGTCGTCGTCGCGGTGCAGGTGGCTCAGCCGCTCGATGGGCAGTCGCCACACGATGATGCGCTTGCGGGTGGTGTCCACCGTCCACCGCGGAATGCCGCGATCACCGGTCTCTCCGGGCATATCGCCGATCTCGAAGCTCACGTCGCGCAGGTCGTCCCACGCCGAGCGCAGGAATTCCGCCGCCGCACCGACGGCGAGGTCGAATCGCTCGATGCGGGTGTCGATGGGAGGAAGCGGCGGGCGCACGATCGGGCTGCGGCCGACGCGCCCGTGGCGGCCGTGGCGGGCGGGCCGGCGGGCCGGTGTCGCCGAGGGCTTCGCACGTCTCCACGCCATGGCCCCATCCTAGGTGCGCGGCGCGGCATCCGGATGCTGTCGGAACAGCTCACTAGGGTGAGACCGATGCGCGAGAGACTCTGCTCCAAAGTGGGATGCGCCCGCGAGGCGGTGTCGACCCTGACCTACGACTACGGCGACCAGATGGCCGCCCTGGGACCCCTGGGTCGCGCGAACGATCCGCACGCGCACGATCTGTGCGCCGCCCACACCGATCGGCTTTCCGTGCCGCGCGGGTGGGTCGTCATCCGCCACGAGACGCTCCAGGGCTGACCGCCGGTCCGCCTCGGCATGTGCCCGCAGGCGACGTGGGATGATGGAAGGCATGTCCTCCGACACCGCCGCGCCGACCCGCACCGTTCCCGATCACGCCGTCCGCGACCTCTCGCTCGCCGGCGCCGGTCGCCACCAGCTGCGGCTGGCGGAGAACGAGATGCCGGGCCTGATGGCCCTTCGCGACGAGTTCGGCGCGTCGCAGCCGCTGAAGGGTGCGCGCATCGCCGGCTCCCTGCACATGACCGTGCAGACCGGGGTGCTCATCGAAACCCTCGTCGCGCTGGGTGCGCAGGTGCGGTGGGCCAGCTGCAACATCTTCTCCACGCAGGATGAAGCCGCCGCCGCCGTCGTCGTCGGCCCCGACGGCACGGTCGACGAGCCGCGCGGGGTTCCGGTGTTCGCCTGGAAGGGCGAGACGCTCGCAGAGTACTGGGACCTCGCCGACCGCATCTTCGACTGGTCGGCGGAGGGCTTCGACGGGCCGAACCTCATCCTCGACGACGGCGGCGACGCGACCCTGCTCGTGCACAAGGGCGTCGAATTCGAGAAGGCGGGTGCGGTGCCCGACGCCGTCGCGGGCGACTCAGAGGAGTACCGCGTCGTGCTCGAGACGCTTCGTCGTAGCCTCGCCCGCGACCCGCAGCGCTTCACGCGTATGGCCGACGGCATCCTCGGCGTGACCGAGGAGACGACCACCGGGGTGCACCGTCTCTACGAGCTGGCCGCATCCGATCGTCTGCTGTTCCCCGCGATCAACGTCAACGACTCCGTCACGAAGTCGAAGTTCGACAACGTCTACGGCATCCGCCACTCGCTGCCCGACGGCATCAACCGGGCGACGGATGTGCTCATGGGCGGCAAGGTCGCGTTCGTCGCCGGTTACGGCGACGTCGGCAAGGGCGCCGCCGAGGCCCTCCGTGGTCAGGGCGCCCGCGTCATCATCGGCGAGGTCGACCCCATCTGCGCGCTCCAGGCCGCCATGGACGGGTACCAGGTCGCGCGCCTGGACACCGTCCTCGGCGACGTCGACATCGTGATCACCGGCACCGGCAACCGCGACGTCGTGACGGCGGAGCACCTCCTCGGCCTCAAGCACCTCGCCGTCGTCGGCAACGTCGGTCACTTCGACAACGAGATCGACATGGCCGGGCTCGAGGCTCTCGAGGGCGTCGAGAAGGTCGAGATCAAGCCGCAGGTGCACGAGTGGCGTCTGCCGAACGGCCGCAGCGTGCTGGTGCTGAGCGAAGGGCGCCTGCTGAACCTCGGCAACGCCACCGGGCATCCCTCGTTCGTGATGAGTGCCTCGTTCACCAACCAGGTTCTCGCGCAGATCGAGCTCTACCTGCGCCCGGAGCAGTACCCCCTCGGCGTCTACGTGCTGCCGAAGGTGCTCGATGAGAAGGTCGCTCGCCTGCACCTCGCCGCACTCGGTGTCGAGCTCACCGAGCTGACCGAGGCGCAGGCCGCCTACCTGGGGGTTCCGGTCGAGGGCCCCTACAAGCTGGGCCACTACCGCTACTGACCTGCCCCGCCCGGGGTGGTGCCGCAGGTCGAGGCCCGCGCGGGTGCGCTTGCCGCGGTGCGCGCCGCGGGGAGCGCGCCGCTGCCGTGCATGCGGCTCCGGCCTCCACGCCGCTGCCGCTGCATGTCCCACTTTCTGTCCGTTTGGCGCGGAATGAGCGCAGATATTGGGACATGGATGTGGTTCGGCCTGGAGCGTGTCCCAGTTTCTGCTGGTTTGGCGCCGAATGAGCGCAGAAAGTGGGACATGGGGGAGGGACGGATGGGGCCCGGGCCGGGGCGGGCGCCCGCTGGGGCCCGGGCCGGGGGTCGCCGTAGCCGTCAGGCGCCGAGGCCGCGGGTGAGGCGGGCCACGCGCTGCGCCTGCAGCTCCAGAGCGCGCAGCTCGCGGTCGCGGCGGACGGCGACGACGGCGCGCACGAACGTCTCCGGGTCGGCATGCGGCACGGGGGAGACGTGCGAGGCGGCCTCCTCGGCGAGTGACAGGGCGACGCGGCTGCGCGCGCCCGGCATCATGTGCTCGGCCTGCCGCACGAACTGCGCCATGCGCCGGGAGAGGCCGGGCGGAAGGTGAGCGACGTCGGCGGTCTCGGCCCACGACAGGAGCGAGGATGGCACGCCCGGTGCCGGCGCAGGCAGCGGCGGCGTGCGCGTGCGCTCCGCATAGGTGCCGGCCAGCAGGTCGCCCAGGCGCTGGGAGCGTGGTGTGAACGCGCCGACGACGGCGGCGAGCGCACCCACGGTGAGCCAGATCTCCAGCACTCCGGTGAGAGCGCGGATGAAGGCCTGGCGAAATCCGGATGCGCCGCCGTCGATGCGCACGACCCGCGCGCCGACGGCGAGCCGGCCGAGGCTGCGACCCCGCGTGGCCGTCTCGACCGTGGTCGGGATCACCACCATCACCAGCACCGCGACGACGATCGTCACGATCGGGAGCACATCGGTGTCGAGCATCCCGAGGCTCCCGAGCCATCCGACGATCGCCACGAACAGCAGAAGCACCGCGATACCGACGAGCACGTCGATCAGGGCGCTGAGCGCCCGCAGGAAGAAGCCGACCGGCTGCACATCGAGCGCGACGGCCTCACCGGTGAGCACCTCGTCCTGGTGGATCTCGACCACGGTCGGCGCCGGCGTGCTCATGGGTACAGTTAACCAGGTGGACCTCGACGCCCTGACTGCCGCCCGGCGCGAGGAATGGGACCGTTTGGATGCGCTCAGCCGCATGCGCCGGCCCACCGGCGACGAGGTCGACGAGCTCGTCACGCGATACCGATCGGCGAGCGCGGATCTCGCCGACATCAAGACCTCGGCCGGTCGCACCCCGCACGGCGACCACGTCTCGACGATGCTCTCCCGGGCGCGTCTGCGCCTGACCGGTGCTCCCGAGAACGTGCTGCGGCAGATCCCGCGCTTCTTCGCCCTGCAGCTGCCGGCGGCGCTCCACCGGCTGCGATGGACGACGCTGGTCATCGCGGTCGCCTTCGTCGCCGTGGGCGCGATCGTGGCGGCATGGGTCGCCGCCGACCCGGCGCTCGTCGCAAGTCTCGGACCTCAGGCGGCGCTGGAGCAGTACGCCGAGAACGACTTCGCCGAGTACTACTCCGAGAACCCCGCGGCGGTCTTCGCCGGCACCGTCTGGACCAACAACGCGTGGATAGCGGCGCAGTGCGTGATGTTCGGCATCACCGGCATCTGGCCGATCATGGTGCTCGTGCAGAACGCGGTGGGCGTGGGCACGGCCGCCGCGATCATGTTCGCTTTCGGCCGTGGTGACGTGTTCGTGCTCTACATCCTCCCGCACGGCCTGCTGGAGCTGACCTGCATCTTCGTCGCGGGCGCCGCCGGGCTGCACATCTTCTGGGCCTGGGTCGCGCCCGGACGGCGTTCCCGTGGGCAGGCGCTCGCCGAGGCGGGGCGCTCGCTGGCGACCGTCGCGCTCGGGCTCGTTCTGGCGCTCGCCGTCGCCGGTCTCATCGAGGGCTTCGTCACCGCGCAGCCCTGGCCGTGGCCGGTCAAGATCGGCATCGGAGCGCTCGCGCTCGGCGCCTTCGTGTTCTACATGGTCGTCGTGGGAGGGCGGGCCCGCCGTGCCGGGGAGACCGGTGACCTCACCGAGTACGAGGCCGGCACGCCCACCCTCTACGCGGGCTAGGAGCCGCCGACCTCGCTGTCGAAGAGCGCGCGATAGGCGAAGCCGGCGAGCACGGCACCCACCACGGGGAACAGAAGGAACACCCACAGCTGCACGAGCGCCTCGCCGCCGCCGTACACCGCCGTCGCCAGGGACCGCGCCGGGTTGACCGAGGTGTTGTCCACGGGGATGCTCACCAAGTGGATGAGGGTGAGCGACAGCCCGATCGCGAGGCCCGCGAATTTCGTGCCGCGGGTGGGGTGCGTGACACCGAGGATCACGAGCAGGAACAGCCCCGTGAGGATGATCTCGATGATGATCGCCGCCGGCATGCCGAACCCACCGGGCGAGAGCGCATCCCATCCGTTGCTGGCGAATCCGCTGTCCTGCGCGGCGGGCAGCCAGCCCGCCGGGCCGAAGAGGCCGATGAGCACCAGCACGGTGGTGGCGACGAGGCCGCCGACGATCTGAGCGCCGATGTAGGCGAGTGTGCCGCGCCACGGGAACCTGCCGGCGGCGGCCAGGCCCAGGGTGACGGCGGGGTTGAAGTGCCCGCCCGAGATCGGACCGAACGCGTAGGCGCCGATGATCACCGCGAGTCCGACGGCGAACGAGGCGGCGATATAGACGATCCCGGGGGCGAAGACGCGCTCGGCATCGGCGAAGTGGTTCGCGAACAGCGCTGTTCCGATGAGTCCGAAGACGAGCAGGAAGGTTCCGAACCCTTCCGCGGCGAGCTTGGCGCCGAGGGTCGGTCCGCCCGGCGGCGGGGTGTGTTCGAGGTCGGTGGGTGGGATGGATTTCTCAGGACGCGGATCGTTGCTCATCGCGCGCCTCCTTTCCGATGCGCTCAGGGTACTGGCAGGCCCCGGCGCCGACCAGAGCGCGCCACCTGCGCGACAGCCGCTCGTTGTTTTGAATTTGTCAAAAGAACGGTAGAGTGGGGGTATGACGAGCCCCGAAGCGCATGATGTCGAAGCGTCACTGCGCGCAGCCGGGTTGCGGGTGACCGATACGCGGCGCGCTGTGTTCTCCGCCCTTCACGGCGCCGCGCACATCGCAGCCGAACCGCTCTTCGATCGTGTGCGGGAGAGTCTCCCCGGCACGAGCAAGCAGTCCGTCTACAACGCTCTCGGCGACTTCGTCGAGGCGGGCATCGCGCGCCGGATCGAGCCGGCGGGCCAGGCCGGCCTCTACGAACTCCGCGTCGGCGACAACCACCACCATCTCGTCTGCACCCAGTGCGGACGTGTCGAAGACGTCGACTGCGTGACCGGCGCCGCGCCGTGCCTGCACCCGTCCGACACGCGGGGCTTCGCGGTGCACACCGCCGAGGTCACGTTCTGGGGCGTGTGCGCCCGGTGCGCCGCCGCCGCATGACTTACGAAGACCTACCCCTCTCCGTCCACCCTCGTCCCCAGGAAGGAACCCCATGACGAACGCTGACGAGAACCCCGCCGGCATCGGCTCCGACACCGAGATCGACCAGTCGGTCACCGACATCGACACCCCCGAGAGCGAGCGCGCCGACGGCGAGACCCGACCGAGCCCGAACGACGCCGCTGCGGGCACCTGCCCCGTCATCCACGGCGACCAGCCGCATCCGACCACGGGCGACGCGAACCGCGTGTGGTGGCCCAACCAGCTCAACCTCAAGGTGCTCGCGAAGAACCCGGCCGTCGCCAACCCGCTGGGCGAGGACTTCGACTACAGGGCCGCCTTCGGAAGCCTCGACCTCGCCGCAGTGAAGGCCGACATCGCCGAGGTGATGACCACGTCGCAGGACTGGTGGCCCGCCGACTTCGGTCACTACGGACCCCTCATGATCCGCATGGCCTGGCACAGCGCCGGCACCTACCGCATCACGGACGGTCGCGGAGGCGGCGGCGCCGGCCAGCAGCGCTTCGCGCCGCTGAACAGCTGGCCCGACAACGTCTCGCTCGACAAGGCACGCCGCCTGCTGTGGCCGGTGAAGAAGAAGTACGGTCAGAACCTGTCGTGGGCCGACCTCATGATCCTCGCCGGAAACGTCGCCCTCGAAGACATGGGCTTCGAGACCTTCGGCTTCGCCGGCGGCCGTGCCGACGTGTGGGAACCCGACGCCGACGTGTACTGGGGCCCGGAGACCACGTGGCTCGGCGACGAGCGCTACAGCGGCGACCGCGAGCTGGAGAAGCCCCTCGCCGCCGTGCAGATGGGCCTCATCTACGTCAACCCCGAGGGCCCGAACGGCAACCCCGACCCGATGGCGTCGGCGCGCGACATCCGGGAGACCTTCGGTCGCATGGCGATGAACGACGAGGAGACCGTCGCGCTCATCGCCGGCGGCCACACCTTCGGCAAGACCCACGGCGCGGCGCCCGACACCAACATCGAGGACAACCCCGAGGCTGCCGGCCTCGAGCAGCAGGGGCTGGGCTGGAAGAACAACTTCCGCACCGGCAAGGGCGATGACACCATCACCTCCGGGCTCGAGGTCACCTGGACCTACCACCCGACCCGCTGGGACAACGAGTTCTTCCACATCCTGTACGCGTACGAGTGGGAGCTCATGACGAGCCCCGGAGGCGGCCACCAGTGGCGTCCGGTGGACGGCGGCGGGGCCGACATGGTGCCGCTGGCCCACTCCGACGGGCGCCGCGAGCCCCGCATGCTCACGAGCGACCTCGCGCTGCGCACCGACCCCGAGTACGACCGGATCTCGCGTCGCTTCAAGGACGACCCGAAGGCCTTCGCCGACGCGTTCGCGAGGGCGTGGTTCAAGCTCACCCACCGCGACATGGGACCGAAGGTGCGCTACCTCGGCTCCGAGGTGCCCGCCGAGGACCTCATCTGGCAGGACCCCGTTCCGGCCGTCGACCACGAGCTGATCGACGCCGACGACGCGCGGGCCCTCAAGGCGCAGATCATGGATGCCGGGCTCACCGTCGCCGAACTCGTCGGCACCACGTGGGCCGCCGCGTCGAGCTTCCGCGGCAGCGACAAGCGCGGCGGCGTCAACGGCGCGCGCATCCGCCTGGCCCCGCAGAAGGACTGGGAGGTCAACAACCCCGCCCAGCTGCAGAAGGTGCTGAGCGTGCTCGAGGGTGTCAAGGCCTCGTTCGAGGACGGCCGCACCGACGGCAAGAAGGTCTCGCTGGCCGACCTCATCGTGCTCGCGGGCAATGCCGCGGTCGAGAAGGCGGCGCGTGACGGCGGTGTCGACGCGGAGGTGCCGTTCCACCCGGGCCGCACCGACGCCAGCGAGGAGCAGACGGACGCGGTGTCGTTCGAGTTCCTCGAGCCGGCCGCCGACGGGTTCCGCAACTACTACGGCCCGAAGGCGACCATGCCCGGTGAGTACCACCTCATCGACAAGGCGAACCTGCTGACCCTGTCGGCACCGGAGATGACGGTGCTCGTCGGAGGGATGCGTGCGCTGGGTGCGAACTGGGACGGCTCGGATCACGGTGTGCTCACCACCCGCAAGGGCGTGTTGTCGAACGACTTCTTCGTGAACCTGCTCGACCTCGGCACGACGTGGAAGCCGCTGGACAAGGGCGGTCACGCGTTCATGGGCACCAAGGACGGCTCCGGCGCACCCGTCGGCGTCGGCACCCGCGCCGACCTGCTGTTCGGCTCGAACTCCGAGCTGCGCGCGCTCGCCGAGGTGTACGCGAGCGACGACGCGAACGAGAAGTTCGTGCGCGACTTCGTCGCAGCCTGGGGCAAGGTCACCGAACTCGACCGGTTCGATCTCGTCTGACACCCGGGTGATTCCAGGGCCCGTCACCGCCTCGCGCGGCGGCGGGCCCTGCTGGTGTGCGGGCTCTGCCGGTGGGTGGGGCCGGCGTCTACAGTCGGCCGGCGGCCTTCAGCGCGAGGTAGCGGTCGGCGATCCGCGGCGGCAGCCCGTCTGGTGTGTCGGCGATCGCGTCGCCCCCGGCACGGGCGATGGCCTCCGCGACACGTGACGCCTCGAAGGCGCCGCGTTCCCGCGCCGCGGCGCGGTAGACATCGACGGCGTCCTCTCGATCCGGTCGGTTCCCGGCGCTGTCGGTGACGGTGCCGACGACCACCCGCGTCCGCGCGGTCAGTGCGGGCAGCGATCCGAGGAACGCCCGCGCGCTGTCGACGTCGTCCTGCGCGGTGAGCAGGACGACCAGCGCCGGGCGATTGGTGAGGGCTCGCACCTGAGCATGCGCGGCGTCCCAGTCCGTGTCGATCAGCTGCGCCTCGACGCCCGCCATCGCCTCGACCATCGTCGCCAGCAGCCCCGGGCCGTCGACGCCGGTCACGCGTGCGCGGGTGACGCGGTCGAACATCACCAGGTGCACGTGGTCGCCCGCCCGGGCCGCAAGCGCCGCGAGCAGGAGCGACGCCTCCATCGCGGCATCCAGCCGGATGCCGTCGCCGACGCGGGCGGCCGCCGTGCGACCGGTGTCGACGACGATGACGACGTGCCGATCGCGCTCCGGCCGCCACGTGCGGAGCATCGTCGTGCCGGCACGCGCGGTCGCCCGCCAGTCGATCGAGCGCACGTCGTCGCCGCGCACGTACTCCCGCAGCGAGTCGAACTCGGTGCCCTGCCCCCGCACCTGGATGCTGGTGTTGCCGTCGAGCTCGCGCAGGCGTGCCAGCCGCGACGGCAGATGACGCCGAGAGGTGAACGGCGGCAGCACGCGGACCTCGCCCCGCGACGGGATCGCGCGCTGGCGTCCGGCGAGTCCGAGCGGCCCGTGCGAGCGCACCACCACCATCTCGCTCGCGAGCGTGCCGCGCCGACGGGGGAGAAGCGGCACCACGAGGTCACGCCGCTCACCGGGTGGGATCTCCAGCGGCAGACGCTCGAAGGGGGCGCCCGCCGTCGGCTGCCACGCATCGCGCAGCCGTCCGCGGATGCGGCGGGAGCCGGTGTTGGCGATCCGCAGCCGCACCGACGTCTGCGCACCGAGCAGGGTCTTCGCCGGTGCGTCGCGGGAGACGCGCAGCACCCGCGGAGAGGTGGCGGTGGCCACATCCACCACTGTGAGAAGCGCGCACAGCATGACCCACAGCGCCGCCGCGACCCACGCGTCGACGCCGCCCAGAGCCGACGCCGCCACCACCGGAACGACGCCGACGGCGACCAGCAGAGACAGGCGCCAGGTGACGAACACGGTCAGACCGGAACGCGGGTCTGCTGGACGACCGAGGCCAGCACCGAGTCGACCGAGACCCCCTCGAGCTCCGCGTCGGGGCGCAGACGGATGCGGTGCCGCCAGGTCGGCACGAGCATCGTCTGCACATGGTCGGGCGTGATGGCGGGATAGCCGCCGAGCCACGCCCATACCTTCGCGGCCGCCAGAAGCGCGGTCGTCGCGCGGGGACTGACGCCCAGCTGCACCGACGGGCTGCGCCGCGTCGCCTGCGCGAGATCGACCACGTAGCCGAGCACGTCGTCGGCGACGGACACCGCGGCAGCCGCCCGCTGGGCGGCGTGGATCTCGTCCACGGTGACCACCGGTGCGAGACCCGCGGCGTCGAGGTCGCGCGGAGAGAAGCCCTCGGCGTGACGGCGCAGCACGGCCACTTCGGCGTCGCGCTGCGGCAGGTCGACGATGAGCTTGAGGAGGAACCGGTCGAGCTGCGCCTCGGGCAGGGTGTAGGTGCCCTCGTGCTCGACGGGGTTCTGCGTCGCGGCGACGAGGAACGGGTCGGGCAGGGCGCGCGAGACGCCGTCGGTGGAGACCTGACGCTCCTCCATGGCTTCCAGCAGGGCCGACTGCGTCTTGGGCGGCGTGCGGTTGATCTCGTCGGCGAGCACGACGTGGGTGAAGACCGGGCCCTCCCGGAACTCGAACTCGCCGGTGCGCGCATCGTAGACGAGCGACCCGGAGACGTCTCCGGGCATGAGGTCGGGGGTGAACTGGATGCGCTTGGTGTCCAGTCCGAGTGCGCGGCTGAAGGCGCGCACGAGCAGCGTCTTGGCGACGCCCGGCACCCCCTCGAGAAGCACGTGCCCACGGCCGAGCAGCGCGATGAGCAGGCCGGTCACGACGCCGTCCTGACCGATCACGGCCTTGCCGACCTCGAGGCGCACGCGGTTCATCGCCGCGCGCAGGTCGTCGTCGCGGGGGGTCTCGTCGGTCACGTCCGGGTCCTTTCGCCAGGGGTGTGCAGCCGTGCGCGCACGGCGGATTCGAGGCCGCGCAGGCGGTCGGAGAGCTCGACGAGCTGCCGGTCCGTGCGCGGAACGTCGAGGAGAAGGATGCCGCGCACGGCGCGACGGTCGGCACCGAGCAGGTCGGCGACGGCATCGGCGACGCGATCGGCGGGGTCCCCGGGACCGAGGCCGACCATGCCGGCGAGGCGGCGGACGGCGCCTCGGCGCAGCTGCGCCGCCGCGTGCGGGGCGTCGTGGGCGGCCGCATACAGGCGCCCGCGGCCCTCGTCGGTCTCGCCGGCCCGCACGGTGACGGGAAGCCGCTCGGCCACGAGGGGCCCGAACCGGCGCCCGCGGGAGATGCCCGCGACCAGGCCGGCGAGCACGAGCAGGGTGATCGCGGGGGTGACCCACGGCGGGGTCAGTTCGCCGAGCGTCGGGTCGGTGACCGGCAGGTCGGTGTCGCCGGCCGAGGCGACGTACCAGACCACGCGCTCGTGCGCGCCGAGCAGCCCGATCGCGAGCGCCGCGTTGCCCTCGTCCGCCAGGGCGTCGTTGGTGAAGACGCCGTCGGCGTCGATGGCCGTGACCGAGCCGCTGCCGAGGAGGCCATACGCCTCTCCATCGGGATAGCACGTCGCCTGCGCGCCACCGGCGCTGAACAATCCGCCGATGGTCGCGTCTCCGGCCCGCGCGGGCGTCGGCAGCGCGCACGCCGGAGCCAGCGTCTCGGTGGCGAAGCCGGTGGGCACGGCGCCGTCGAAGTACGTGCGCAGCACCCGGGATGCGGGGTCGCCGAACACGGTGGCGGTTGCGGTTTCGACGAGGGACTCGACGGCCTCGGCGGAGAGGTTCGGGGTGTCGGGCAGGAACAGGGTCGCATCCTGTTCCTCGAGCAGATCCCGGGCGTTCTGCCACGAGCGCTCCACCACCACCTCGACACCGTTGTTCCTCAGCACCTCGGCCAGCGCGCGGGTTCCGCCGGGGCCTGCTGACTCGGGGTCGAGCGATCCGCGGGCGGCGCGCTCGCCGATGCCGGCGAGCAGCGAGCCGACGATCCCGACGACGATGAATCCGGCGGCGATCGCGACCCACGTGATCGCGGCGCGGCGCCTGCGGGGAGGTGAGGACGAGCTCACCGATGCGCGTCGGTTCGTCGCTGCGGGTGCGCTCACGCGGGCACCCCCGGGAGCACGGCGGGGCGGGATGCGGCGATCTCGTCGTCGAGGCGGGTCACGCTCGCGTACAGCTCCGCCGTACCGGGCCGGCGCAGATACCGCACGTCGTCGAACCCGTCGGCTGCGGTCTCGAGCGCGGCGGCGAAGTCGGGGAACGCCACGGCGGCCGCCCGCGCGAAGGCGTGCACCGTAGCGCCGGGCGGAGCATCCACGACGCCCCGTTCGGTCAGACTCCGCGCCAGGGCGCGGAAGCGCAGCACCACGGCGTCGTCCCACGCGCCGCGCGCCGCCGCCTCCTCGGCGTCGGTGCGCAGCCGGCGAGCCGTGCGGCTCTCGGCCTCGCCGAAGAGCACGGCTGAGGCGGGCGTGCCGCGGGGAGTCGCGCGGGGCACGCCCCAGATCGCGAACGCCACGATGATCAGCACGACGACCACCGCGACGGCGACGATCGCGAAGACCGATTCGAGACCCGCTGGAAGCTGCGGGTTCAGCAGGTCGCCGAGGAAATCGGCGACCGCACGGGCGAACAGATCGAACGGCGTGGGCTGCGCCTCGGCGTAGACGGGATTCGTCAGCTCCTGCTCCGCCCAGCGGCGCGCCTCATCGGGGTCGGGCGTCAGCGGCGGAACTGCCGCCGTGAGGGCCTGCGGGAGGGAGCCGGCGGCGTGGATCACGACGGGCGGGGGCCGGAGGCGGCGCCGTCATCGTCGTCGGCCGCAGGGTCCTGTCCCGGCGCGCCCGGGTTGGGCGCATCGCCGGCGGCGTCGGCGGGAGCCGGCGCGGCCGGGGGGACGTAGGGCGGAGGCGGTGCGACGCCCGGGGCGGGCTGGCCGTACGGCTGCTGGGACGGATGCGCCGCGGGGGCGCCCTGCGGCGGGGGCCCCGCCTGTGCGGGCGTCGCCGGTGCGGCGTACGGCGGCCGTGCGTCGGCCACCGGTGCGTACGCCGGCGGTGCGTAGGCGGGCGGTGCATACGGCTGCGGCGCAATCCATGCCGGGCGGGGTGGGGCCTCGCGTCCGATCCCGATCCGGTACGGGTCGGGCAGATCCTGCTCCCCGGCGTCGCGCTTGTCGACGTAGGCGAGCAGATCGAGGTCGAGGGCCTCGTGCCGCATCCGGCAGTCGATGTAGATGATCGCCGCCGACGTGGACTGCACGACGACCGCGACCGCCTGCACGATCAGTGTCAGGATCTGCGCCGCGATCGAGGTCACGACGATCGTCACGATCGTCGACACGCCGGGGTCGCCCGTGGGGGCGAAGAGGGTGCTCAGCCCGGTGCCGAGGAACGAGAACGGCAGGCTCACCACCTGAGCGATCGCGCCGAAGGTGAAGGAGATGAGCACGATGACCCCGAGTGCCGGCCAGAACCGGCCACGGGTCAGCCGCCACGAGCGCGCGAGCGCGGCACCGATGCCGGCGTTCTCGAGGATGATCGCCGACGGCACCAGCAGCAGCTTCACGCTCAGCCAGAGCGCGAGCGGAATCGCGCCGAGGACGACGAGCACGCCGAGGGCGATCGCGATCGGAAGGGCGGCGAAGCCGATCAGCACGAGCACGCCGACGACCACGGCGATCAGCACCGAGACGGCGAGAGTGAGCAGGAACGAGTAGCCGATCACGCGCCAGATCACCGGCTTGACGCGGCGCCACAGCATCCCCAGCGACAGCTTCTCGGCGAGGGCGCCGTGGGCCACCTCGCTCACCACGACCGCCTGCACGATCACGCCGAGTGCCGCAGCGGCGAGCCCCAGCACGAACCCGACGATCGCCGTGATCGCGGTCGAGCCGATGAAGATGGCCTCGAAGTCGTCGCTCGACGCCGGCACGTTGTCCAGCCGCGAGAAGGTGAGCACGGCGACACCGCCGACGCCCAGGAGCACCAGCAGGTAGGCGACGGTCTGCACGACCAGGCCGAAGCCGAGCAGCACCTTGGGATTGTGGCGCAGGGCCGCGAACGAGCGACCCAGGATGGTGCCGAACGTGAGCGGATGCAGCGGGATGATGCCCGGACGCGATGCGGGCGTCCACTGGGGATACGAGGTCACGGTCCTCCTTGAGAGACGCTGCTCCCATCGTGTCACACGGGTCCGGCGGGCGACCCGTGCTGTTCACGGCACGCCGCTCGGCGAATGCACGGCTCATCTCGACTACTCTGGCGGGAGCGCTCGGGGGAGCGCCGACCCGGCATCGCCCCCACGGTGAGCAAAGGACGAACGCGCGATGAGTTCCCGCATCCTGGTGGTCGACGACGACACGGCCCTGGCCGAGATGATCGGCATCGTGCTGCGCACGGAAGGCTTCGACACGGTCTTCTGCGCAGACGGCGCCCAGGCCGTCGAGACGTGGCGCGCCGAGCGTCCCGATCTCGTGCTCCTCGATCTCATGCTCCCCGGCATGGACGGCATCGAAGTCTGCACGCGCGTGCGCGCCGAATCCGGGGTGCCGATCATCATGCTCACGGCGCGCACCGACACCGCCGATGTGGTCAAGGGCCTCGAGTCCGGTGCCGACGACTACATGGTCAAGCCCTTCAATCCGAAGGAGCTCGTCGCCCGCATCAAGACGCGACTCCGCCCGGCCTCGCAGCCGAGCGCGGAGATCATGCGCATCGGCGATCTGTCGGTGGATGTCGCCGCTCACGAGGTGCGACGCGGCGAGACGCCCATCCCGCTGACCCCGCTGGAGTTCGAGCTGCTGGTCGCACTCGCCTCCAAGCCCCAGCAGGTGTTCTCGCGCGAGATGCTGCTCGAGCAGGTGTGGGGCTACCACTACAAGGCCGACACCCGTCTGGTGAACGTGCACGTGCAGCGCCTGCGCGCGAAGGTCGAGATCGACCCCGACAACCCCAAGATCGTCACGACGGTGCGCGGCGTCGGCTACCGCGCCGGCGCCCTGGAGTAGGCCGCGTGCCCCCGGCGCGCACGGCTCCGGCGACGGGCCGCATCGCCATCGTCGACTGGCGGTCCTGGCCCGACCGCGTCACGGTGCTGTGGCGCCGTTCGCTGCGCTTCCGCACGGTCGTGCTGACCCTCGCGCTGTCGGCGCTCGCGATCGTCATCGCGTGCGTGTGGATGGCCCTGGCCATCCAGTCCGATCTCCTGGAGTCCCGTCAGCAGCAGGTGCTCGAAGACGCCCGGCGCGCGACGTCGGAGGTGCAGCGCACCCTCGACTCGGCTGAGCCGCAGGGGAGTCCCGCGCAGCTGTCGACCCTCATGGGAAGCGTGCAGAGCGACCTCACGCAGCAGTCCGAGAGCGACTCGTTCGCGGTGTTCCGCGTGGGCCCGCCGTCCTCGATCGCCCCGCAGGACTTCACCTCGGGCGTCCTCGTCGACGAGGACATCATCTCCACGGCCCTGCGCGACCGTGTGCAGTCCGACCCCGACCTGCAGTGGTGGCAGTACGCGGGGCTTCCCGGCGCCGAAGGAGAGGTTCCGGGCATCATCGTCGGGCAGCAGTTCGAGATGCCCGACGTCGGCTACTACGAGCTCTACTTCGCCTACGACCTCGCCGCCGCATCCGAGACCCTGCTGTTCGTGCAGGCGACGCTCTGGATCGTCGGCGTGTTCCTGCTCGTGATGATCGGGGGGATCGCCTGGTTCGTGCTGCGCTCGGTCACCACGCCGATCGCCGAGGCGGCCGACACCAGTGCCAAGCTCGCGGCCGGCGAACTGAACGTGCGGCTCGACGTGCATGGCGAAGACGAGCTGGCGACGCTCGGACGGTCCTTCAACGCCATGGCCGACAGCATCGAGTCGCAGATCAAGGAGCTGGCCGATCTGTCGCTCGTGCAGCAGCGCTTCGTCTCCGACGTCTCGCACGAGCTGCGCACGCCGCTGACGACGATCCGCCTCGCCGCCGACATGATCAACGACCAGCGGGACGAGTTCGATCCCGTCACCGCGCGGGCAGCCGAGCTGCTGAATGCGCAGGTGCAGCGCTTCGAGACCCTGCTGACCGACCTGCTGGAGATCAGCCGCTACGACGCCGGATCGGTGCAGCTCGAACTCGAGCCGACGAGCCTGGCGCACCTCGCCGAAGACGTCATCGCCTCGATGCAGCAGCTCGCCGACCAGCACGGATCCGATGTGCGGCTGGTCGCGCCGGGAGGATATTCCCCGGTCGACATGGACCCGCGGCGGGTGCGCCGGATCGTGCGGAACTTCCTCGGAAACGCCATCGAACACGGAGAGGGGCGACCCATCGTGGTCACCGTCGACAGCGATCAGCACGCCGTCGCGCTGGGAGTTCGGGACTTCGGGCTCGGCATGCGCGCCGAAGACGTGGATCGGGTGTTCGACCGCTTCTGGCGGGCCGATCCGTCGCGCACCCGCACCATCGGCGGCACCGGTCTCGGGTTGTCGATCGCTCTCGGAGACGCGCGCCTGCACGGCGGGGAGCTGGCGGTGTGGTCCGAGCCGGGCCGGGGGTCCCACTTCGTGCTCACGCTGCCGCGGCTGCCCGGTGAGACCGTCACCTCGTCGCCGATTCCCGTGGAAGCCGGTGAGGACCAGTCGCCGGCCATGGATGCCCTCGGCCTCACGCAGCCGATAGACCTGCCGATCGCCTCGGGCGCGGACGCGATGGGGGAGCGATCGTGACGCGGATGACCCGATCTCTCGGCGCCGCCGTGGCCGCGCTCCTGCTCTTCGCCCTCGCGGCGTGCTCCGGACTTCCGATGACCGGACCGGTCAATCCCGGCATCGAGCCCGGCGAGGAGCCGCCGACGCCGGACTTCTTCTACCTCCCCGAAGGGCCTCAGCCGGGGGCGTCGCCCGAGGACATCGTGCGGGGGTTCATCGAGGCGGGAACGGGTCCGGCCGACAACTGGGCGACGGCGAGGCTCTTCCTCTCGACCAGTCTCGCCGAGGCGTGGGATCCCACCGCCGGTGTCACGATCGACGATCGCGGCGATCGCACGTACGCCGACCCGACCACCAATCAGGTGTCGCTCACCGTCGAGGCCGACGCGACCGTGAGCGCCGCGGGTGCGTACGAGACCGGCGGCAGCGGAGTGACGATGCTCGATTTCCGCCTCGCGCAGCGCGACGACGGAGAGTGGCGGATCACGGAAGCCCCCGACGGCATCGTGCTCGGCACGGACCAGTTCCCGAACGTGTACGGCGAGTACTCGCTGATGTACTTCGATCCGAGCTGGACGTACCTCGTGCCCGACGTGCGCTGGTTCCCCACCATCAACGCCCCCACCTGGATCTCCGACGCCCTCGTCGGGGGATCGCCCAGCCCGTGGCTCGCCGAGGCCGTCGTCAGCGCGATCCCCGAGAGTGTGACGCTCTCGCGGCCGTCGGTGCCCGTCAGCGGCGGCGTCGCCGACATCGACCTCTCGCCGTCGGCCCTGGGCCTGGAGCAGGACGGCGTCGACCGCATCTACACCCAGCTGCAGGCGAGTCTCGCCTCCGCCGGAGTGACCGATGTGCGCCTCACCGCGGATTCGACGCCCCTGTCCGCCGACACGGTGTCCGTGCGCTCGACACGCGTCGCCACGAGCCCTCTCGTGCTCACGGCCGAAGGATTCGGCTTTCTCTCGGGAGACGAACTCACCCCGATCGAGGGGCTGTCCTCGGCCATGACGCAGGTCGACGCGGCGGCGGTGCAGGTCGCCCCGGACCGGGATGCGGCCGCGGTCCGCACCTCCGGAGGGGCGGTGGTGCGGGTGACCGCAGACGGCGAGGTCCTCCTCGTCGATGAGCGCGCGGGCCTCCTGGACCCGTCCATCGATCCGCGCGGGTACGTCTGGAGCGTGCCGGCGCAGAATCCCGGCGGGCTGCGGGCGACCGGCGAGGACGGCGTGCCGCTGGAGATCTCGGAGGCGTTCCCCGAGGCCGCGGAGCTGGCGGCGTTCGCCGTCTCGCGCGACGGTGCGCGCCTCGCCGCGATCGTGTCCTCGAACGGGAGATCCGGTATCTGGATCGCCGGCATCGTCCGCGACGCCGACGGCGCGCCGCTGCGGCTGACGGACCCGTTCGAGCTCGGTCCCATCACCGGTTCCGGCCTCTCGCTCGCCTGGCTCGATGACACCACGGTCGCCGCGGTCACCCGGTCCGGCACCGATCTCACGCTCGTGGAGCAGGTGGTCGGGGGAGCGGCCGTGTCCGGCGCGGCGCCCTCCGGAACGGTCTCGGTGGCCGGTGCCAACACCGATGCGTCGGTGCGCCTGCGCTCAGACGAGGGCCTTCTGTACGTGCGACGCGGCGCGAACTGGGAGCAGACCGCGTCCGAGATCCTCGTGCTCGCGACGCAGCAGGGCTCGCCCGCCGGGCCGTGACCTCCCCTCCCCGGTGTGCGCACGCCGCAGCGGCGTCCACAGGCCGGCGGGGATGGCGGCAGGCGCCGCGCGGGCGCGGCACGATGACCGGGTGTCCACAGTGCAGATCGAGATGTTCCGCGAAGCACTCGGCGATGTGCTCGCGCTGGTGTTCCCGGTCGCCTGCGCAGGGTGCGGGGCGTGGGACGTCTCCCTCTGCACGGGCTGTCGTGAAGAGTTGACGGGTGACCCGGTGTCGCGTCGGATCGCCGACGTGCCCGTGTGGAGCGCTCTGCTGTTCGAGGGGGTGGCCGCGCGCGTCATCCGCACCCTGAAGGAGGACGGACGCACCGCGCTCGCCCGGCCGCTCGCGACAGCCGCCACCGGTGCGATCGAGCGGGTGCGGGCGCATGCGCCCGCCGACACCCTGTTCGTGCCGGTGCCGTCGTCGCGGTCCGCGTTCCGCCGCCGCGGCTTCCGGCCCGTCGAGCTCCTCATGGCCCGTGCGTCGCTGCCGGTGTCGCGTTCGCTCCGCCTCACCCGGATGACCGCCGATCAGCGCCGGCTCGACGTCGCCGCGCGCGCCGCCAACGTCTCCGGTGCCTTCCACGCGAACCGCGTCGCGGGCCGCGACGTGATCGTCGTCGACGACGTCGTGACCACCGGCGCGACGCTGGATGAGGCGATCACGGCCCTGCGTGTCGCCGGCGCGACCGTCCGCGGCGCGGTGACGGTGGCGGCCACACCCCGCCGCGCGGTGCACAGCGGATCCGAATCGGACGCATCCGGAATTCCTGCGTGACACTTCCCGCGCCGGGGTCTACGGTGGGGGGACCAAGGCGACTGATGGTCCGCCCTTGAACCGGGCGGACCGGAACAAGGAGGTCAGGGATGGAAACCAGCATCGTCGGCGTGGGAGTGAACGTGACGGATCGCTTCCGCTCGATCGTCGAAGAGAAGACCACCCGCATCGAGCACCTCGCCACGCGCGCGCAGCGCGTCGACGTGAAGGTCACCCACCGGGCGTATCACAACGGTCGGATGGAAGACGACACGGTCGAGCTCACGGTCACCGGCAAGGGACCGATCGTGCGGGCCGAGGCGACCGACGGCGACAAGTTCGCGGCTCTGGATCTCGCGGTCGACAAGCTGTGCGAGCAGCTGCGTCGCGCCAAGGACAAGCGGGTCGACCAGCGCAACCACCCCCGCGGTGCGAAGTTCGCCAAGGAGAGCGGCGCACTGCAGGGCATCGACCTGCAGCCGGCGTCGGCGGAGGCCATCCACGCCGTCTCGACCGGTGAGATCCCGACCGTGGGCGGCGCCGCGACCGACGAGGAGGACTACAGCCCCGTCGTCATCCGCACCAAGGAGTTCGAGCCGGAGTGGATGACCGTCGAAGACGCGGTCGACCGCATGGAGCTCGTCGGGCACGACTTCTTCCTGTTCATCGACGCGCGCACGGACCACCCGAGCGTGGTCTACCGCCGCAAGGGCTGGGACTACGGTGTCATCTCGCTGACGACGCAGGCAGCACCCGTGGCGGTCGCGTCCTGACCGAGCGCTGAGGATCAGTCGAACATGCCGTCGAGCAGGCCGCCGATGACGAGGCCGCCGAGGATGCCGCCCATGAGATCGCCACCACCGCGGCCGCCCCGCTGAGGTCCGCCCCAGCCGCCGTTCCACTGATCGGGTCCGCCCGGCGGGCGGGAGGAGTCGATGTCGCGCTGGGCGAGCTGGAGCGATTCGCCGGCGAGGGTCGCTGCGCGGCGGGACAGGACCATTGCCTGCTCGCGATCGTCCTCCGCGATGTCGCTCGCGGTCGCGGCCGATCCGCCGACGAGGCGGTCCAGGTCCTGCCGCACCCGGTCGGCCTCGGCGAGGCGGGTTCGTGCGTCGGCTCCGATCCATCCGCGGTGACCCGCGATCACGTCGCGGGCCACGTGCAGCTGCCGGTCCGCGTCGTCGATGGCGTGCCGCACGTGGGCGAGGTCGGGGATGACGCGCCGTGCCCGTTCCTCGGCGGCCGCGATGGCCGCGTCGAGGCCGGTGTTCGCCTCGCGCAGCCGGGACAGGTCGCCGAACGGGTCGGTCTTGGCGCCCGGTGCGGGGAGGGCCGCCAGCGCGGACTGCAGGGCGGTCATCGCCTCGGCGACCGTCGGCACCTGCGGCGCGGACAGCGCGGCGACCAGGTCGCCGCGAGAGTCCTCCACGATCGCGGCGAGCGTCGACTCGGCTCGCAGCGCCTCGATCTCGAAGGTCTCGACGGCATCGACGAGCGTCGCCGCCCGACGGGCCGCCTCGGTCGCCGTCTCGAGAGCGAGATTGGCCTGTTCGCGCTGTCCGGCGTCGCGCCGGCGTTCGGCGACGTCGGCGCTGTGCTCGGCGAAGCGCAGCAGCTGGTCGGCCTCGGCCGCGTTGTCGGCGACCTGGCCGAGCGCGGCGGCGCTGTAGCGCTCCGCGAGGCGCGAGACCGTCTCTCGGGCGTGGGGGATCCGGGTGCGCAGGCGCTCCGCATCCCGTCGCACGCCGGCGATGATCTCCGGGGCACGCCGTGCGCGCTCGATCGGTTCGGCGAGGGCGTCGGTGCGGTCATCCAGCAGCTCGTCGGCCCACGTGCACAGCTGCACGATGCGCGCATTGCGCGTGCGCAGCTCCTCCGGGGTGTCCGGGATCTCGTCGTGGTTCAGCTGGTGCAGGTGGAAGGCTTCGGCGAGATGCGTGCGCACCGCGTCGAGGGCGTCTCGCAGATCACCCGTGGGCCCTTCGCCCAGCTCCGCCACGGCGAAGGCGAGCTCGTCGGTGGTGACGCGGATGCGCTCGTCCACCTCGACCAGAGCCCGCTGCGCATCCCGCGCGAGGTCGACGTCCTGGGCGTGAAGTTCTTCGCGTTCGCGCTTGCGTCTGCCCCAGAATCCGGCCATGACTCGATCCTACGAGCGCGACGGATGCCCTCGATGCGGGTTCGCTGAGAGCGCTCGTCGTCGTGCCGGCGCCGCGTCGCGGTGGAGCCGAGGTCAGCCGTCGCGACGACGCGGCTTGCGCTCGCCGCGCGCGTCGCGGTCGCGGGGAGGGCGCCGCTCGTCGCCACCACTGCGGCGTCGCGCCGGGCCACCGGTGTCCGGCCGGATCTCGATGAGTCGCCCCGAGATACGGGTGTCGGACAGCCGGTCGAGCGTGTCGCGCGACATGTCGGCGGGCAGCTCGACCAGCGAGAAGTCGGGACGGATCTGGATGCGTCCGAAGTCGTCGCGTCGCAGTCCACCCTCGTTCGCCAGCGCGCCGACGATCTGGCGCGGCTCGACCCGGTGCCGCTTGCCCACCTCGATGCGGTACATCGCATACTGACCCGCGCGCCGCTCGGGGCGGTCGCCACGCTCGCTACGGTCGCTCTCGCGCCGGTCGCTCCGGTCGCGTCGGTCGTCGCGGTCACGGGGCGGACGCGCCGGCTCGACGTCGGGGTCCAGCAGCAGCGGTGTCTCGCCCTGGGCGACGATCGCGAGGGCCGCAGCGACGTCCACCTCGGGCACGTCGTGGTGGCGCACGTAGTGAGCGACGATGTCGCGGAACCGGTCCACGCGCTCGCTCTCCGCGAGCGCCGCGGTGATGCGGTCGTCGAAGCGCGACAGCCGCGTCTCATTGACCTCGTCGACGCTCGGCAGGCTCATCTCGGTGAGCTCCTGACGGGTCGCCTTCTCGATCGCCCGCACGAGCCAGCGCTCCTTGGGCGTGACGAACGAGATCGCGTCGCCGGTGCGTCCCGCGCGCCCGGTCCGGCCGATGCGGTGGACGTAGGACTCGGTGTCGGTCGGGATGTCGTAGTTGACCACGTGCGAGATGCGCTCGACGTCGAGGCCGCGCGCGGCCACATCGGTCGCGACGAGGATGTCGAGCTTGCCGGACTTCAGCTGATTGACGGTCTTCTCGCGCTGCGCCTGCGCGATGTCGCCGTTGATCGCGGCGGCGGAGTAGCCGCGGGCGCGGAGCTTCTCGGCGATCTCCTCCGTGATGCTGCGGGTGCGTCCGAAGACGATCATGCCGTCGAAGTTCTCGACCTCGAGGATGCGGGTGAGCGCATCCATCTTCCGCTGCCAGGCCGTGATCAGGTAGCGCTGGGAGATCGTGGCCGAGGTCGTGGTCTTCGTCTTGACCGTGATCTCTTCCGGATCGTGCAGGTACTGCTTCGACATGCGGCGGATCGCCGCGGGCATGGTCGCCGAGAAGAGGGCGACCTGCTTGGTGTCGGGCGTCTCGGCGAGGATCGTCTCGACGTCCTCGGCGAAGCCCATCTTGAGCATCTCGTCGGCTTCGTCGAGCACGAGGTAGCTCAGCTCCGAGAGGTCGAGCGTGCCCTTCTCGAGGTGGTCGATGATGCGGCCGGGCGTTCCGACGACGATGTGCACGCCACGCCGGAGTGCCGACAGCTGCACGCCGTATCCCTGGCCGCCGTAGACCGGGAGCACGTGAACGCCCTTGAGGTGACCGGCGTACTTCTCGAACGCCTCGCACACCTGCAGCGCGAGCTCGCGGGTCGGTGCGAGCACGAGCGCCTGCGGGTTCTTCTGCGCAGGGTCGAGGCGGTCGACGATCGGCAGGGCGAACGCCGCGGTCTTGCCGGTTCCGGTCTGCGCCATGCCGACCACGTCGCGGCCGGACAGCAGGGTCGGGATGGTCGCGGCCTGGATCGCCGACGGCGTCTCGTACCCGATCTCGCGGAGGGCCTTCAGCACCGGATCGCTCAGGCCGAGGTCGGAGAAGGTCGGCGCGGCGGTCTCGGCGGCGGCGTCGGATGCGGCGGGAGCGTCGGTTTCGGTCACAGTTCAGGGTAGGCGGCCCGGATGGGTGGGCGCCACCACGCCGAGCCCGGCCGCCGCAGAGGAGATCCCGTCTGCAGAGGATGCATCCGCGCGTTCTCGTCCTCCTGGCGCGGATTTTCCTCTGGAAGCGTCGCGGTTCTTGGCGGGGCGACCCCGCTTGGGCCGCTCGGCTGACACCTCGAGGGACATGGCATGCTCCGGATGGCGTGCCAGGCGCTGCTCGGTGTGGTCGAGCCAGCGAACCTCGGCTTCGGCGGCGAAGATCATCGAGTCGACCACGAGCGACCGGGCGAGCTCCTGCGGCCCCGCGGGGTCGCCCGCGGCCTTCTTCGCACGCTCGAGCGACTGCAGCTGCGCGAGCGATGCGTGTCGCTGCGTGTGGATGACCTCGCCGACGTCCACCCCCGGGAGCGTCGCCGCGACGGCCAGCTTGATCGCCAGCTGGTCCCGAGGGCCCTGTCCGCGATCGACGGGGGAGCCGAGCCACGCGGCGACCTCGGTCGAGCCGGCCCGCGTGATCGACCAGTAGACGTGGCCGTGCTCGTCGCTGTCGCCCTTGATCACGAGGCCGTCGCGTTCGAGACGGTCCAGCGTGTTGTAGATCTGGCCGACGTTCAGGGGCCACGTCGATCCGGTGCGGCGCTCGAACTCGGTGCGCAGCTGATATCCGTAGCACGGGCCCTGATCGAGGATCGCGAGCAGGCTCTGACGAACGGACATGTGTCCTCCCACCTCCGGGGCGAACCGGCTCGATGGATACCGAGTATGTACATGCCGAGCATATGCATGTCGAGTATCGGAGTACCCAGCGCACGCGAAGGTCACGGGCCGATAACATGGTCGGGTATGCCCGCCGGGCGCCCGATGGCGTGCGCGGGAGTCGCCCGCCCGAGAGATGGAGACATTCCGTGGCAAACGCCCTCGAGAAACTGCTTCGTGCCGGAGAAGGCCGCATCCTGCGGCGCCTCCAGCAGACGGTGAAGGCCGTCAACGCGCTCGAGGAGGACTACACGCATCTCACCGATGAGCAGCTGCGCGGCGAGACGGCCGAGCTGCGCGAGCGGTTCGAGAAGGGCGAGACGCTCGACCAGCTGCTGCCGGAGGCCTTCGCCGCCGTCCGCGAAGCGGCCAAGCGCACGCTGGGGCAGCGCCCCTACGACGTGCAGATCATGGGCGGCGCGGCGCTTCATCTCGGCAACATCGCCGAGATGAAGACCGGCGAGGGCAAGACCCTGGTGGCGACCTTGCCCGCCTACCTCAACGCCATCGCCGGCCGCGGCGTGCACATCGTCACCGTCAACGACTTCCTCGCGTCGTACCAGTCCGACATCATGGGCCGCGTCTTCCGCGCGCTCGGCATGACCACCGGCACGATCGTGTCGGGTCAGACGCCCGACGTGCGTCGCCAGCAGTACGCCGCCGACATCACCTACGGCACCAACAACGAATTCGGATTCGACTACCTGCGCGACAACATGGCGTGGCGCAAGGAAGACATGGTCCAGCGCGACCACTTCTTCGCCATCGTCGACGAGGTCGACTCGATCCTCATCGACGAGGCCCGCACGCCGCTGATCATCTCGGGGCCGTCGTCCGGGGAGGCGAACCGCTGGTTCGTGGAGTTCGCGAAGATCGCCCGCACCCTCGAGTCGGGTGTCGACTACGAGGTCGACGAGAAGAAGCGCACCGTCGGCGTGCTCGAACCGGGCATCGAGAAGGTCGAGGACTACCTCGGCATCGACAACCTCTACGAGTCGGCGAACACCCCGCTCATCTCGTTCCTCAACAACTCGATCAAGGCGCTGGCGCTCTTCAAGCGCGACAGCGACTACGTCGTGATGAACGACGAGGTGATGATCGTCGACGAGCACACCGGGCGCATCCTCGTCGGGCGTCGCTACAACGAGGGCATCCACCAGGCGATCGAGGCGAAGGAGGGCGTTCCGGTCAAGGCCGAGAACCAGACCCTCGCCACCGTCACGCTGCAGAACTACTTCCGCCTGTACGACAAGCTCGGCGGCATGACCGGTACGGCCGAGACCGAGGCCGCCGAGTTCATGTCGACGTACAAGCTCGGCGTCGTGCCGATCCCCACCAACAAGCCGATGATCCGCAAGGACCAGTCCGACCTCGTGTACAAGAACGAGGAGGCCAAGTTCGTGCAGGTGGCCGAAGACATCGCCGAGCGACACAAGGCCGGTCAGCCCGTGCTCGTCGGAACGGTCAGCGTCGAGAAGAGCGAGTACCTCTCGCGCCTGCTGGCGAAGAAGGGCATCAAGCACGAGGTCCTGAACGCGAAGAATCACGCTCGCGAGGCCGAGATCGTCGCCCGAGCAGGGCGTCCCGGCGCGGTCACCGTCGCGACCAACATGGCCGGCCGTGGTACCGACATCATGCTCGGCGGCAACGCCGAGTTCCTCGCGGTGCAGGAGATGAAGGCGAAGGGGCTCGACCCGCACGAGACCCCCGACGAGTACGAGGCCGCGTGGGACGAGGTCTACGAGGCGACGCGCGAGCGGGTCGCCGAAGAGGGACGGGCCGCGCGCGAGGCCGGCGGTCTCTACGTGCTGGGAACCGAGCGCCACGAGTCGCGCCGCATCGACAACCAGCTGCGCGGACGCTCGGGGCGCCAGGGCGACCCCGGCGAGAGCCGCTTCTACCTGTCGCTGACCGACACGCTCATGCGTCTGTTCCAGTCCGGGGCCGCCGAGGCGATCCTGTCGCGCACGAACTTCCCCGACGACGTCGCCATCGAGTCCGGCATGGTCTCGCGCGCGATCAAGAGCGCGCAGTCCCAGGTCGAGGCACGCAACGCCGAGGTGCGCAAGAACGTGCTGAAGTACGACGACGTGCTCAACCGCCAGCGCGAGGCGATCTACGCCGACCGCCGTCACATCCTGCACGGCGACGACATCGCCGACCGCGTGCAGCACTTCATCGAAGACGCCGTGGGTGCCGTGATCGACGACCACACCGGCGCCGGTCACAACGAGAGCTGGGACTTCGACGCCCTGTGGACCGAGCTGAAGACGCTCTATCCGGTGGGCGTGACGATCGACGAGGTCGTCGCCGAAGGCGCCGGTCGCAAGGGCGGCATCACCTCGGAGGGCCTCAAGCGCGAGGTGCTCTCGGATGCGCGGATCGCCTACGAGTCCCGCGAAGAGGCCCTGGGCTCCGAAGCCATGCGCGAACTGGAGCGGCGGGTGGTGCTGCAGGTGCTCGATCGCCGCTGGCGCGACCACCTCTACGAGATGGATTACCTCAAGGACGGCATCGGACTGCGTGCGATGGCCCAGCGCGACCCGCTGATCGAGTATCAGCGCGAGGGCTACCAGATGTTCCAGTCGATGATGGGGCAGATCAAGGAGGAGTGCGTCGGCTACCTCTTCAACCTCGAGGTCGAGGTGCGCAAGGCCGCCGACGGGCAGCAGGTCACCCAGGTGGAGGCGAAGGGCCTGTCGGCCACGCCGTCGGACGGGCAGCGCCTGCAGTACTCCGCGGCCAACGACGCCGGCGAGGTCGAGGTGCGCAACGAGCGCGGTCAGGTGCAGCAGGCCGAGACCACCCGTGTGCGCCAGGCAGCTCAGGCGGCGCAGCCCCCCGCTGCCGAGGCTCCGCGCGGAGCCTTCGGGCAGAAGACCGACGGCGCGGATGCGCCCGCGGCCGCCCCGCAGAACCGCGCGCAGCGTCGCGCGGCCGGCAAGAAGAACTGATCGCCCGGCGGTGCCACCGGCATCCGATTGGCCTCACGGCCCGGACGGTGGCGCCGCGAGGGCGGCGATAGAGTGATCCGATGAGTCCGCTTCGCCCCCTAGACCAGTCGAGCAAGCTCAAGAACGTCCTGTACGAGATCCGCGGACAGGCGCTCGTCGAGGCCGACCGGCTCGAGTCCGAGGGTCACACGATCCTCAAGCTCAACACGGGCAACCCCGCCGTCTTCGGATTCGACGCGCCGTATCAGATCGTCCGCGACATGATCGAGGCCGTCCCGCACGCGCACGGCTACAGCGACAGTCGCGGGATCATGTCGGCGCGACGAGCCGTGATGTACCGCTACGAGGAGATCCCCGGGTTCCCGGCGTTCGATCCCGACGACGTGTACCTCGGCAACGGCGTCTCGGAGCTCATCACGATGGTGATGCAGGCCCTGCTCGACGAGGGCGACGAGGTGCTGATCCCCGCGCCGGACTACCCGCTGTGGACGGCGATGACGAGCCTCGGCGGGGGGAACCCGGTCCACTACGTGTGCGATGAGCAGAACGGCTGGCAGCCGGACCTCGAGGACATCCGCTCGAAGGTCACCGACCGCACCAAGGCGATCGTGGTCATCAATCCGAACAACCCCACCGGTGCGGTCTACAGCAGGGAGGTGCTGGACGGGATCGCCGAGATCGCCCGGGAGAACTCGCTGCTGCTGCTCGCCGACGAGATCTACGACCGCATCCTGTTCGACGACGCCCAGCACATCCCGATGGCGTCGGTCGCCCCCGACCTCCTGTGCCTCACCTTCAACGGACTGTCCAAGACGTATCGCGTCGCCGGCTACCGGTCGGGCTGGCTGGTCGTGACCGGCCCGAAGACCCACGCCGGCGGATTCCTCGAGGGGATCACCCTGCTGGCCTCGACCCGCCTGTGCCCCAACGTGCCGGCGCAGCACGCGGTGCAGGCCGCCCTGTCGGGTGTGCAGTCGATCGATGCCCTCATCGCCTCCTCCGGGCGCCTCCACGAGCAGCGGGATGCCGCGTGGAAGACGCTCGAATCGATCCCGGGCGTGACGTGTGTGAAACCGTCGGGTGCGCTCTACGCGTTCCCGCGGCTGGACCCTGAGGTGTACGAGATCCACGACGATCTCAAGCTCGTGTACGACTTCCTCGTCGCCGAGCATGTGCTGCTGGTGCAGGGCACCGGGTTCAACTGGCCGACCCCCGACCACCTGCGCATCGTGACGCTCCCCGAGGCTCGTGTGCTCACGGAGGCGATCGAGCGCCTGGGGAACTTCCTGGCCTCTTACAAGCAGTAGCGCTTCAGAGGAGTGCGAGCGACGTCGCGCGCCAGCGCCCGTCCATGCCCTCGAGGCGAATGGCGATGGCGCGTGTGCGCGCCGGACCGCGGACCACGACGACCGCTTCGACCGCGCCGTCGGCGGGCGAGGTGTGGCGCACCGAGAGCACGGTGTGCACCGGCCGCGACGCGGGAACGCCGCGGGCGCTGCGGGCACGCGTGGCGAGGTTGGCGCGGGTGAGGAGCACGCGGAAGACGTCTTCGGTCATCCATCGTGCGAGCTGCTCGATCTCGCGCACGCCCGACATCACCTCGAGCACCCCGACGCTGAGATTGCGCAGCAGCTGCGTGGGCTCGGGAAGGTCGCTCGTCGACGTCGGCTGCGGTGCGAAATACTCCGAGACCGCCGTGGTGCTCCACGGTCCGGATGCGGCGCGGGCTGCGCCTGAAGAGTTCTGAACCATGGCCCCCCTGCTCTCCTGTCGGTCGATCTGCCAGAAGTAGAGCACACAGCGGATGTTCAGGAACCGCCCGGGAGGCCCCTGTGGATAACTTCTCATCGAACCCTCATGTCGCGGCTAGCCTCGTCTCGTGCGCTGGGATCGCTTCTTCGACGACCTCGAAGATCAGCTCGCCTCCGAGTGGGAGGCCGAGCGCGCCGCGCTGGACACCGAGGCCGAGAGGCTGCGTCTGTCGCGGGTGTCGCTGCGCGAGAGACTGCTCTGCTTCGCCGCTGACCGGGCCTCGGTCACGGTCGCTCTCGTCGACGGTGCGCGTCTTCACGCGACTGTCGCCGGCGTCGGCGCCGACTGGTTCTCTGCGCTCGAGGGCGACGGCGGCGGTGCGGCGCTCGTACCGCTCGCAGCCATCACGGAGCTGGCGGCTTCCCACGCCGATCTCCTTCGATCCGCGCGCCCGGCTGCCCAGGGCTCCGCCCTGGCCGAGAAGATGACGTTCGGATTCGCGATGCGCGATCTGGTGCGACGACGCGTCGCCGTCGGCGTGCACCTTCATGCCGGTCGCCTGCTTCACGGAACCGTCGATCGCGCGGGCGCCGACCATCTCGATCTGGCGCTGCACGACGCGGGAAGCGCGCGGCGAGCTGCGGCGATCACCGGGTATCGGATCGTGCCGTACGGCACGATCGCGCGTGTGCAGGTCGACGCGACCACTCCCGTCCCCCTCGGCTGACGGGGCTCCTCAGTCGGGGTTTCGCACCACGCCGGTGCCCCACAGCTCCGGAAAGCTCGCCGCATTGGACTGACGCCACAGCGCCATACGTCGCGCTTCCTCGGCCTGATCGTCGAGGTACGCCGCCACGCTGGATTCCTCGATGCGCCACCGGGCGGGAGAGCCCACGCGCATCCCCGACAGTCGGCCCTGCTCGACGAGTGCCAGCACTTCGCCCACCTCGATCTGGAGCACCTCGGCGACCTGGGCCGGCGCGAGAAGCCGGCCTCCGGCGGTGGGCGAATCGGGCATGACCCCATTATCGACCCCGACCGTGTGTCGTCAGCGGGTGTCGCGAGCGTGTTGTGGATAACCTTCGGGCCCGGCCGGCGCGCTGCGACACGATGGTGCACATGACCAGCTCCGAAACCGTGCGCGCCCGCCGTCGCGCACCCTGGGTGGACGTGCGCTTCCTGCTCGGCATCGTCCTCATCCTCGCCTCTGTCGCGGGCGTGTGGTTCGTGGTGAGCGCTGCGCGTCAGACCGCCCCTGCGATCGCGGCCGCGACGACGCTCGTGCCCGGCGACGTGATCTCGGCGACCGACGTGCGCGTTGTCGAGGTGGCACTCGGAACCCTCGACGAGGCGTATCTGTCGCCGGAGGAGCTCGAGCTCGGGGCGGTGACCACCCGCACGGTGGCCGCCGGCGAACTCGTCCCGCACGACGCCGTCGGTGCCGGTGAAGACGCGGCGAGCACGACGATCGTGCTGCACACGGCGACCGACGTTCCGGCCTCGGTGAGCGCCGGGTCGGTCGTGGAGGTGTGGGCGGCTCCGCTGACGGAGGAGGGCGGCTACGACACCCCGCGCATCCTGGTTCCCGACGCGACCGTCGTGTCCGTCGCGCGTGACGATGCGGTCGTCGGCACTGCCGATGTCGCGCTCGAGGTCGTGATCCCGCGAGCGGATGTCTCCGTCGCGCTCGCGGCGATGGCGGACCAGTCCGCCCTGTCGGTCGTGCCCGCGGTCGGAGGCGGCCGATGAGGGCGATCCTCGCGGTCGATGACGAGGGGAGCACGGCCGCGTCGCACCTGCGCGAGGAAGGAATCGACGTCGTCGCCGTCGTCTCGGCGGACACCCCGGCGCGTGCCGCCGCCGACGGGGCATTCGGCGACGAGGGTGACGCGTTCTTCGGGGCGCTCGCCGAGGTCGACGTGCTCATCCTGCGAGTGCGCCGGCGCACCCTCACCGACGGCCTCGTCGGACTGTGCGACCGCCGCGCCGTGAGGATCGTGGCGCTGGTCGGAGATGACGACGACGAGCGCGTCGCGCAGTCGTTCGGGCTGCTGACCATCCTGCCCGCCACGGCGGAGGCGTTCGCCGTGGCGGACGCGCTGCCGAGCGTCGCGGTCGCCGCGGGGGAGCAGTCCCGTCCCGCGACGGCGGGGCCCCGGACGATCGTGGTGTGGGGCCCGCACGGGTCACCCGGGCGCTCCACGGTCGCGATCGAGCTCGCCGTGGAGCTTGCGCGCGGGGATCGCCATGTGGCCCTGGTCGACGCCGACTCGCATGCGCCGTCGATCGCGCTCTCCCTCGGCCTCGCCGACGAGGGCCCGGGATTCGCGGCCGCGTGCCGGCAGGCGGCTCTGGGCACCCTCGACGCCCGGGAACTCACCCGCATCGCGCTGCCCCTGGAACGCACCGGTGTGGAGGTCCTGCCCGGAATCAACCGCCCCTCGCGATGGCCGGAACTGGCCGAGTCTCGCGTGTCCTCGGCCCTCGAGGCCTGCCGCGAATGGGTCGATCACACCGTCGTCGACGTGTCCGCTTCTCTGGAGCAGGACGAGGAGATCATGAGCGACCTCGATGCGCCGCGCCGCAACGGTGCGACCCTCGCCGCCCTCCGCTCGGCCGATCTCGTCGTCGCGGTGGCGACGGACCCGGTCGGTGTCGCGAGATTCCTGCGCGGCTATGCGGACCTGCGCGCGGTCGTGGGGGCGACTCCGGTGCTCACGGTGGCCAATCGACTCCGCCCGGGCGCGCTCGGCATCGACGCGCGCGGGCAGGTGCGGCGCACGCTCGATCGATTCGGCGGCATCTCCGACGTGCGCTTCCTGCCGGCCGACGCCCGCTCGGCCGACGCCGCGCTGCTGGCCGCGCGTCCTATCGCCCTCGCTGCGCCGCGCTCGCCGCTGATCGCGGGGATTCGTCGAATCGTGGGGGAGGCGGTGCTCCCACCCACGCCGGCAGCGGCCGCGCCGGCTGCGCGTGCGACCCGTCGCGGACGACGCAGGCACAGCGCGGTCGGAGCGACCTCTTAGGCTAGAGGCGTGTCGACCCTCAGCGATCTCGTCTACTCCCAGGGCCTTTCCGACGACGCCGACGTCGAGTGGCTGCATCGTCTGGCCGGCGACGGTCAGCTGCTGGCAGACCTCGCCTTCGCCGACATCGTGATCTGGGTTCCGACGGCTGACGACTCCTTCGTCGCGATCGCCCACGCCCGCCCGAGCGGCGCGGCGACCCTGTTCTACCGCGACATCGTCGGTGACCGTGTGCGGCCGCAGTGGCGCACCCAGGTGCGCGACGCGCATCGCACCCGCGAGATCGTCGATTCGGCATCGCCGGACTGGTTCGAGGAGACGCCGACCCGGGTGCGGGCGGTGCCGATCGTGCGCGCCAAGGACGGCGGCTCGGTGTCCATCGGCGTGCTGACCCGTCACACCAACCTGGGCGAAGCGCGAACCCCGTCCCGCCAGCAGATCACCTTCAACGACTGCGCCGACGAACTGTTCGGCATGATCTCGTCGGGAGACTTCCCCGACCTGTCGGCCCCGACCGCTCCGCGGCGAGGGGCGCCACGTGCCTCGGACGGGCTCATCCGACTCGATGTCGACGGCATCGTCACCTTCGCCAGCCCCAACGCCCTGTCGGCGTTCAACCGGCTCGGTTTCGACGACGAGCTCGAGGGGGAGCCGCTGGTCGAGGTGACAACGCGCATCATTCCGGAGAAGCGACAGTTCGACGAGTCGCTTCCCCTTGTGGTCACCGGCCGTGCGCCGTGGCGGAGCGATGTCGAGGCGCGCGGCGTGACGGTGTCGCTGCGCACGATTCCGCTGCGCGATCGCGGCACGCGCATCGGCGCGATCGTGCTCTGCCGCGACGTCACCGAGATCCGTCACCAGGAGCAGGAGCTCATCACCAAAGACGCGACGATCCGCGAGATCCACCACCGCGTCAAGAACAATCTGCAGACGGTGGCGTCCCTGCTGCGGATCCAGGCGCGGCGCTCCCACACCGACGAGGCGCGCGACGCCCTGACGCATGCGATGCGCCGCGTCTCGGCCATCGCCGTCGTCCACGACACCCTGTCGGAGGGCCTCACGCAAGTGGTCGACTTCGACGACGTCTTCGACCGCGTCCTCAAGCTCGTCGCCGAGGTGGCCGCGTCACCCAGCACTCGTGCACGCACCCGCAAGTCGGGGCGCTTCGGCACGCTTCCCAGCGAGTACGCCACCCCGCTCGCGCTGGCACTGACCGAGCTGGTCACCAACGCCGTCGAGCACGGCCTCGCGGGCCGCGAGGGCGAGGTGGAGATCATCGCCGAGCGCACCGAGGAGCGACTCGCGGTGCGGGTTCGCGACAGCGGATCCGGACTGCCCGAGGGGCAGGTCGGGCGAGGCCTCGGGACGCAGATCGTCCGCACGCTGATTCAGGGAGAGCTCAGCGGAGCGATCGACTGGCACACGCTCGTGGGAAGCGGGACCGAGGTCACGATCGACATCCCGCTGCGCTACATCGGTCGCGCAGCGAGATGAACCGGAGCGTCAGCTGGCGCGGCGCGCGCGAGCGGCGCGTCGCTTCAGAGCCCGGCGCTCGTCTTCGCTGAGCCCACCCCACACGCCCGAGTCCTGGCCGGATTCCAGGGCGTACTGCAGGCAGATCTCGGTGACGGTGCACCGGGCGCACACGGCCTTGGCCTTCTCGATCTGGTCGACCGCGGGGCCGGTGTTGCCGACCGGGAAGAACAGCTCGGGGTCGACGGTCAAACAGGCGGCCTTGTCACGCCAGTCCATGGTGGTGCTCCTTGCGACGGATGGTGGGGGATGTCCCAGAGCCCGGATCGGGTTCCGATACCCTGTGGAGGGATGCGAGCGGATCGCTCGCCCCACGGCGCTGTGGGAGCACACGGCTCCGAAGATCCTCCCATAGCACACGAGTCGAATCAAGGGTTTACCGTGGGGTTTCGCGGAGGTTTCCTCCAAGACGCCTCGAAGGTCGCCACGGGTGCTGCACGGCGAGCAGATGCGCAGCCGTCGGCGACGAATGAGAAGGAGTGGTGAAGACCGATGTCCCGACTCGTGATGGCGCCGTTCGCCGCGGCCGGTCTTGCGCTCGAAGCGCTGGGTGTCGCCGCGCTGGTGGGCTGGCAGATCGTTGCGCTCGCGACCGGCGACACCGCATCCACGGTGTCGGCCGTCGCTCTGGCCGTGTTGACCGCGGTCGGCGCGGTGGGCCTGGGGGCGTTCGCGGTGGCGGTGCACCGCGGCTCGTCGATGGCGCGATCGGGAGGGATCGTCGCGCAGGTGCTGATCCTGGCCGTCGCGCTCGGCGCGGCCACGGGCGAGTACGCCCATCCGCTGACGGCCGCCGCGATCGCGGTGCCGGCAGTGGTGGAACTGGTGCTGCTGATCGTCACCGCCGGTCAGGCGGCGCGGCTGGCCGCAGCTGACGACGACGCCGCTGCGGACGACTCCGTCTGACGGCCGGTCCAGCCGGACTCAGTCGAGCCCGAGCAGCTTGCGGATCCGCGCGACGTGGCCGGTCGCCTTGACGTTGTAGAGGGCGTGTTCGACGATTCCCTCGCCGTCGAGCACGATCGTCGAGCGGATGACTCCCTCGATCTTCTTGCCGTAGTTCACCTTCTCGCCCCAGGCGCCGTAGGCCGAGTGGACGGCATGATCCGGATCGCTCAGCAGGTCGTAGGTGAGACCGTCGCGTTCGCGGAACTCGCGCAGCTTCGCGAGGTCGTCGCGCGAGACGCCGAGCACGCGGTACCCCGCGGCCTGGATCGGACCGATCGAGTCGCGGAAGTCGCACGCCTCCGTCGTGCACCCCGGGGTCATCGCAGCTGGGTAGAAGAACAGGATGGCGCCGGTGCCGCGCAGGTCGGCGAGGGTGACGGTGCTGCCGTCCTGGTCGGTGAGGGAGAAATCGGGTGCGGGCGTGCCGGGCTCGAGGCGCGTGGTCGTCATGCCTCCAGCGTAGGTGTCTCAGGCGCGGTCGGCGAAGGTCGACAGCAGGCGCTGAAGGGAGTCCAGGCGAGCCGCGCCGCGCGCGCCCAGGCGTCCCTCTGCGACGGCCTCGACGATCGCGCAATCCGGCGCGTCGGGAAGATGCGTGCAGCCGCGTGGGCAGTCCCTGGCGATCTCGGCGAGATCGGTGAAACCCTGGAGCAGGTTCGCGGGATCGACGTGGCCGAGACCGAAAGAGCGCACGCCGGGAGTGTCGATGACCCACCCGTTCCCCGCCGCCGCGCGGTATCTCAGACTCACCGTGGACGACGAGGTGTGCCGGCCACGACCGGTCACCTCGTTGACGTGTCCGGTGGCGCGTCCGGCCGTGGGCACGAGGGCGTTCACGAGGGTCGACTTGCCGACGCCCGAGTGCCCGACGAACACCGTGGAGTGGCCCACGAGAGCGGCGCCGACGTCGTCGACGGGGATGAGTCCGCGGGCGCTGGTGAACACCCGCAGGTCCAGCCCTTCGAAATGCTGGAGGAAGCGCGTCGGATCGGCGAGGTCGGTCTTGGTCACGACCATGAGCGGGCGGATGCCCGCGTCGAGGGCCGCGACGAGGTAGCGGTCGACGAGCCGCTCGCGCGGCTCTGGGTCGGCGGCGGCGACCACCACGAGCATCTGATCGGCGTTGGCGACCACGATGCGTTCGACCTGGTCGGTGTCGTCGGCGCTGCGGCGCAGGAGAGACGTGCGCTCCTCGATGCCGACGATGCGGGCGAGGGTTCCGGCCGTGCCCGAGGTGTCGCCCACCACGCGAGCGCGGTCGCCGGTGACGATCGCGGTGCGGCGCAGCTCCCGCGCGCGTGTGGCCAGTGCGGGATGCTCGTCGGGTCCGTCTTCGTCGACGAGCACCGTGTACCGGCCGCGGTCGACGCCGAGCACGCGGCACACCACGGCGTCCTCGTGCGCGGGCCGCCGTTTGGTGCGTGGGCGATTGGCCTTCGGATTCGGTCGCACGCGCACATCGGACTCGTCGAACTCCGGCTCGTCGTCTTCGTCGACGTCGTCGAGCCAGCTCACCGCGCCTCCGCCGTCACGAGGCCAGTGACGCCGACACGTCGTCGCCGTGGATCATCGCTCGCCACAGCTGGGGGAACTGCGGCAGGGTCTTGGCCGTCGTGCCGATGTCGTCGACCTCGACACCCGGCACGGCGAGGCCGATGAGGGCTCCCGTCGTCGCCATGCGGTGATCGTGGTGCGCGCGCCAGACGCCGGCATGCAGCGGGCGTGGCACGATACGGATGCCGTCCGGGAGCTCGTGCGCCTCGCCGCCGAGGGCGCGCAGCTCCCCGATGAGCGCGGCGATGCGATCGGTCTCGTGACCGCGGATGTGCCCGATGCCGTGGAGCACGCTCTCGCCGTCGGCGAAGGCCGCGAGACCGAAGATCGTCGGGGCGAGCTCGCCCGCGGCAGAAAGGTCGAGTTCGACGCCGTGAATGCCGTTGCCGGCCCCGACGGTCAGCGCGCCGCCGCGCCGGCTCACGCGCGCCCCCATGACGGCGAGGATGTCCGCGAGCATCGCGCCCGGCTGCGTGGAGTGGGGCGGCCACCCCTGCACGGTGACCTGGCCGCCGGCGACCATCGCCGCGGCCAAGAACGGTGCGGCGTTGGACAGGTCGGGTTCGACGGCGATGTCCTTGCCGCGGATGGGGCCCGCCGGCACGATCCACTCGCCGACGGACGGACGCTCGACGTGCACGCCGCGATGCGCGAGTGCTTCGACGGTCATGTCGATGTGCGGCATGCTCGGCAGCCGATCGCCGGCGTGCACCAGGTGCAGGCCGACGTCGAAGCGGGGTGCGGCCAGCAGGAGGCCGGAGACGAACTGGCTCGACGCGCTGGCGTCGATCGTGATCTCGCCACCGCGCACGTGCCCGTGACCGCGCACCGAGAACGGCAGCGACCAGCGACCACCGTCGTCGATATCGACCCCCACGTCGCGGAGCGCCTTGATCATCGCTCCCATGGGTCGATGCAGCGCGCTCTGGTGCGCGGTGACGGTGATCTCGCCTCCGGTGAAGCCCGCCAACGGCGTGACGAACCGCATCACGGTCCCCGCCTGACCGCAATCCACGACGCCGCCCTCCGACAGCGGCCAGCGCGGCGTGATCACCAGATCGTCTCCGAACGGACTGTCACCGGCCTCCGTCTCGATCCCGACCCCGAGCGAGCGCAGGGCGTCGACCATGCGGGCGGAATCGTCGGAATGGAGCGGGGCACGCAGACGACTCGGGCCGTCGGCGAGAGCCGCGAGAACGAGCTCGCGGTTCGTCAGTGACTTCGAGCCGGGCACGGACAACGTCGAATCCAGCGGCCCGTCGGCGACGGGCGCCTGCCAGGCTCCGGTCGCGGCCGGAGTGGACGTGGGGGAATACCCGTCGGTGGTCATCGGTTCCTAGATTACTGAACCCTCGAGAGGAGCCGCATGATCACGACGCTGAGTCGTCCCGTGACGACGCATATCGGCGCCTCGGAGACCTCGCACGGGGCCGACGTAGACTTCTCCGTGATGAGCGATCAGGCCGAGACGGCGGAAGAGGCCCGCACCCAATTCGAGGCGCAGGCGCTGCCGTTCATGGACCCCCTGTACGCGGCGGCCATGCGCATGACGCGGAACCCCGCCGACGCCGCGGATCTGGTGCAGGAGACGTTCGTGAAGGCGTTCGCCTCGTGGTCGTCGTTCACGCAGGGGACGAACCTCAAGGCGTGGCTCTACCGCATCCTCACCAACACCTACATCAACACCTACCGCAAGAAGCAGCGCGAGCCGTATCAGGGCACCATCGACGAACTCGAGGACTGGCAGCTCGGCGGCGCCGAGTCCACCACCGCCACGAGCAGCCGGTCGGCGGAGGCCGAGGCGATCGACCACATGCCGGCGTCGGCGGTAAAGGATGCGCTGCAGTCCATCCCGGAGGACTTCCGGATGGCGGTCTACCTGGCAGACGTGGAGGGGTTCGCCTACCAGGAGATCGCCGACATCATGAAGACCCCGATCGGCACGGTCATGAGCCGCCTGCACCGAGGCAGGCGGATGCTGCGTGATCTGCTGGCGGAGTACGCACGGGAGCGCGGCATCCAGACCGCGCCGACGAGGAGTGAGAAATGACCGATTGCGGCTGCGAGAAGGCGCGGCGCGACCTCGAGGAGTACCTGCGCAACGAGGTCTGCAAGACCGAGCACGCCGACATCAAGGAGCACCTGGAGCACTGCCCGGCGTGTCGCGATGAGGCGCTCGTGGCAACGACCCTGACCGACGTGGTGGCGCGGGCGTGCCGGGAGACCGCGCCCGAGGATCTGCGCGATCAGGTTCTCGCCCGCGTGAGGGCCATCCAGGCCGGTCACTGATCGTTCACGGCACCACCACGGTCAGGGCGTGTGACGAAGACCGCGGCATCCATGCGGTGCGGCGGGCTTCGTCACAGCTCCGTGCGCTGTTCAGCGCAGCGTGAGAGCGGTCTTGATGATCTCGGCCTGCTCGAGCGCGTGCACCTTCGGTGAACCGGTTGCGGTGGAGGCGGCGGCTTCGCGGGAGACGCGGCGGACGGTGCGGCCATCGAGGTGCTTGGACAGCTCGAGCGCGATGAACGGCCACGCACCCTGGTTCTCCGGCTCGTCCTGCACCCACACGAGCTCCGCGTCGGGGTAGGAGGCCAGCACCGACCGCAGGGCCTCGACCGGTGACGGATAGTACTGCTCGAGGCGCACCAGCGCGACGGCGGGATTCGGGTTCTTATCGAGCTCGGCGCGCAGATCCCAATGGATCTTTCCCGCATGCAGCAGCACGCGGCGTACGGCGCTCTTGTCGATGCCGCGGTCGTCGTCGAGCACGGGTTCGAACCGCCCGGTGAGGAACGCGTCGACGGGGCTGGTCGCGCCGCGCAGGCGCAGCATGGCCTTCGGCGTGAACACGACGAGCGGGCGACGCGGCCGCGCGTAGGCCTGTCGGCGCAGCAGATGGAAGTAGGAAGCCGGCGTCGACGGGCGCGCGATGGTCATATTGTCCTGCGCGCACATCGCCAGGAAGCGCTCGATGCGGGCAGACGAGTGGTCGGGTCCCTGACCCTCGTATCCGTGGGGGAGAAGCAGAACCACGCTCGACTGCTGGCCCCACTTCTGCTCCGCCGAGGAGATGAACTCGTCCACCACCGATTGTGCGCCGTTGGCGAAGTCACCGAACTGCGCCTCCCACAGCACGAGCGCCTCGGCGCGCTCGACCGAGTATCCGTACTCGAATGCCATCGCGGCGTACTCGCTGAGCAGGGAGTCATAGGCGAAGAACTTGCCCTGGCTGTCGGACAGGTTCGTCAGCGGCAGCCACTCCTGCCCGTTGGCGCGATCGTGCAGCACGCTGTGGCGCTGCGCGAAGGTGCCGCGACGGGCATCCTGACCCGCCAGGCGCACCGGCGTGCCCTCGACCAGCAGCGAGCCGAAGGCGAGCAGTTCGCCGAACGCCCAGTCGATCCCGCCGTTGCGGCTCATGTCGTGGCGCTTGTCGAGCAGCTGCTGCAGCTTGCTGTGCACCGTGAAGCCCTCGGGCTTGTTCACGAAGCGGTCGCCGATCATGTGGACGACCTCGCGCGAGACCGCCGTCGACTCGGGCTCGCCGACCGAGGCATCCGGTGCCGCATCGGTGTTGACGACCTCGTTGGTGCCCGTCTCGGCGGCGTGCGTCTCGGCGAAGGCGACCTCGAGGCGGCCCTGGAAGTCCTGCTTGGCCTGCTCGTACTCCTCCTGGGTGATGTCACCGCGACCGACCAGCGACTCGGTGTACAGGCGCCGCACGGAGCGCTTGGCCTCGATGAGGTTGGTCATCAGCGGCTGCGTCATCGACGGGTCGTCGCCCTCGTTGTGACCGCGACGGCGGTAGCAGACGAGGTCGATGACGACATCCTTGTGGAACTTCTCGCGGTAGGCGAACGCCAGCTGGGACACGCGCACGACCGCTTCGGGGTCGTCGCCGTTCACGTGGAAGATCGGAGCCTGGATGGTCTTGGCGACGTCGGTCGCGTACACCGAGGTGCGGGCGTCCTGCGGCACGGTGGTGAAGCCGACCTGGTTGTTGACCACCACGTGGATGGTGCCGCCGGTGCGGTAGCCGCGAAGCTGCGACATCTGCAGCGTCTCGACGACGACGCCCTGGCCGGAGAAGGCCGCGTCGCCGTGGACCAGAACCGGCAGCCACGAGAACGAGCCGATGGGCTTGAGGTCCTGCTTGGCGCGCACGATGCCCTCGAGCACGCCGTCGACCGTCTCGAGGTGCGACGGGTTCGCGGCCAGGTACACCGGCAGCTCCTCGCCGCCGTCGGCGACGAAGGTCCCCGACGTTCCGAGGTGATACTTCACGTCGCCCGAACCGCTCTTGGAGCCGATCGCGACGGAACCCTCGAACTCGCGGAACACCTGCCCGTAGGTCTTGCCGGCGATGTTGGTCAGCACGTTGAGGCGACCCCGGTGCGCCATGCCGATCGCGGCGCCGTCGAGCCCCGCCTCGGCCGCACCCTGCAGGATCTCGTCGAGGAGCGGGATCAGCGACTCGCCGCCCTCGAGGCTGAAGCGCTTCTGGCCGACGTACTTCGTCTGCAGGAACGTCTCGAACGCCTCGGCCTGGTTCAGCTTCTTCAGCACGCGCAGCTGCTCGTCGTGCGTCGGCTTCTGGTACTTGACCTCGACGTTGTCCTGGAACCAGCGACGCTGATCGGGATCCTGGATGTGCATGTACTCGATGCCGATCGTGCGACAGTACGAGTCGCGCAGCACCCCGAGGATGTCGCGGAGCTTCATCACGCGCTTGCCGCCGAAGCCGCCGGTGACGAACTCGCGGTCGAGGTCCCAGAAGGTCAGACCGTGCTGCTCGATCTCGAGGTCGGGGTGGGTGCGTTGGATGTACTGAAGGGGGTCGATGTCGGCCATGAGGTGCCCGCGCACCCGGAACGAGTTGATCAGTTCCTGGACGCGGGACTGCTTGTCGACGCGCTCCGCCAGGTCGACATTGATGTCGTTGGCCCAATGGATCGCGGCGTAGGGGATGCGCAGTGCGGCGAAGATGTCGTCGTAGAAGCTGCGCTCGCCGATCAGCAGCTCGTGCACGCGCTTGAGGAACTCGCCCGAGCCGGCGCCCTGGATGACGCGGTGGTCATAAGTGCTCGTGAGCGTGATCGTCTTGCCGATCGCCATCTCGTTGAGCGTCTTGGAGCTGGCGCCCTGGAACTCCGCGGGGTAGTCCAGCGCGCCGGCGCCAACGATGCAGCCCTGACCCTTCATCAGTCGCGGCACCGAGTGCACGGTGCCGATGCCGCCGGGGTTGGTCAGCGAGATCGTCGTGCCCTGGAAGTCGGCCGCGGTGAGCTTGTTCTTGCGCGCCCGGCCGACCAGGTCCTCGTAGGAGGCGAGGTACTCGCCGAAGGAGAGGGATTCCGCGCGCTTGATCGAGGGCACCAGGAGGGCGCGGGTGCCGTCGGGCTTGGGGATGTCGATCGCGATGCCCAGGTTGATGTGGGCCGGCGCCACCACCGAGGGCTTGCCGTCGATCTCGGCGTAGAACACGTTCTGGCTCGGGATCTCCTTGAGCGCCCGGATGATCGCCCAGCCGATGAGGTGCGTGAAGCTGACCTTGCCGCCGCGCGTGCGCGACATGTGGTTGTTGATCACGATGCGGTTGTCGATCATGAGCTTCGCAGGGATGGTGCGCACGCTCGTGGCGGTGGGCACCGTCAGCGACTCGTCCATGTTCGCCGCGAGGGCCTTCGGCATGCCGCGCAGCGCGGTGACCGTGTCCTCCTCGGTCGACTCCTCGGCAGAGGAGGGCACGACCTTCGGCGCCTGGGCGGGGATCGGCTGCGCCGCAGCCGGCTTCGCGGTGGTGCGCGCCACCGGCGGTGCGCCGATGACGGGAACCGGCGCGGTCACCGGGTGTGCGGTCGGTGCGGCTCCATCCGGGGCCGGGACCTCGCCCTTGACGGGGCTGTACTCCTCGAGAATCGGCCACCAGGCCTTGTCGACGGAGTTCTTGTCGACCTTGAACTGCTCGTACAGCTCGTCGACGAGCCATTCATTGGCCCCGAACTCCCCTTCGCTCGAAACCCCGACGCCCGTCACCTGGCTCGACACGCCTTATCGCCCGCTTTCGTGAAGATCGTGTGGAATACGACGAACCGTCAGCGGCTCGCACGCTCGAGGATCAAGCGTAGTCCTTTCTGGCTGGGCGTTCGCCACGCGCGCGAAGGTTGCCAGAACGATTCCGAACCCCCGGGGCGGCTCTCCCCGGAGGCGGCTCGTTACGCTGGGTCCATGGAGTTCTACGGCGCCCAGCCCGAGGTCGATCTCACCTATTCGGATGTCTTCCTCGTCCCCCGTCGATCGGAGGTGGCGAGCCGCCTCGACGTCGACCTCGCGCCCGACGACGGCACCCCCGCCACGCTCCCGCTGGTGGCGGCGAACATGAACTCCGTCACCGGTCCGCGACTCGCGGCCACCCTCTCCCGTCGCGGCGGCCTGGGGGTGCTGCCGCAGGACATGCCCCTGCAGGACCTCGACGCGGCCATCCGATGGGTGAAGGCGCAGCCCGTGACGTGGGACACCCCGCTCGTGCTGCCGCCGGACATGACCGTCGCCGAGGCCGCGCAGATCGTGCCGGCAACGGAGGGGCACGGCATCGTCGTCAGCGACGCCGACGGCGGCGACATCCTCGTCGATGACGTGCAGGGGATCGTGCCGGCGGCTCGGCTCGGCACCGCGCTCCCCGACGCGCGCCTGGGCGATCTCGCCCGAGGCCGCCCCTCGTCGATCGACGCCGACGACGTCGCGGATGCCCGGCACGCATTCGACCTGATGGTCGCCGCCGACGTCGAGACGGTCTGCGTGCTGCACCACGGCCACCTGGTGGGCACGCTGACGCGGCGCAGTGCGCTGCGCTCGACGCTGTACCGACCCGCCGTCGACGGCGACGGGCGGCTCGGCGTCGCCGCGGCGGTCGGGATCAACGGCGACGTCGCCGCCAAGGCGCGGGCCCTCGCGGCGGCCGGTGTCGACGTTCTCGTCGTCGACACCGCGCACGGGCACCAGGAGGGCATGCTGCGGGCGCTGCGCACGGTCGCCGACCTCGACCTCGGACTTCCCATCGCGGCCGGCAACATCGTCACCGCCGCCGGGGTCGACGACCTCGTCGACGCTGGCGCGACGATCCTGAAGGTGGGCGTGGGTCCGGGCGCGATGTGCACGACGCGGATGATGACCGCCGTCGGACGCCCGCAGTTCTCCGCGGTGCTCGAGACGGCGGAGGCGGCGCGCGCCGCCGGCGCGCACGTCTGGGCCGACGGGGGAGTGCGCTACCCCCGCGACGTCGCGCTGGCGCTCGCGGCGGGGGCGGCATCCGTCATGATCGGCTCGTGGTTCGCCGGCACCATCGAGGCGCCCGGGCGCCTGCAGACCGACGCCGACGGTCGCGTGTTCAAGGAGTCGTGGGGCATGGCCTCCACGAAGGCCGTGCAGGATCGGTTCGGCCGGCTGGACCCCTACGAGCGCGCGCGCAAGGAGCTGTTCGCCGAGGGGATCTCGTCGTCGAAGATCTACCTCGATCCGCTGCGGCCCGGCCTGGAGGATCTCCTGGACATGATCACGGCGGGCGTGCGCTCCTCGTTCACCTACGCGGGGGCCGCCACCGTGGCGGACTTCCACGCCCGCGCCCGCGTCGGGCTGCAGTCCGCCGCCGGCTACGACGAGGGCAAGGCGCTGCCGGTCAGCTGGTGACGCCGCCTCCCGGCCGGGACGCATCCGTTCGCTTGTCACGGGATGCGCTATCGCGCGGTCTATGCGACATCGAGCGCCAGGTGAACGGCGCGAGCGCCAGGTGAGCGGCGCGAGAAGCTGGGAGGAGCCCGCGCGCGGGCGCGCGAGACTGCCGTAAGATCTTCTCCACGATGGACGACCCTCCCAGTTGCAGACGCTCGCCCCACCGACCCGACCACCGCATGAGCGGGGGTGACGCGTGATGGACTACGTCATGCTGGGCGTGGGGCTCCTTCTGACCATCGGCACCGGTCTGTTCGTGGCCAGCGAGTTCGCGCTGGTGAACCTCGACCGTGCCGACCTCGAGTCGCGGCAGAAGGCGGGTGAATCCCGGCTGGCGCTGACGATCAGCGCGCTGCGGATCACCTCGACCCACCTCTCCAGCGCGCAGCTGGGCATCACCCTGACGACGCTCCTGACCGGATACACGATGGAGCCGGCGATCTCCAACCTGCTGCGCCCCGTGCTCACCTCGTGGGGCTGGCCGGATGCGCTGGTCACGCCGCTGTCGGCGACGATCGGCATCGCGATCGCGACGGTCTTCTCGATGATCATCGGCGAGCTCGTGCCCAAGAACTTCGCGCTCGCCGTGCCGCGGCAGACCGCCAAGCTCGTCATGCCGTTCCAGGTGGCCTTCACCACCGTCTTCCGGCCCGCCATCCTCGTGCTCAACGGCAGCGCGAACGGCGTGCTGCGGGCCATCGGCATCGAGCCCAAGGAGGAGCTGTCGGGCGCGCGCACCGCCGAGGAGCTCTCGAGCCTCGTGCGCCGGTCGGCCAGCGCCGGCGTGCTCGAGGAGGACACCGCGTCGCTGCTGGATCGAAGCCTCACCTTCTCGCGCCTGAGCGCCGCCGACGTGATGACGCCGCGACCGAGCGTGCACGCCGTCGCCGTCGGCGACGCCGTCGAAGACGTGATCCAGCTGGCGCGCCGCACGGGGCACAGCCGCTTCCCCGTCTACGAGGACTCGATGGACGACATCGTCGGCGTCGTGCACCTCAAGGCGGCCGTCAGCGTGCCGCGGGCCAAGCGCGCCGAGGTGCCGGTGGGGGCGATCAGCAGCGAGCCGCTGCGAGTCCCCGAGGCGGTGCATCTGGATGCGCTGGTCGCCGAACTCCGCACGCGGGGCTATCAGATGGCCGTCGTCGTCGACGAATACGGCGGCACCGCGGGGGTCGTCACGCTCGAGGACATCGTCGAGGAGATCGTCGGCGAGGTGCTCGACGAGCACGACCGGCGTCGCGCGGGCATCGTCCGCGCATCAGGGTCCATCATCTTCCCGGGAGAGCTGCGCCCCGATGAGCTGCTGGATCGCACCGGCATCCGCATCCCCGAGGGCGAGGTCTACGACACCGTCGGCGGGTTCATCATGAGCGTGCTCGAGCGCATCCCCACCGCCGGCGACGCACTCCAGCTCGAGGAGGGCGTCATCGAGGTGCAGCGCATGGAGGGCCGCCGCGTCGATCGCGTGCGGTTCACGCCGGTGGCCGTTCCGGTCGCCTCGGCCGCCGAGGGAGGTGAGCGCCGATGAGCGATTGGGCCGGGCTCGCGTGGCTGGGTGTGCTCCTGGTCGCCAACGCCTTCTTCGTCGGCGCCGAGTTCGCCGTGATCTCCGCTCGCCGCTCGCAGATCGAGCCGCTGGCCGAACGCGGTTCGCGCAGCGCCAAGACCGCGCTGTTCGCCATGGAGCACGCCACGCTCATGCTGGCGACCAGCCAGCTGGGCATCACGATCTGCTCGCTGCTCATCTTGAACGTCTCCGAGCCGGCCATCCACCATCTGCTGGCCGTGCCGCTGGGGCTCACCGGGCTGAGCGAAGCGCTCGTGGACACCATCGCGTTCGTCATCGCGCTGCTGGCCGTGTCGTACCTGCACGTCGTGTTCGGCGAGATGGTGCCGAAGAACCTCGCGTTCTCGGTGCCCGATCGGGCCGTGCTGATGCTCGCGACGCCGCTGGTGTGGGTCTCCAAGGTGTTCCACCCCGTGATCGTCACGCTCAACTGGACCGCCAACCACATCGTCCGGCTGGCCCGCGTGGAGCCGAAGGACGAGGCCGCCTCGACCTTCACCCTGGAGGAGGTCGCCACGATCGTGACGCAGTCGCGCATCGAGGGCGTGCTCGACGACTCGGCGGGGACCGTGGCGGCCGTGGTGGAGTTCACCGACAAGAAGGCCAAGGACATCGCCGTGCCCCTCGGCGACCTGGTGACCCTCCCGGAGCGCACCACGCCCCACAAGATCGAGCGGGCGGTCGCCAAGCACGGCTTCTCGCGGTACGTGATCGTCGACGGGGAGGGCGTGCCGACCGGCTACGTGCACCTCAAGGACGTGCTGCGCGCGGCCGAAGGCCCCGACGGCGGTGCCGACGTGACGCGCCCCATCCCGTCCAAGCGCATCCATCACATGGTGCCGGTGACAGAGGAGACGGACCTGGAGGATGCCCTCGCGCTGATGCGCAATGCGGGCCGCCACCTCGCCCAGGTGCGCGACACCTCGGGGCAGACCACGGCGGTGCTGTTCCTCGAGGACATCATCGAGGAGCTCATCGGCGAGGTGCAGGACGCCACGAGCCGTCGGCGCTGATCCGCCCGTCGGTCGCCGCCGCGCCGCTTCGCCCGGATAGGGTGTGCGGCATGCGCAGATGGACGGCGACCGACGCGGCGGGAAGCCTTCGGGCCCCGACCTCTCACGACGACAAGTACACGCGCGGCGTGGTGGGCATCCGCACGGGATCACCGTCGTTCAAAGGTGCCGCCGTACTGGGTGTCGAGGCCGCCTGGCGCGCCGGTGTCGGGATGGTGCGCTACGTCGGACCGGCCGGCGCGGAGGTGCTGGCCCGTCGCCCCGAGACCGTGCTCTCCGAAGGCCGTGTCAACGCCTGGGTGATCGGCTCGGGCACCGACCCGGCCCACCGCGACGATGCCGAGACCGCCCTGCTGCGGGAGATCCTCGCCGGGACCGTGCCGGTCGTGGTCGATGCCGGAGCGCTCGACCTCGTCGATCATCCCGCGGCTCCCGTTGTCATCACCCCGCACGCGGGCGAGTTCGGTCGTCTGCGCTCCAGGCTCGGCATGCCGCCGGTGGACCCCGACGCCGACCTCGCGGAGCGCGACGACGCCGCCCTCGAGACCGCGGAGGCGCTCGGCGCCGCCGTGCTGCTCAAGGGGGCGCGCACGGTCTCCGCCGCGCCGGGCGGATTCATCGCGGTGGTCGCGGATGCCACGCCGTGGCTTGCGACAGCGGGCACGGGGGATGTGCTCGCCGGGGCGATCGGCGCCCTCGCGGCGGGTGCGGAAGACCTCACCTCGGCGGCCCAGTGGGGACCCGTCGCCGCCACGGGGGCGTGGCTGCACGGGCGTGCCGCCAACGTGGCTGCCGGCCGATACGGCCTCGCGGGAGGCCCGATCACCGCGCTCGACGTGGCCGACGCCCTGCCGGCCGCCGTCGGCGAGGTCATCGCCGCCGCCCCGGCCTGAGGAGCCGCGTCGCTCTAGGATGGAGCGGTGTCGAGGCGGGGGATGCTGTGGGCGGGCTTTGCGGTCGTTCACGTGCTCATCGCAGCGGCGGGCTTCGTGCTGCCGAACCAGCCGATGGGCGATGTCTATCTCGTCTACGAGCCGTGGTCGCTCCAGGCGCTGTCGGGGGAGTCCCTCGTCGGCGTCGACGAGGCGTGGGTGTATCCGCAGCTCGCCCTCCTGCCCATGCTCGCAGCGCACGCCCTGACGTGGATAGCGGGATACGAGGTCGCGTGGGCGGTGCTGGTCACCGCGCTCGACGCGGCCGCCTTCGCGATGCTGGTGGGTGCCGCGCGCTCGCGCGGCCGCACGACCGCAGCGGTGTTCTGGCTCGTCTTCGCCGTCGCGCTCGGCCCGGTGGGCATGTATCGCCTCGACGGCGTCACCGTGCCGATCGCCATCGCGGGGCTGCTGTGGCTGGTCCGACGCCCGGTGATCGCGGCGATCCTGCTGGCCGCCGCGACGTGGATCAAAGTCTGGCCGGCCGCGCTCCTGGCGGCAGCGGTCGTCGCGCTCCGGCGGCGTCTGGTCGTGCTCGGCGCGGCGGCGGCGACCAGCGCGGTCGTGCTGGGGGCGATCGCCGTCCTCGGGGGCGCATCCCACGCCTTCGGGTTCGTCGCCGGACAGACCGGGCGCGGCCTGCAGATCGAGGCGCCGGTGAGCGGATGGTTCCTGTGGCAGGTCGCCACCGGCTCCGCCGACGCGGCGATCGTGTACGACCGCGACATCCTCACCTTCCAGGTGCAGGGCCCGGGAGTCGATGCGGTCTCGGCGGCGATGACGCCGCTCCTCGTGCTCGTCGCCGGTGCCGTCGTGATCCTCGGTGCGGTCAAGATGTGGCGCGGCGCGTCGTTCGCGGCGCTCTTCCCGCCGTTCTCGCTCGCCCTCGTCCTCACGCTGATCGTCGTCAACAAGGTCGGATCCCCGCAGTTCCTCGCGTGGCTGATCCCCCCGCTCGTGCTCTGGCTCGTGGTCGATCGGCGCCGCGGGATGGGGCCCGCCGCGCTCGCCGTCGCCGCGGCCGGTCTCACGCAGGTCGTGTATCCGCTCGTCTACGGCGGCATCCTCGTCGCCGAGCCCATGTCCGTGACGGTGCTGACACTGCGCAATGTGCTCCTCATCGTTCTGCTCGCGTGGGCGGTCATCCGCACCGCCCGCGTCCGCACGTCCGTCGCCGTGACCGTCGCGGCGACCTGACCGTCTGGAGACTCCCATGCTCATCGCCTTCTCCGTCGCGCCGAGCGGCACCGGAAACGTCGACGGCTCGGTGCACGACGCCGTCGCCGCGGCGGTCCGGATCGTCCGCGAGAGCGGACTGCCTCACCGCACCACCTCGATGTTCACCGAGATCGAGGGGGAGTGGGACGAGGTCATGAACGTCGTGAAAGCCGCCACCGAGGCCGTCATGCCCTTCGGATCACGGGTCTCGCTCGTGCTGAAGGCCGACATCCGGCCCGGGTACTCCGGCGAGCTCGACGCGAAGATCGAGCGCCTCGAGTCCGCGATCGACGACGCGGAGTAGGACTCACGCCGGCGGATGTCCGCAGGACCGCCGTGCGCGACGCACGCTCGATGGGCCGGAGATGTCAGTCGAGGAGGCGACGCAGGTGCGCGGAGACGACGGGCGTCTCGATGAGGAAGGCGTCGTGGCCGAAGTCGCTCGTGATCACCGCGGCGCGATCGCCGTCGAGCGCGTTCGCGATGCCCGCGGCGATGCGGTGCTGACCGTCGACGGGGAAGAGGCGGTCGCTGTCGATGCCGAGCACCAGCGTCGTCGCCGTCACGCGCGCGAGCGCCGCGTCGATGCCGCCGCGGTCCCGGCCGACGTCGTGCGAGTTCATCGCCTCGACGAGCGTGATGTAGGTGTTGGCGTCGAAGCGTCGCGTGAACTTGTTGCCGTGGAAGTCGAGGTACGACTCGACCGCGAACCGGCCGCCGTGCCCGAGCGGGCTCACCCCGGACTGCCATGATCGCTGGAACCGCTGGTTGAGCTCCGTGGGGGAGCGGTAGTTCAGAAGCGCCATGCGTCGCGCGAGGGACAGCCCACGCGTCGGTCCGTTGCCGTCGCCGGCGTCGTAGTAGTCGCCGCCCGCGAAGCGCGGGTCCATGCGGATGGCCTCCAGCTGCACGGAGTTCAGGGCGACCTGGTCGGCGGTGTTGGCCGGGGGCGCGGCGATGACGGCGAGGCGCTCCACCCGCTCGGGATGCATCACGGCCCACTCGAGTGCGTGCATCCCTCCCATCGAGCCGCCCACGACGCCGGCCCAGCGCTCGATGCCGAGCGCGTCGGCGAGCCGCGTCATCGCGTGGACCTGGTCGCGGACCGTCAGGTACGGGAAGCGTGCCGCCCACTCCGCCCCGTTGGGCGCGATGCTGGCGGGGCCGGTCGACCCCTGACAGCCGCCGAGCATGTTCGGGGCGATGACGAACCAGCGGTCGGTGTCGATCGCGGCACCGGGCCCCACGATGTCGTCCCACCAGCCGGCGGTCGGGTGCCCCGGCCCTGCGGGCCCTCGAACGTGGCTGTCGCCGGTCACCGAGTGCAGCAGCAGCACCGCATTGTCGCGGGTGGGGGACAGCTCCCCCCAGGCCTCGTAGGCCAGCCGGTATCCGGGCAGCTCGTCGCCGCCCTCGGTGCGGAACGGTCCGAACGCCGCGAATCGGCGGTCTCCGACGGGATCGCCGTCCTGCCACGCTCCGGTGGCGGGCGGTCGACCCAGGAGCAGGCGCGCGTCGGCCTCCGTCACCGGTGCCGAGGGCACCGTGTCCTCGGAGGTCTGCCAGTCCATCGCGGCGGTCCTTTCATCGAGCGGTCGGCCGTGTCTTCTCACGGTATCCGCTCCGCCTCGCGGGATCGCGCGTATGACGACACCGCGACCCGTGAGGCTGCGACGTGGACCTGAGCCCGTATGCCAGGCTCGTTATGTTCCGGAGCTAAACTTGTCCTTCGACCGATCGAGCCGGCGTGCTCGTGATGAGGAGGGTGCCGTTGGCTGGAAACGCGACGACCCGGTTCTCGAACGTCTCCCTGCTGTCGGTGGCGAGCGTGCTGCCGACGCGGGTCACGAGCTCCGACGACATCGAAGCGCGCCTGGGTCCGGCGTTGCAGCGGCTGAAGCTGCGGCCCGGATTGTTACGGCGCGTCGCCGGGGTCCTCGAGCGTCGCAACTGGGCGTCGGGGGAATCGTCCGACGCCGCCACCATCGCCGCGGGCGAGCGCGCACTCCGCGAGGCCGGCGTCGACGTGTCCGAGGTCGGTCTGCTCATCAACACCTCGGTCAGCCGCAAGCATCTCGAGCCCTCCGTCGCCGTCACCCTGCACCACGGCCTCGGGCTGCCGACGTCGGCGGTGAACTTCGACGTCGCCAATGCGTGCCTCGGCTTCGTGAGCGGGATGAACCTCGCCGCGAGCATGATCGAGTCCGGGCAGATCCGCTACGCCATCATCGTCAACGGCGAGGATGCCGACGACATCCAGGTCAACACCATCGAGCGCCTCAAGGGCGAGGGGATCGGGCGCGACGCGTTCATGAGCGAGTTCGCCTCGCTCACGCTCGGCTCCGGGGCGGCGGCGGCCGTGCTCGGACGGGCGGACGAGCATCCCGAGGGCCACCGCATCCTGGGTGGGGTGACCCGTGCGGCGACCCAGTTCCACGAGCTGTGCGTCGGCAGCGTCGACGGCATGTTCACCGACGCGAAGGCCCTGCTGCGCGGGGGCCTCGAGCTCGTGGTGTCGGCGTGGAAGGATGCGGCGTCGGACTGGAACTGGACCGGCATGGACCGCTACATCACCCACCAGGTCTCGTCGGTGCACACCAACGCGATCGTGAAGGCCGCGCGGCTCGACCGCGCCAAGGTGCCCACGACCTTCCCCGAATACGGCAACGTCGGACCCGCGTCCATCCCGATCACCCTCGATCAGGAGAAGCGCAACCTCTCGCGCGGCGACCGGGTGCTCCTGATGGGCGTCGGGTCGGGCCTGAACACGGCGATGATGGAACTCGCCTGGTGATCTCGCCCGCCGAGACCACCCTTCCCCCCGTCCGCGGGCTCGACGACCGCTTCCGGCGCACCCTCGAGGTTCCCGGCGTCCTCGCCGACGCGGGCCGCACGCGCTCGTGGCACCATCTGGACACCGCAGACACGCTGACCGATCTCGGCGCCGCGCCCGTCGGCACCATCCTCGCGGTGCACGGCAACCCGACGTGGTCGTTCCACTGGCGGCGCATCGCCGACGAGTCGGTGCGGCGGGCCGAGCGCGGCGAACCGACGTGGCGCGTGGTCGCCGTCGACCAGCTCGAGATGGGATTCTCCGACCGCACCGACCTCACCCGCACGCTCGAGCAGCGTGTGGCCGACCTCGGCGCCTTCACCGACGCGATCGGCCTCGACGGACCGGTCGTGACCCTGGGGCACGACTGGGGCGGCGTGATCTCGCTCGGGTGGGCGGTCGATCATCCCGACCAGCTCGCCGGGGTGGTCACGCTCAACACCGCCGTCCATCATCCCGACGACCGCCCCATCCCCGCAGCGCTGCGGGTGGCGGGAGCGCGGGGCGTGCTCGCCGCCTCGACCGTGCAGACGACGGCCTTCCTCGACACGACCCTCGCGTTGGCCGAGTCCCGTCTTCCGGTCGACGTGCGAGCGGGGTACCGAGCTCCCTATCTCACCGCCGACCGCCGCCGCGGCGTCGGCGCCTTCGTCGCCGACATCCCGGTGGGCCCGGCACATCCCAGTCACGCCGAGCTCACCCGCATCGCCGCGGGTGTGCGCGACCTGCGGGTTCCCGCGCTGCTGCTCTGGGGACCGCGCGACCCGGTGTTCCAGCAGCGCTATCTCGACGATCTCATCGACCGGATGCCCCACGCCGACGTGCACCGCTTCGAAGGCGCCGGACACCTCGTGGCCGAGGACCGGCCGTACGCGACGGCGGTGCTCGACTGGCTCGACCGGCGTGTCGACGCGTCGCCGCCCGTGCCGACGGCCTCCGAGCCGGCGCCCCGCGCCACCGGGGCTTTCGTGCCGATGTGGCATCGCCTCGACGAGCGCGCCGACGACGACACGGTCGCGGCGATCGACATGACCTGCACGCCGCCGCAGACGGTGAGCTGGCGCCGGCTGCACGACCGGGTCACCGTCCTGGCGACGGGGCTGCACCGCCTGGGGGTGCGCCCGGGCGACCGCGTCTCTTTGCTCGTGCGTCCCGGGCCCACGCTCACCGCCGTCGTCTACGCCTGCCTGCGCATCGGAGCGGTCGTCGTCGTGGCCGACGCGGGCCTGGGCGTCGCCGGCCTCACCCGGGCCGTGCGCGGGGCGAGCCCCGACGTGCTGATCGGCGAGACGGTCGCGCTCGCCGCGGCCCGCACCCTCGGGTGGCCGGGTACGAAGATCTCCGTGGATCGTCTGCCGTCCCTGACCGCGAGGGCGCTCGGCGTCGCCCGGAGCCTCGCGGAGGTGGCCGAGCTCGGCTCCGACGGCGATGCTCTGCCGGAACCCGGCCCCGACGACGTGGCAGCGGTGCTGTTCACGTCGGGATCGACCGGTCCGGCCAAGGGGGTCGTCTACACCCACGGTCAGCTCGCCGCCCTGCGAGACGTGCTCGGTGCGCACTTCGACGTGACCGATCAGGCGGGCCTGGTCACCGGCTTCGCGCCGTTCGCCCTGCTGGGGCCCGCCCTCGGAACCCGTTCGGTGACACCCGATATGGATGTCTCCGCCCCGCGAACCCTCACCGCACGAGCCGTGGCCGCCGCCGTCGAAGCCGCGCACGCGAGCATCGTCTTCCTGTCGCCCGCGGCGATCCTCAATGTCGTCGCCACCGCCGGTGACCTCACCGCCGACGACCGGGCGGCGCTCGCCGGAGTCGAGACCTTCCTGTCCACCGGCGCACCGATCGGCGCCGAGCTGCTCTGGGCGGCCCAGCGGGTCTTCCCGAACGCGCAGCCGCACACCCCATACGGCATGACCGAGTGCCTGCTGGTCACCGACATCACGCTCGCCGGCATCCGAGAAGCCGCCGAGGCCCCGGACGACGGGGTGTGTGTCGGAACGCCGATCGACGGTGTGCGCGTGCGCGTGAGCGCGCTCGACGCCGCCGGTCGCGCGAGTGGTGCGCCCGGGCACACCCCGGGTCTGCTCGGCGAGATCATCGTCGCCGCGCCGCACCTGAAGTCCCGCTACGACCGTCTCGCGCTGACCGACGCCGACGCGGTGCGCGACACCGCCGACGACGACGAGCAGGGCCTGCGGTGGCACCGGACCGGCGATGTCGGGCACCTCGATGAGCGGGGGAGGCTGTGGGTCGAGGGACGGCTCCCGCACGTGCTGACCACAGAGCACGGGCCGCTCGCCCCGGTCGGCGGTGAACAGCAGGTCGAACGGGTCGCCGGTGTGCGCCGCGCGGCGGTCGTGGGGGTCGGTCCCTCGGGTCTGCAGCGCCCGGTCGCCGTCGTGGAGACGACCGACCCGGCGACGCGCGCCGGGCTCGCCGATCCGGAGCTGACGGCACGCGTCCGCGCGGGCGTCGATCTGCCGCTCGCGGCGGTGCTCGTCGTTCCGGAGCTGCCCACCGACATCCGGCACAACTCCAAGATCGATCGCTCTCGGCTGTCGGTGTGGGCGGATGCGGTGTGCGCCGGGCGGAAGCCGGTGGCGCCGTGAGCGTGCTCGTCACGGGAGCATCCGGATACCTCGGCGGCGCCGTCGCGACGGCTCTGGTCGCGCGCGGTGACGAGGTGCGGACGCTGCAGCGGCGCCCCTCGCGTGTTCCCGGAGCCCAGGATCACCTCGGGTCGATCGAGGATCCCGCGCTCGTCTCGCGTGCCCTCGAGGGCGTGGACACGGTGGTGCACCTGGCGGCGAAGGTGTCGCTGGCGGGGCAGACCCGCGACTTCGCCCGCGTGAACGTCGACGGCACGCGCGCGCTGCTCGCCGCGGCGAAGAGTTCCGGCGTGAACCGGTTCGTGCAGGTGTCCTCGCCGTCGGTGGCGCACGCGGGCGCCGCGCTCACCGGAGTCGGCACCGAGCCGGCCTCACCCGACCACGCTCGCGGCGACTATGCCCGCACGAAGGCGCGGGGGGAACTCCTCGCACTGGCAGCCGACGACGACCGTCTGCGTGTGGTCGCCATCCGACCTCACCTCGTGTGGGGGCCGGGCGACCCTCAGCTGGTCGCTCGGATCGTCGCCCGCGCCCGGGCGGGACGGCTGCCGCTCATCGACGGCGGGACGGCGCTGATCGACTCGACCTACATCGACAACGCCGTCACCTCGATCATCGCCGGTGCCGATCGTGCCGATGTCGCTCACGGACGTGCCTTCGTCGTGACCAACGGCGAGCCGCGGCCGGTCGGCGAGCTCATCGCGGGGATGTGCCGTGCGGCGGGGGTCGCCCCGCCGTCGTGGAGCGTGCCGGGGTGGCTCGCCCGCGGAGCGGGGAGCGTGGTGGAGCGCGTCTGGGCGGTGCGACCCGGTGCCGACGAACCGCCCATGACCCGTTTCCTGGCCGAGCAGCTCTCCACCGCGCACTGGTTCGACCTGCGTGAGACGCGCGCCGCGCTGGACTGGTCTCCCGCGGTCTCGCTCGACGAGGGATTCGCGCGCCTCGCGGCCTCATTCGCGTGAGATCGCGCAATCGACCCCCGGGGGTGCCCGGTGCGGTGAGGATGAGGTCATGGCCAGATTCCTCCTCATCGCCGCATCCAGCGCCATCGGCGCCGCGACCGCCGACGTCCTGACCGAGGCCGGTCACGAGGTCGTCACCACGGCGCGCTCGCCCGGCGCGGACATCGCCCTCGACGCGACGGACTTCGACGCCGTCGACCGGGCGGTCGAGCAGGCTGGTCCCCTCGATGGCGTCGCGTGCTTCGCCGGGTCGATGCTGCTGAAGCCCGCGCACCTCACGTCGCGCGAGCAGTACGACGGGGTGGTCGCGGCGTCGCTGACGACGGCCTTCGCGACGGTGCGCGCCGCCGGGCGCCACTTGCGGAACGGCGGGTCGGTCGTGCTGGTCTCATCGGCCGCCGCGATGGCGGGCCTGTCCCACCACGAGGCCATCGCCGCGGCGAAGGCCGGGGTGATGGGACTGACGCTGTCGGCTGCGGCGACCTACGCGTCGTCGGGCCTGCGGGTGAACGCGGTCGCGCCGGGACTGACCCAGACGCCGCTGACGGCATCCCTCACCGCCAACGAGGGGTCGCGCAAGGTCTCCGAGGCGATGCACGCGCTCGGCCGTCTCGGGGAGCCGGCCGATGTCGCCCGCGCCGTCGCGTTCCTCCTCGATCCGGCGAACTCGTGGATCACCGGGCAGGTGCTCGGCGTCGACGGCGGCCTCGGCTCGCTCCGCCCTCGCCCGCGCGCCTGAGCCGCAGCAGAGGAGATTCCGCCCCAGGAGGACAGCCACCGATAGTGCCGTCCTCCTGGACGAGGAACTCCTCTCGAAGGGTGCAAACGACCGTGCGCCCGTCCGGTGAAGACGGGCGCACGGAACGAGAGATCAGGCGCGGGCGGCCTCGGAGACGCGGCGGGCGGCCGCGAGAGCCTGGTCGAGGTCGGCCTTGAGGTCCGCGACGTTCTCGATCCCGACCGAGAGCCGCACCAGACCCGGGGTGACACCCGCGGTGAGCTGCTGCTCCGGGGAGAGCTGGGAGTGCGTGGTCGAGGCCGGGTGGATGACGAGCGAGCGCACGTCGCCGATGTTGGCGAGGTGGCTGAACAGCTCCAGCGAGTTGACGAACTCGCGTCCCGCATCGACGCCGCCCTTGAGCTCGAAGGACAGCACCGCGCCGACGCCCTTCGGGGCGTAGCGGTTCGCGGCGGCGTACCACGGCGAGCTCGGCAGACCCGAGTAGTTCACCGAGGCGACGTCGTCGTGGGCGTCCAGCCACTCCGCGATCTCCTGGGCGTTCTGCACGTGACGCTCGATGCGCAGCGACAGGGTCTCGATCCCCTGGATGAGCTGCCATGCGCTCTGCGGCGAGATCGACGCTCCGAGGTCGCGCAGCAGCTGCACACGCGCCTTGATGATGTAGGCGAGGCCGTCGCCGACCGCCTGCGTGAAGACCGCGCCGTGGTAGGACGGGTCGGGCGTGGTCAGGCCCGGGAACTTCTCGGCGTGGTCGGTCCAGGAGAAGCTGCCGCCGTCGACGATCGTGCCGCCGATGACGGTGCCGTGGCCGCCGAGGAACTTCGTGGCCGAGTGCACGACGATGTCGGCGCCGTGCTCGAGCGGACGGATGAGATAGGGCGTCGCGATCGTGTTGTCGACGATCAGCGGCACCCCGGCCTCGTGGGCGGCGTCGGCGACGCCGCGGATGTCCAGGACGTTGATCTGGGGATTGCCGATCGTCTCGGCGAAGAAGAGCTTCGTGTTCGGGCGCACCGCGCGGCGCCACTCCTCGATGTCGTCCTGGTTCTCGACGAAGGTCACCTCGATGCCGAGCTTGGCGAGGCTGTACTTGAAGAGGTTGTAGGTGCCGCCGTAGATCGAGCTGGAGGCGACGAAGTGATCCCCGGCCTGGGCGATGTTGAGCACGGCGAAGGTCGACGCGGCCTGACCCGAGGCGAGCAGGAGCCCGCCGGTGCCGCCCTCGAGAGCGGCGATGCGCTGCTCGACGACGTCCTGCGTCGGGTTCATGATGCGCGTGTAGATGTTGCCGAACTCGGCCAGCGAGAAGAGGTTCGCCGCGTGATCGGTGTTGTCGAACACGTACGACGTGGTCTGGTAGATCGGGGTCGCGCGCGCCTTCGTCGTGGGGTCGGGCTGCGCTCCGGAGTGGACCTGCTTGGTCTCGAAGCGCCAATTCTCGGGTGCGGACATCACTCGCTCCTGTGGTCGTGAGGGGCTCGCGGCGGGCGTCGCGGGCCGATTGCGAGACTACGGACAGCCGTGCCCCGTGACAACGGTCGGGAAATGTGACGTAACCTTCCGGCTGGCCGCGGGCGCCCTCTCGGCGGCGATACGGTGGGGACATGACCAGGCGTGCAGTGGTGACAGGTGCCAGCTCGGGGATCGGGAAGGCGACAGCCCGGGCGCTGCGCTCGGCGGGCTGGGACGTCGTCGCCGTGGCCCGCCGCGCCGAGCGGCTGGAGGCGCTCGAGGCGGAGATCGGCGCCACGGCGTTCGCGGCCGACCTCACCCGCGAGAGCGACGTCGCGGCGCTCGCCTCGTTCCTGGCCACCTCCGGGCCCGTGCACGCCCTCGTGCACGTGGCGGGTGGCGCGCGCGGCACCGACCGCGTCGAAGACGGCTCACCCGACGACTGGCGATGGATGTTCGAGGCGAACGTCATGTCGGCACAGCGTCTGATCGCGCGGCTGCTTCCCCTCCTGCGGGAGACCGCCGACACCTCCGGTCACGCGGACACCCTGTTCGTCACGTCGACCGCCGCGCAGACCGCGTATGCGGGCGGTGGCGGGTACAACGCCGCGAAGGCAGGAGAGTCGATGCTCGTGCACGCCCTCCGGCTGGAGCTGAACGGAGAGCCGATCCGCGTCGTGGAGGTCGCACCCGGCATGGTCTACACCGAGGAGTTCACGCTGAACCGGCTCGGCGGCGACCAGCTGGCGACCGACCGCGTCTACGAGGGTGTCGAAGCCCCGCTGGTGGCCGATGACGTCGCCGACGTCATCGCCTACGCGCTCGGCACGCCCGGGCACGTGAACCTGGACCTGATCACCATGCGACCGGTGGCGCAGTCCGCGCAGCACCTGCTGGCGCGCGGCCCGCTCCGGGTGCGCCCGCCTGCCGACGCCTGATCAGATGATCTGCGACTCGCCGGCGACCGCGTCGGCGGACTCGGGCACCTCGTCGGCGAAGGCGACCTTGGGCACGAAGAACAGCAGCACCGCGGCCAGGAGGCCGCCACCGGCGCAGATCGCCCACACCGTGATGTAACCGCCGAGCGAGGCCGCGGTGGAGCTCGCAGCCACCCCGACACCCGCGGCGAGCACGACGCCGAAGACGGCCGAGGCGAAGGTGCCGCCGATGGTCTTGGTGGTGTTGGTCAGGGCGGATGCGACGCCGGTCTGACCTCGGGGAGCGGCCGCGGCCGCTGCGGCGGGCATCGCGGCGACGAGGGCGCCCGATCCGATGCCCGCGATCACCATGTTCATCAGCACCTGCCACAGCTCGACGTGGAGCGGGATGAACAGCAGGTACCCGACGCCCACGAGGGCGGATGCGCCGATGAGGACGATCCGGGGGCTCGCACGCCGGGAGGTGGCAGCGAAGAGCACCGCGCCGACGATCAGGGAGACGAGATACACCCCGATGAGGTTCGACCGCGCGGTGGCGTCGAGCCCGAGTCCGTACCCGAGCGCGCTGTCGGTGCCGGCGTACGTCGAGAGCGGGCCCTGGGCGCCGAGCAGACTGATGCCGATGAGGAAGGCCGTGACCTGCACGGGCCACATCTCCGGGCGGCGGAAGACGCGGATGTCGATGGCGGGATCGTTCTGGCGCAGTTCGAAGCGCACGAAGAGCACGAGTGCGGCGACGCCTGCGGCCAGCAGCACCCAGGTCCAGACGAACGACGGGCCGCTGAGGCGGAGGAACGTGAGCGAACCGGTGACGAGCAGCAGTCCGATGGTGAGGATGACGAAGCCGAGCGTGTCGAGTCGGCGTCCGGGAAGCGGCTCGGACTCGGGTACGCCGAACAGGATCACGAAGAAGCATGCGGTGACCGCCACGGCCGGGATCACGAGGGTGACGGTGAGGTTCTCGGCGGTGGCGGCGAAGATGCGTCCGGCGGCCAGGGCGCCGAGGATCGCACCGGCCTGCAGGCCCACGACGAGCAGGCCGGCGGCGCGGCGGGTCGCGGAGACGCCGTGTCGCGCGCGGCGGCCGCGTTCGAAGATCAGGGCCACTTCCAGGGGCAGCCAGACGACATAGAAGCCCTGGAGGGCCCAGGCGATCAGGAAGACCCAGAAGTTGTCGGCGAAGGCGACCCACCACGTCGCGCCCGCGGTGAGCACGGTCGCGATCAGGAGCACCTTCTTGTGCCCGTACATGTCGCCGAGCTTGGCGAGCACGGGCACGACGATCGACGACAGCAGCAGCTGGGCCGCCTCGAACCAGTTGACGTCGGCGTCGGTGATGCCCAGATGCACGACGATGTCGCTGAAGAGGGGCACGTAGTACCCCTGCAGGATGCCGCTGGTGATCTCGACGACGATCAACCAGCCGATGAGGCCGGCCGTGATGCCGAGCGCTGATCGGCGGAGCACGGGAGTCGGGTCGGGCACGGGGCGAGACTACACCTCGCTCCAGGCGCGCGACGGCGGGCCATAGGCTGGAGACTCCAGGAAGGGAGACCCGTTGGAGATCGAGCGCGAGACGTTGTCGTGGAACGGATTCGGAGAGGCGTGCCGGGACCTCAGTCGTCGCATCGTCGCGGACGGCTTCGTGCCGGAGGTCGTCGTCGCCATCGCACGCGGCGGGCTGCTGCCCGCCGGGGCGATCGCCTACGGGCTCGGGGTGAAGAACTGCGGGGCGATCAACGTCGAGTTCTACACCGGCATCGGCACCGTTCTGGATGCACCCGAGGTGCTGCCTCCGGAACTGGACATGGCCTATCTCGCGGAACGCCGCGTGCTGCTGGTCGACGACGTCGCCGACAGTGGCCGCACGCTCGCGCTCGCGGTCGACCTGCTCGCGACGCAGGGTGCCGACGTGCGGTCGGTGACGATCTACACCAAGCCGTCCACCGTCATCCAGCCCGACTATGCGTGGAAGGACACCGCGCTGTGGATCGACTTCCCGTGGTCGGCCCAGGGCTCGGTGATCGAGGAAGACGCGGCCTGACGTGCCACGGACGCTCGACGAACTCGCCGCCGACGGGCTGATCGACGAGGGATGGGCGCAGGCCCTGGCTCCCGTCGCCGCCGACATCGCTCGACTCGGCGACCGGTTACGCGCCGAGACCGCGGCGGGGCGCTCGTACCTGCCGGCCGGGGATCACGTGCTCCGCGCGTTCTCCCGCCCGCTCCAGGACGTGAAGGTGCTGATCGTCGGGCAGGATCCCTACCCGACGCCGGGTCACCCCATCGGACTGTCGTTCGCCGTGGACGCGCACGTGCGCCCGCTGCCGCGAAGCCTCGCCAACATCTACCGCGAGCGGCACGACGACCTCGGCATCCCGCCCAGCGAGCACGGTGACCTCACGGCATGGAGCGACCAGGGCGTGATGCTGCTGAACCGCGTGCTCACGGTCTCTCCGGGTGCGCCGGGTTCGCACCGCGGCTGGGGATGGGAGAAGGTCACCGAGCACGCCATCCGCTCCCTCGTCGATCGACATGCGCCGCTGGTGGCGATTCTCTGGGGGCGCGATGCGGCCACCGTGCGGCCGCTGCTCGGCGACACCCCCGTTGTGGCCTCCGCGCATCCCTCGCCGCTGTCGGCCAGCCGCGGGTTCTTCGGATCGCGCCCGTTCTCCCGCACGAACGAGCTCCTGCGGGAGGCCGGTGCCGATCCGATCGACTGGCGTCTGGCCGAACGCGCGTAGGCTGGCCGCATGCTGGAGGAGGAATACGACAAGAGCCGTCGTTCGCTGCCCCGCCACCTGCGGCGCCGCGCCGACCGCGAGCGTCCCTTCAGCTTCGAGATCCGGCCCGCGCGGGAGGCCGACATCCCCGACATCCGCGAGATCTACAACTACTACGTCACGAACTCCGTGGTCACCTTCGACGAGAAGCGGTGGACGCTCGGGCAGTGGCGGGAGAAGTACGACCACCTGACCAAGCTCGGTCTTCCGTTCCTCGTTGCCGAGTCGCCGTCGGGGCAGGTGCTCGGATACGCGCTCGTCGCGCCCTGGTCGGGCAAGTCCTCCTTCCGCTACACCGTCGAGAACTCCATCTACCTCGGCCAGGCCGCAGCCGGGAAGGGCCTCGGACGCGCGCTGCTGGAAGCCCTGATCGCCGCGTGCGAGGAGCAGGGCATCCGAGAGATCGTCGCCGTCATCAGCGACAAGGGGGCGGAGGCCTCGATCGCGCTGCACGAGAAGCTCGGCTTCGAAGAGGTGGGGCGCATGGGCCGCGTCGGTTTCAAGTTCGGCCGCTGGCTCGGCACGGTCTACCTGCAGAAATCGCTCAAGCCCCGGAAGAAGGCCAAGCGCGGCCTGTTCTCACGCTGACCGCGCTCACGCGCTGCCGCCGGCGTTCCTCACGGCCTCGATGAGGTCGCGCCACGGTCCGAGGACCGCTCGGTCGGGCAGCGCGGCATGCCGCTCGTCGTCGGTATCCCACCGAACGGTGACCTGCCAGGCGAAGCGATCGGCACCCGACGGCTCCTCGGGGGGAACCTCGTGCCACGGACACCGGGCGACGAGATCGGTCAGGCGTCCGTCGTCGGGTGCGGGATGCGCGGCCCACTGCCGCGGAACGCCCGCGATCCCGCCGGTTCGTCGCACCACGACGGCGACGAGATGCGGCGCGGTCGCATCGCTTGCCGTGTCGGGCTCATCCGGTGCTGTCATCGATCACACCGACGCCGGACCAGGCCGAACGCACGGCATCGGTTTCCTCCGAGACCTCACCGTACACCGCGGCGGCGGTGGCGATCGTGGCGCGTGCGAAGGTGACGAAATCGCACGTTCGGGGGAGGACGCGGGAGACGAGGGTGTCGTACCAGATGCGGCCCGCGCGCTCCCACGCCCATCCGCCGAGTGCGGTCGCGACGAGGTGGAACGCCTTGTTGGGGATGCCGGAGTTGATGTGCACGCCGCCGTTGTCGTCGGCCGTGACGACGAAGTCGCGCACGTGCCCGGGCTGGGGATCGCGACCGAGCACATCGTCGTCGTAGGCGGTGCCGGGCTGCGCGAGCGAGCGCAGCGCCATCCCCTGCACCTGCTCGGTGAAGATCTCGGCGCCGATGAGCCAGCTCGCCTCCCGCGCGGTCTGCCAACGGGCGTGCTGCTCGGTGAGCACCCCGAACACGTCGGAGAGGGATTCGTTGAGAGCACCAGATTGACCGACGTAGTCGAGCCCGCCCTCGTCTTCGGTGACGCCGTGCGCGAGTTCGTGGGCGATGACGGACAGGGAACCCGTGAAGCCTCGGAACACCTCGCCGTCTCCGTCACCGAAGACCATGCGCTCGCCGTTCCAGAACGCGTTGTCGTAGGCACGGCCGTAGTGCACGCTCGCCAGGAGCCTGCCGCCCTCGGCATCGATGCCGGCGCGGCCGTAGACGTCGCGGAAGAACGACGCCGTGGCGCCCAGCCCGTCGTAGGCCTCGTCGACCACGGCGTCGGCCGTCGGAGGTTCGCCCTCCCGTCGCACCACGACGCCGGGGAGCTCCTCGCGGTGCTGCGCGTCGGCGATCTCGCGTGGGGCGGCCGGAGTCGACGAGACAGCTGAGCGGATGCGCGGGGCAGCCGCAGGGGCCGGTCGGTACTCCCGGTGCACCTCGAGGGTCGCGCGTGCGGCGTGGGCGGCCCGCTCCCATCGTGTCTCGGGCACGGCGGCGATGCGGGCGAGGAGATACGGCGGGACGATCCCCGGCGCGGACGGGACACGGCGATCTACGGACATGTCCCGAGGTTAGGGCGATGCTCCGACAGGCGGAAGCGATCAGGATCGCGGGGGCTCGATCGTGGGGATGGAGGCCAGCAGCCGCCGTGTGTACGCCACCTGCGGTTGAAGAAGCACCTTCTCGGTGGGTCCCTCTTCGACGACTCGGCCGTCCTTCATCACGACCACGTCGGTGCAGAGATTCTGCACGACGCCGATGTCGTGGGAGACCATCACGAGGGTGAAGCCCTCGTCGCGGCGCAGGTCGTCGATCAGGCGCAGGATCTGCGCGCGTACCGTGACATCGAGGGCGCTCATCGGCTCGTCGCCCACGAGCACGCGAGGTCGATGCACGATCGCACGCGCCAGGGCGATCCGCTGGCGCTGTCCGCCGGAGAACTCGTGGGGATACCGCGCGGCCATGGCCGGGTCGAGCCCCACCCGTTCCAGCGTCTGGCGCACCCGCGCACGCCGGTCGCCGTCGATCCCGAGTGCGAACAGCGGTTCGCCGACGATCCGCCCGACGCTCATCCGCGGGTCGAGGGAGCCATAGGGATCCTGGAACACGATGCCGGTCTGACGGCGCAGCCAGTGCAGCTGCCGCGCGCGCCCCCGGGCGTCGACCCGGCGGCCGTCGAACTCGACGGTTCCCGCGGTGGGGGCGTCGAGGCCGAGAAGCACGCGCACGAGGGTGGACTTCCCCGAGCCCGACTCGCCGATGATGCCCACGCGCGCTCCGGCGTCGATGTCGATGTCGACATCGTTGAGGGCGGTCGTCCAGGTCGGCGCGGCGAACGGTGCCGGGCGCGGTCCGCGAAAGCGGCGCACGAGCCCGCGGGCACGGAATGTCGGTGTGGTCATGCGCCGGCTCCCGGGCGCCACACGGTGGCCGTGGCATCGCGCAGCAGGCCTTGCGTGACCGCCGAGACCGGGCGGGAGAGCAGGTCGGCCACCGGCGCCGATTCGACGACGTGCCCGCGCTCGAGCACGACGCCGTAGCTCGCGATCTGCGCGAGGACGGCCAGGTCGTGGGTGATGAACACGAGCGACATGCCGTCGTGCTCCACGAGAGAGAGCAGCAGGTCGAGGATCTCGGCTTGGATCGTGACATCCAGCGCCGTCGTGGGTTCATCGGCGATGAGCAGTGCGGGACGGCCCGCGAGTGCCATGGCGATCGCGGCGCGTTGCCGCTGGCCGCCGGACAGCTGGTGCGGGTACCGGGAGACGATGCCCTCGGGATCCGCCAACGACACGCGTCGTGCTTCGTCCACCGCGCGCGCGGCCGCCGCGCGTCGAGAGAGGCCTTCATGGATGCGCGCGGGCTCGCCGATCTGTCGCCCGATCGTGCGGATCGGATTCAGCGCCGTGCGCGGCTCCTGGAACACGATGCCGATCTCGTCGCCCCGCAGGCGCGCGAGCTCGCGATCGGGCATCCCGAGGATCTCTTCTCCCTTCCACCGCACGCTGCCGCTCGCGACGGCCCCCTCCGGCAGCAGCCCGAGGATCGCCAGTGCCGTGAGGGACTTGCCGGACCCGGATTCGCCGATCAGCCCCAGCCGCGCCCCGGTGGGCACGGCGAAGCTCACGTCGTCGACGACGCGGCGCCCGTCGATCTCGATCTGCAGGCCGGTGACCTCGAGGCTCATGCGACCACCTCCGGCACATGGGAGTGCGCTTCGCGCGCAGCGCCGCCGCGTCGGGCGAGCGTCGGGTCGGTGGCCTCGCGCAGGGCGTCGCCGAGCAGATTGAGCCCGAGCACCGTGATCGTGATCGCCAGCCCCGGCCACACGACCGAGAGCGGATACACCGTGATGTAGCTCTGCAGCTCGGCCAGGAGCAGGCCCCAGCTGGGTTCGGTGACCGGCGCACCGAACCCGAGGTACGACAGGCCCGCTTCGGCGAGCACGGCCACCGCCATCGCCCACGACAGCTGCACGATGAACACGGGGGCGACGTTGGGGAGCAGATGGATGCCGAGGTTCTGCAGCGGAGTGAGGCCTGCGGCACGGCCGGCGAGCACGAAGTCGCTGTGCAGCACGCGACGCAGTTCCGGACGGGTGACCCGCGCGACGTTGACGCCGAATCCGATCCCGACGGACCACACGACCACCGCGAGCGACCCGCCCCAGACCGAGGAGATCATCATCGCGATCAGCAGCACAGGGAAGGCGATCATGACGTCGACGAGAACGGCGGTGGATTCGCGGATCCACCGGGCGGTGAGGGCCCCGAGCGCCGCGAGGGCGATGCCGATCACGGTCGCGATCACGCCCGCCCCGACCGCGACGACGACGGTGGTGCGTGCTCCGGCCATGATGAGGCTGAGGATGTCGCGGCCGGAAGCGTCGGTGCCGAGCACGTGGGGCCATCCGGGAGCTGCCCACCGCCCGGGGATGTCGACCTGCTGCGGATCGAACGGGGTCCAGAACAGCGACACCGCCGCCGTCACGACGACCGCGGCCGCCACGGCCAGTCCGAAGCGTCCGGTCGACAGTGCCCACAGGCGGGCGAGCGCGCCGCGTCGGGTCGGGGAGGTCATGCCGCCTCCCGCTGTCGCGGGTCGATCGACCGATGCAGCAGGTCGACGAGGAACCCGACGATGAGCACGAACCCGGTGAGGGCGAGCAGCTCACCCTGCACCATCGGCAGATTGCGATTCTGCACGTCGTCGACGAGCATCCGGCCGATGCCGGGCAGTGAGAACAGCTCCTCGATGACGACCGCGCCGACGATGATGCCGGCGACCTGGAGGCCGAGGACCGAGATCACCGACAGGCCCACGTTGGGCAGACCGTGCCGGAGCAGAGCGTCTGTGCGGGTGAGCCCCTTCGCCGCGGCGGTGCGGACGTAGTCCTGTCCGATCGCCTGCAGCGTCGCCGAGCGCACGAAGCGCATCAGCATGGCGCCCTCGACCGCGCCGATCGTCAGTGCCGGCAGCAGGAGCGCGCGCAGCGCTGCGGCCGGGTCGGCCCACCCCGCGCGAGGGAAGCCCTGGGCCGGCAGCCATCCGAGCCAGACGGCGAAGACGACGACCAGCATCATGCCCGCCCACACGACGGGGACCGCAGCGATGGTCTGGGCGCCCACGGTCAGGCCCGTGCCGAGGGCGCGACCGCGCTGCAACGCCGACAGCACGCCCAGGGGAGCGCTGATGAGCAGGGCGAAGGTCATGGCCAGGATCCCGAGCGGGACCGTGACACGCGCCTTCTCCGCCAGTTCCGTGACGACCGGCGTGCCGGTCAGCAGCGACGAGCCGAGGTCGCCGCGGAACACGCCGCCGATCCAGTCCAGGTACTGGGCGGGAAGCGGGGCATCCAGGCCGAGGCTCGCTCGGATGGCGGTGACCTGTTCGGGGGTCGCGTTCTGCCCGGCGATCACCTGTGCGATGTCACCGGGCAGCACGCGCAGCGTGAGGAAGATCACCACGCTGGCCACGAACAGCCCGAGCAGCAGCAGGGCCAGCCGTGTCAGCGCGTAGCGGATCACCCGTCGCTCTTGGTGATCTCTGCGAGTCCCAGGCGCTCGTTGACGTTCGTCGAGGGCATGTTCGAGATGTTAGTCCCCACCGCGAGCACCGAGGCGCCGTTGTACAGCCAGTCCGCCGCCGCATCCTCCGACACGATGCGCGCCGCCTCGGCGAGCAGCGCCTCGGCTTCGGCGGGGTCCGTTGCTGCGACCGACTGCGCGTACAGGTCCTGCACCTCGGGGTTGTCGTAGGTGAAGTAGTAGTCGGGGTTCGCCCAGTTCTCGAAGTCGTGCGCCTCGGTGTGCAGCACGAAGCTGAGCTCGTAGTCCTTGTTCGTGTACACGTCGTTGAGCCACGTCGGGAAATCGACCGACTCGACCTCGAGCGTGATGCCGACCTCGTTGAGGTTCGACACGAGGATCTGCGGGATCGTCGTCGGGTAGAAGTTCGGGATCGTGAGGGTCAGCTCGAGATCCTCCGCGTCGGCGTCGGCGAGCAGCTCCCGAGCCGCCTCGGGGTCGTACGGCGCCACGTCGGACAGGTCTTCGTGTCCCGGGTCGAGCGGCGGGATGGGACCGTACAGCGTCTGGCCGGACTGGGCCGCTTCGATGAACGCCTCGTGGTCGATCGCCTGGCGAATCGCCTGGCGCACGCGCTGATCGGCCAGCGGGCTGTCCTCGGTCTGGTTGAACGCGAGCGTGCCCTTGTCGGTCGACTCGCCGAGCACCAGCTCGAAGTCGCCTCCCTCTTCGACCTGGTCGCCGAGGGTGGCGTCGAACCCGGTGAGCACGTCGACCTCGCCGGCGAGGGCGGCGTTGAGCGCGGCCTGATTGTCGGGGATGTAGTCGAACACGACCTCGGCGACGCCCGCGGGTTCTCCCCAGTAGGTCTCGTTGCGCACGAAGGTGATGCTGTCGCCCTGCAGCCAGTCGTCGAGGACGAACGGGCCGGTGCCGTTGGCGTCGGTCTGGTAGTCGACCTCGTCGCCCTCCTTCAGCACGATCCCGGCGCGTCCGGTGAGATTCCACAGCAGCGTCGAGTCCGGCTCGGACAGTGTGAGGGTGATCGTCTGGCCGTCGGCAGTGATGGACTCGACGTTCGCCAGGCGCGACGAGTCGCGCCACTCCGGCGTGTCGCGACGGGTCTCGAGAGACCAGACGACGTCGTCGGGCGTCAGCTCCTGTCCATCGTGGAAGGTGACGCCCTCCCGCAGCTCGAACGTGTACGTCAGACCGTCCTCGGAGACCTCGTAGTCGCTGGCGAGAGAGGGCACGATCTCCTGGTCGGCGGTTCGGGCGACCAGGCCCTGGTAGACGTTGTCGATCAGGATCTGGTCGAGAGCGGCCCCCGCGGTCTGACGGATGTCGAGGTTTCCCGGCTCCAGCACGAGGCGGATGACGACGGAGGCGTCGGGGTCGGCAGCGGCCGAGCTCGTCGGAGCCGGCTCATCGGAGCCGCCGGTGCAGGCGGTGAGCACGAGGGCGCCGGCGACGAGCAGCGCACCGGCAGCGCGCAGGGGACGACGGGGCATGGTGGTCCTTTCGGGGGCATCCGCGGCGAGGTCGCCGGTTGCGAGCGACCGCGGTGGACACGAGGATCCTCGTGCGACACAACAGCCTAGGCAACCGTCGCGCCCGGTGCACACTCGTCGCCTCGCACCGCAACAGAGTTGTTAGACGCAGTGTTGTTAGCCGAAGCGCTGTGGGGGCGATGCGCTGTTCGATACCTCGGTCATTCTCCGAGGCGCCCGCGCACGAGTGCGGCCAGATCCAGCGGCGCGTCCTCCTGCACATTATGGCCGGCGTTCAGCCGGATGACCTCCGCCGCGGGCAGCCGGGTGCGGAAGAGATCGGCGTCGGCGTCCGTGACGAATCCTCGGCTCGCCTGGACGAGCGTGATCGGGGCGGTCACCGCGGCGAGATCCTCCCATCCCGACGCGCCGAGCACCGCTCTCAGGGCATCCTGACGGGCAGCGATCTCTCGCCCAGCCTCGGGATCGGCTGCGGCGGCGGACGCGAGGTGCGCGAAGTGGTGCTTCCACTCCACACGCCCGTCCTCACGCACCCGGGAATTGAAGAACACGCCCCGCGCGACCTTCTCACGGGATCCGCCCCCGAGGCCGAACGACAGCGCGCGGTCGACGAGTTCGTCCCGGGAGGCCCAGTCCGTCGGGCCGGCGAAGAACGCGCGCAGCTCCGATGGGCCGCCGTCCGGATCCACACCCGGCGTGATGTCGACGATGAGCAGGTCGCGCACCAGGTCGGGGTGCGAGGCCGCCAGCGCCGCGGCGGTCAGACCGCCGAGCGAATGGCCCACCACCAGCTGCGGCCGGTCGGTCCAGCGCTCGAGAGCCGTCGCCACGTCGGGGGCGAGCACGCGGGCGACATACGCGGCATCATCTCGCCAGGACGAGTCGCCGTGCCCGGGCAGGTCGATCGCCAGCGCCGGGATGCCGGCGGCCAGCACCACCGTGTCCCACGTGTGGGCGTTCAGGCCCGCGCCGTGCAGGAACGTCACGGCCGGCCCCGGCTCGGCGTCCTCCCATCCGAAGGCCAGCGCCGACAGGGTCCGGCCGTCGGCGAGCTCCAGCCGCACGCGTTCACCGTGGGGAAGCGGGCCGGGGATCCCGGCTTCGGCGGACTGGGCGGGCAGGAACGAGAACTCGTCGGAGGGGTCGCTCACGCGCTCCATCATGCACCCCGGGATACCCTGGGCGCATGAGCGAAGAGCGTCGCGTGCACCTGTCCCGGTCGGCGCCGCAGGCGTATCAGGCGCTCGCGGCGTTCTCGAAGTCGGTGGGCGAGCTCACGCGCGAGTCGGGGGTCGACGCGCGGCTGGCCGAGATCGTGCAGATCCATGTGTCGCAGCGCAACGGATGCGCCTACTGCGTGCGTGTCCACGTGGACAGGGCGCTGGGGGTCGGGATCGATGCGGACACGATCGCTCAGATCGCCACGTGGCGGGAGTCGGGGGTGTTCTCGGAGCGGGAGCGGGCGGCGCTCGAGCTCGCCGAGTCGCACGTGTACATCCACGACGGCGGCGTCTCCGACGCGGTGTACGACCGTGTGGGCGGGGTGCTCTCCGAAGAGGAGTACGTCGCGCTCAGCTGGCTGCTGGTGTCGATCAACGCTTTCAACCGCGTCGCCATCGCCGGGCGCTACCCGGTGCCGCCGCGAGGTGACGAGGGGTGAGCGGCGCATCCGCCGGCCCCGGTGCATCCGGGGTCCCCGCACTGCCGGATGTTCCCGGCGCCGTCAACCTGCGCGACGTCGGCGGCCTGCGCGCCGGCGACGGGGTGACGCGATCGGGCGTGCTCTTCCGCTCGGGCAACCTGGCGCGAATCGACGGTGCCGGGGTGACGGCGTTCGGAGCCCTCGGCATTCGACGGATCATCGACCTGCGCGATGACGACGAGGTCGCCCAGGCGCCGAGTCCGGTCGGATCGCCGGACGTTCAGACCCTGCGCGTGCCGCTGTTCCTCGGCTCGGTCGAGTCCTTCTTCGCCCGCGACGTCTCGCTCGCCGAGCTGTATCGACTGCTGGTCGAAGACTCGGCGGACCGGGTCGTCGAGGTCGTGCGCGGCATCGTGACGCAGCAGCCCGTGCTCGTGCACTGCACGGTGGGCAAGGACCGCACCGGCGTCACGGTCGCGCTCGCGCTCGCCGCCGCGGATGTCGAGCGCGACGACGTCGTCGCCGACTACGCGCGCACCGAGGCGCTGCTGCCGGAGTGGCGCAGCACGTCGGTGGTCGCGCACCTCCGGCGGCTGCATCCTCACGCGCGCCACCTCGAGGATCTCGCCTCGAAGTCGCCGGCGTCGGTCATGGCAGACCTCCTCGCCGACATCGACCGCCGCTACGGATCGGCGGGGGACTACCTGCGTGCTCACGGCATGACCGATGACGAGGTGCACGAGGTGAAGCGCGTCCTGGTCACCGCGCGCTGAGGACGATCTCCGCCGAACCGGTTAGGCAAGCCTTGCCTCGGGGTATACTGGCGTCATTATGACTGCCCGCATCGCCTCCACCGAGCACGGCGCCGCCGCGTGCCGTACGCCCCGGCACTCCCGCGTGCAGCACCTCATCGCCGCCGATGAGGCGTCGCTGACCGAACTCGAGGTCGTCCTGGCCGGGCTTCCGATCTGTTCGACGGGCCGCGTGTTCATCGAGGTTCCCGACGAATCATGGATCGCCGCGGTGAGCGCCCCCGCCCGTATGACGGTGACGTGGCTGGCGCGGGCGCGCAGGTCTGGGGAGCCCGGCACCGGGCGTTCCTGCGCTCCCGGCGCCGCAGTGCACCGCGCCGTGGTCGCGTGGGCCGACGAGATGCTCTGCGCCGACGCCGACGACACCCGCATCATCCTTCTGGGCGGCTACCTCGGCACCGCCGACATCGTGGACCACCTCACCGAGGTGCGCGGCATCCCGGCCACGTCCATCCGCACCCCCGAACGCTTCGGCCTCGCCACCGCTCGCTGAGTCGTCACCGACGGCGGCGCCGCACGTATCGTCCGTCGGCGAGGCCGGCATCGATCTCGAATCGATTGCGGAGCGGGTCTCGACCTTCGAGGGTGTAGAGCACGGGCATCAGGAAGCCGAATCGACGCCACTGCCTCGCGTGCACGCTCTCGTGCCGCACGATGCCGGCATCCACCGGCAATGAGCCGGTCAGATAGCAGGCGCCCATGCACACTCCGCCGCGCGGGAACGTCCACGCGGGCATCCCCCGGAAGACCCACAGCTCGCCCCGGCGCTCGATCGGACCGGTGCTCCAGAGGAAGCCCCACAGCATCCCGACCGCGGTGCCGTACGCGTACCCGACCGCGCTCACGGGCGAATCGAGCAGGAACGACGGCAGACGCCGCTCGATGCGGCGCGAGATCTGCTCGCTCACGCGAGGGCTCCGATGATACGCAGGATCGCCCCGAGGTCGTCCACGGCGGCATCCGGCGACACCGGCGAGAATCCGGTGAGCGTCGCCCCCGCACAGGGGAGCACCTCCCGCACCGCACGGATGGCGGCCACGACCTCCGCAACCGACGGTCCGAAGGGCACGGGCTGTGAGACGCCGCTCATCGCCGCGGGGTCCAGCACGTCGAGGTCGACGTGGATGTGCACGCGCGTCGCACCCGTCGCCGCGACGGCCTCGCCGAAGCGGGCGGGCTCGGCGAACGCGTCCGGAGCCAGTGTGCGGATGGCCGAGCCCGCCAGGAAGTCGACCTCTGCGGGGTCGAGATCGCGCGAGCCGGCGAGGACGACGCGATCGGTCGTGATCGTGCCTGTCGGGAGGGCCAGCCGCGCGGGAGCGTCGCCCAGGAGGGCGCGCAGCACCATGCCGCCGAAGGCGCCGCTCGGCGACGATTCGGGCGTGTTCAGATCGGCGTGGGCGTCGAACCAGACCAGCGCGAGGTCGGAGGAAGCGATGGCCGACACGGCGCCGAGGGCGACGCCGCAGTCGCCGCCGACCACGATCGTCGGCTCGGAGCCGTCGGCGAGTTCGCGTTCGAGCGCTTCGCGCACGCGGACCAGGGAGCTGAGTCGGCGCACGCCGCTTCCGAGCGATTCGCCGGCCTCCAGCGGCACCTCCAGCGGTGTGCAGGAGGCCCGCGGAAGGTCACCGGCGATCGCCGCGGCCCCATCGACCAGCTGCATCGCGCGCGACGAACCAGACCCCTGCCACTGCGGCACCACCACGAAACGGCTCATCGCCACATCCTCTCGCACGTGAGATCGTCGCCGCATCCACCGCCGCAGCCGGGTCCCCGCGTGCACCGCCTCCCGATCGAACGCCACGGCCGTGCCCGAACTCTGTCGCCGTGCCGCACTCAGGCTGTGCCCGAACTCAGGCTGAGCGGGCGCGGGTGGCGGGATTCCGGCGTCTCCGGCGGGGTGGATGGACAGCCAGCCTGAGTTGGTGTGCGGCACGCTGCCGGCACCTGCCGGCGCGGCGTCGGGGCGGCGGCGCGGCGGTGGGCGCGGCGGTGGGCGCGATGGAGTACCCGGTGTGCCCGAACTCAGGCTGAGCGGGCGCGGGTGGCGGGATTCCGGCGTACCCGGCGCGGTGGATGGACAGCCAGCCTGAGTTGGTGTCCAGCGCGGCGGCGGCACCTGCCAGCTCGGCGGCGGCACCAGGCGGCGAGGCGGCGATGGCGGTGCAGGAACCTGCCGGAGGGGCGGCGGTCCCGCCGGCATGCCGAAGGCGCCCGGCCGCAGCCGAGCGCCTTCGAATGCTCAGGAGCCGATCGCGCCTTGTGACGAGCCGCGGGTCTTCAGCGCGGCCAGGCGCGCCTCGACCTCGGTGAGCTGCCCGACGTCTTCGAGCGCTTCGAACTGCGCGTCGATGCTCGAGGCGGCCAGTTCCTGCTTGCCGGCGGCGAGGGCCTCCTGGCGGCGCACCTTGTCCTCGAAGCGTCCCAGCTCGCTCGTCGGATCCAGCACATCGATGGACCGGACCGCGTCGTGGACCTTCACCTGCGCCTCGGCCGTCTTCGCGCGGGCGAGCAGCTCGCTGCGCTTGGCCTTCAGCTGCTCGAGCTTCTGCTTCATGCCGTTCAGACCGTCTTTGAGCTTGTCGACGACCTCGGTCTGCGTGGCGATGGTCGGCGCGATCGCCTTCGCCTCGTTCTCCTCGCTGATCTGGCGCTGCAGCGCGATCTTGGCGAGGTTGTCGAACTTGTCGGCATCCGCCGTGTGGCCGGACTGGCGCAGCTCGTCGGCCTTCTTGCTCGCCGCGAGGGCCTTGTTGCCCCACTCCGCGGCCGCCTGCACGTCCTCCTGGTGGTCGCGCTCCAGCAGGCGCAGGTTGCCGATGGTCTCGGCGATGGCCGATTCGGCGTCGGCGATGCTGTTCGTGTAGTCGCGCACGAGCTGGTCGAGCATCTTCTGCGGGTCTTCGGCCGAGTCGATCAGGGCGTTGACGTTCGCCTTGATGAGGGTGGAGATGCGGCCGAAGATGGACTGCTTTGCCATCACGAGGTTCCTTCCTGTCGATGGTTCTGGTCGGGATGCGGAGGGGACGGGAGTCGAGGGGCGACGTCGGGGTCGGATCAGAAGCGGCCTCCGCCCCGTCGGCCGCGCGTGCCTCCGCCACCGAAGCTGGCGGGACGGAAGCCGCCGCGTGAGGAGCGCCCGCGTGAGCCGCTGCCGCGCGGGAAGCCGAACCCGCCGCCGCTGCGGCGACCACCTGAGCCACCGCCGAGGAGCGAGTTGATGACGATACCGCCGAGCACGGCGCCCATCATGTCACCGCCACCCGAACGTGTGCTCTGCATCGAGCCGGAGAACGATCCGACGTCGGCCTGCGCAGAGCGAATCGCCTGGGCGGCCAGCTGATCCGCCCGCTGCGCGTGGGTGAGCGCCTGCGCCGGATCACTCGCCCGAAGCTGCTGCGCGCGAACGAGGGATGCGCCGGCCTCGGCGACCCGGGTGCGCGCCTGCGCACCGACCGCTCCGCGCCGCGCCGTGATGAAATCCTCGGCGGCGGACATCTGCGCCTGCGCCTGCAGGATCTGCTGATCGAGCAGCTGTGCGGCACGTCGCGCCCGCTCCTGCTCGTCGCGAACGGCCCGCACGGTGTCGTCGATCTGCGTGTTCGCGGCCTCCAGCGCCTGCAGCGTCATCAGCGGGCGTCTGTCGGTGCCGGTGAGCATGCCTCTGCCTCGGTCGATCTCGGCGCGCGTGGCGGCGATGACCGCGGCGATCCGGCCGTCGGGATCCGGCAGCGCGCTCGCGGTGGCGACGTCGTTCTCGAGGTCGGCGATCAGGTGGGATGCGCCGCGCTCGGCCTCGGCGAAATCGGCGGCGAGCTTGTGCGCCGCCTGTTCGAGCAGCTCGGCCTGCCCGACGGCGTCTTCGGCCGCGCGGATCGACACCGCGGCGTCACCGCGCTCGCCGTCGGCGATGGCGGCGTCGGCGGCGGTGAGCTGCTCGTCGGCGAAGCTCAGCCGCTCGCGGGCCTGTGCGGGGTTGTCTGCGATCGTCGCGAGGGCGTCGGGGGCGTAGGAGGCCGAGAGCGATGTCAGCCGTGCGTCGGCCTCCTCGAGGGCGTCTGCGGCGCGCCGATGCGCATCGCGCACTCGGGCGAGCGCCTCCGGGGCATCCTGCTCCAGGCGTCGCAGTTCGTCGAAGGCCTCGGCCTTGTCGTCGAGGCCGGCGTCGGCCTGCGCGCACAGCTGGATGATCTGCTGGTTCCAGGCGCGCTTCTGCTCGTCGGAATCCGGCGTCTCGTCATCGAGGCGCTGCCGGAGGGTGAAGGCCTTCTCAAGCAGGCGCCGGGCGGTCGAGAGCGCCTCGACGAATTCCGTCGCCGCCTTGTCGCCGAACTGGGCACGCGCGAACCCGAGCTCCTGTTCGCTCGTCTTCAGGGCGTCGTCGGTCTGCACGAGGGCCGACGACGCCTCCCGCTCGAGATCGGCGAGGGGCACCACCGGGGGAGCCTTCGGGCGCCCGGCGGCGCTTTTCGCGCGACGGTTCCGCACCACGAGCCAGATGAGCACCACGATCGACACCGCCGTGGCGACGAGGAGCACGATGACCCAGGGTGATATGCCGGATTCCAGCTCCTCCTGCATGCCGTCGGCGGCGGTGACGACCGCGCCGGCGTAGTCGCCGTCGCGGAGGTCGGGAACGATGGACTCCTCGATGGCCGCGACCTGTTCGTCGGTGAGGGGGCCGGTGGTGTCGGCGGAGATGTAGTACTGCCGTCCGTCGACCGCGACGGCCAGCAGGTATTGCTGTGGTCCGAGGCCGTTGCCGGACGCGACCTCGTCCGCCCAGGACTGCGCGTCGGCGGGATTGGTGAACTCGTCGACGAAGACGGCGTACAGGTCCACGCCGGTCGTGTCGTACAGCTCGCTCAGGCGGTCGAACAGGGCGGCTTCCTCGTCACCGGAGAGCACGTCGACGGCGTCGACGATGTATCCCGAACCGAGCTCGACGGGGTCGGTGGCCGACGCGACCGACGCGGTGCCGCCCAGAGCGAGGGCGGCGGCGAGCGCGAACGCCCACGCTGATCGAGCACGCATCCGGTTCCCCTCTCGGCCAGTCCCGGACCGAGTCTATGCAGGCGGCGACATGCGGCGGTAGATCGTGGGAGCCATCGGCCGCGCCGAGCGTGCCGCTGACCGGCGGGTGCGGGTCGCGACGGTATTCTGACGCGCTGGTGAGGAGGACCGATGAACAGGGACGCCATCGACGATCGGTACGGGTCGGATGTGCTCGCTGACGGCTGGCGGGCGCGTACAGCCCCGAAGATCGCGCAGGTCGCGGCGGAGCTCGGCGTCGTCGTCGAAGTCGCCGGCGACGGCTTCTGCGGCGCGGTGACCGACGTCGCGCGGGGTCTCGTCGAACTCGAGGACCGGCACGGCCGACGTCGGCTGTTCCCGCTCGGGGCGGGATTCCTCCTCGACGGCGTCGACGTGGTGCTCACCGTTCCGGCGCCGTCGCCCGAGCGGTCTCGCGCCCGCACCGCGTCCGGATCCTTCGCGGCGGCCGAGCAGCGCGCCCGGGTGGCGCGCGCGAGCCGGATCCTCGTCGAGGGGCGACACGACGCCGAACTTGTCGAGAAGGTGTGGGGCGACGATCTTCGAGCCGAGGGCGTCGTGGTCGAGTACCTGCAGGGGGTGGATGTGCTGGCCGACGTCCTCGACGAGGAGCCGCCGTCGGACGGTCGCCGCTACGGCGTGCTGGTGGACCATCTCGTTCCCGGGTCGAAGGAGTCCCGTATCGCCGAGGCCGTCTCGCGCGGCCCGCACGGTGCGGACGTGCTGATCGTCGGACATCCCTACGTCGATGTCTGGGAGTGCGTCACGCCGAAGGCGATGGGCATCCAGCAGTGGCCCCGGATCCCGCGCGGCGTCGACTACAAGGTGGGGATCTGCCGCGCGTTCGGCTGGCCGGCTCGTGATCAGGCCGATCTCGCCCGGGCGTGGCAGCGGATCCTCGGCCGCGTGCACACCTATCGCGACCTCGAGCCGTCGCTGCTCGGTCGCGTCGAGGAGCTCATCGACTTCGTCACCGCCGATCGCGCCTCGTAGGCTGAGGGGATGACGGAACCCTCCCGCGGCTTCCGCGAACGTCCGGTGTCGTTCGTGCGGCGCAGCGGCCGCATGTCCGAGGCGCAGGAGCGCGCGTGGCGCGAGCTCTCCCCGCGTTTCGTGGTCCCCGTCGCGCGCGACGTCGCGGCGACGAGCATCCTGCCCGGTTCGGCGATCGACCCCGGCGCCACGTTCGGCCGTTCGGCACGGCTCGTGGTCGAGATCGGTTCGGGTCAGGGTCACGCGATCGTCCACGCCGCCGCATCCGACCCCGCCACCGACTTCCTCGCCGTGGAGGTGTTCCGCGCGGGCCTGGCCCGCACCATGCTCGACGCCGACCGTGCCGGCATCGGCAACCTGCGTCTCGTCGAGGCAAACGCCCCCGAGGTCCTGCAGCACCTGCTTCCCGCCGGCTCGGTCGATGAGATCTGGATCTTCTTCCCCGACCCGTGGCACAAGAAGCGGCACACCAAGCGGCGCCTGCTCGCACCGGAGTTCCCGCCGGTGCTGGCAGCGGCGCTGCGTCCGGGCGGGGTGGTGCGGCTGGCGACCGACTGGGAGGACTACGCGCGGCAGATGCGCGAGGTGATGGATGCGGCGCCCGGTTTCGTCCGCGACTTCCCGGGGGAGTGGGCGGAGCGCTTCGGCGGTCGCGTGCTCACCGCCTTCGAGCGCAAGGGCACGCGCGTGGGTCGTGAGATCCGCGATCTCGCCTACCGTCGCGACGGCATCGGCGGCTGAGACGGCCATGCCGAACGTCGCCAGGTCCGCGACCGTGCGTGACCACCCGACCTCCACGGGGCATCTGGTCCCCGCACTGCTGGTGTGCCTGGCGGCCCCGGCGTTCTTCGTTCTCCTGCTGCCGTGGCTCGGCTGGGCGCTCCTGGCCGCCGGGCTCGCGTCCGGCTGGATGCTCACCCGGAAGACCGCCCGCCTCACGGAGCCGGATCGCCGCATCCCGTCGCTGGTGCGCGACCTCTCGCTCATCGCCCTCGGACTGCTGATCGTCAGCGCCATCCCGCTGAAGGCCGAACTCGACAACGCCGGCATGCTGCGTTTCACCGTCGCGCTCGGCGGCGCGGTGCTCGTGCCGTACCTCGTGTCGCGATTCGTCTACCGCGACCGCGCGATCCGCTTCCCCTGGCGCGGCGGCGGCCGGTGGACGCGGTTCCAGTGGTCCTGGCTCGTGCTGGTGCTCGCGCTGGGCTGGCTCATCCTGCCCTTCTACTTCATCACCTCCGGTGTCTATCTCAACTGGCCGGTCGTCGACACCCCCGACCTCATCGCCCGTCTGTTCGTCGGCGTCGGCGCGGTCGGCATCTGGGACGAGCTGTTCTTCATCTGCACGTGCTTCGCGCTGCTGCTGCGCCACTTCCCGTTCTGGCAGGCGAACGTGCTTCAGACCATCGTGTTCGTGTCGTTCCTGTGGGAGCTCGGCTATCAGGCATGGGGCCCCGTGCTGACGATCCCGTTCGCGCTGCTGCAGGGATTCATCTTCGTCAAGACCCGGTCGCTCGCCTACGTGGTCACCGTGCACCTGCTCTTCGACGCGGTGGTGTTCGGCGTGCTCGTGCACGCGCACAATCCGGGTCTGCTCGACGGCGTCTTCCTGGTCTGAGTCGGTCGGCTATCTTCTCAACAGAACGGACGCGAGACGGGGGAGCGCGATGTCGACGGTGCAGGACGTGACGCGACGCGAGATGATCGCGTCCTACGGCGTGATCGGTGCACCGCCCGAGCCCGATCTCGAGGGACTCGTGCAGCTCGCCGCGACCGTGTGCGGTGTCTCGACGGCCGTCATCAACATCATCGACGACCGCTTCCAGCATCAGATCGCGGCCGTCGGGTTCACCCCCGCCGTGTGCGCGCGAGAGGACTCCATGTGCGCGGTGGTGTTCCAGCATCCCGGTCACGTCGTGGTCCCCGACGCTCGCGAAGACGATCGCTTCCGCGACAATCCCTTCGTCACCGGCGAGATCGCCGACGTGCGCTTCTACGCCTCGAGCCCGCTCATCACCCCCCAGGGGATTCCGATCGGCACCCTGTGCGTGTTCGACGAGGAGGTGGGAGAGCTCGCGCCGGAGGACAGTCGGGCGCTGGCCCTTCTCGCCCACCAGGTGGTGGATGTGCTCGAGCTTCGTCGACTCACGCACGAACTCGGTCAGTCCAACGAACAGCTCGAGCGATTCGCCGGTCAGATCAGCCACGATCTGCGCAACCCGCTGATGGCGCTCGCCGGCTTCATCGAGCTCGCCGCCGACAGTCCCGAACTCGCCGGAGCCCCGCAGGCCGCGCGCGCCCTCTCGCGCGCCGAGTCCGCTGCCGAGCGCATGGGAGCGATGATCGGCGACCTGTACGCCTACGCTCGCCTGGGCGGTTCCCGACCGCGCCGCGAGACGGTGGATCTGGGCGACCTCATCGCCGCGGTCGGGGACGACCTCGACACGGCCCTCGCCGAGACGGGCGCACGCATAGAGGCGCACGTCGACGCATCACTGCACGGCGACCCGACGCTGCTGCGGGCGCTCCTGCAGAACCTCATCGCCAACGCGGTGAAGTTCACCGCCGCGACCGGGATCACGCCGCGGGTGGTCATCCGCTCCCATCGGCTCACGGGCGGGTGGCGGCTCACCGTCGACGACAACGGTCCCGGGGTTCCCGCCGAGCGTCGCGAGGCGGTCTTCGAGCTCATGGACCGCGGCGGCGTCGACGACGTGCCGGGGCTCGGGATCGGGCTGTCGACGTGTCGTCGGATCGTCGAGGCGCACGGGGGCCGGATCGGGATCGACGAGGCCGAGACCGGCGGCGCGAGCGTCTGGATCGTGATCCCCGACATCGCGGCGTAATCTCGGCGCGGGTCATCGCCGTGAGTGGAAGTGGTGCCCCCGACAGGAATCGAACCTGCGACCTTTGGTACCGGAAACCAACGCTCTATCCCCTGAGCTACGGAGGCGTGCCGATCGAGACTACCACCCTCCGAGGGGCGCCTCCGCCGACACCTCCGGCAGGGTCGACAGGGTTGCGAGGGAGGCGGCGAGCCGTTCGGCGAGGTAGGCGTGACCGGCGGTGGAGGGATGGTCGTTTCCCACACCGGTGTCGATGACGTCGAAGTAATTCGCGGGCTGGATCCAGCCCTCCGCGATCGGGGAGACGTACCACCAGCCGCGCATGGCTGCGAGGTCGGCCAGGTCGGCGTCGATCGCGGCTGTGGCCTCCTCGACGGGAAGCACCTGCGGGGCCGGCCCGAGCACGACCACGGAAGCCTCGGGGTAGGTGCTCGCCAGCGTCTCCCAGGCCGTCGTGACCGCGTCGCGGTATCCGTCAGGGTAGAGGCGACGATCGTTGATCGATCCCTCGACGATGATCAGGTCGGGGTCGAGGGCAGGATCCAGGTCCGCGATGCGCGTGCCGTAGTCGGGCCCGTCGATCCCTGCCTTGAGGTACCCGCTGCCGCGCACGCCGTCGACGGTCGCCTGCCAGCCGAGGGCGTCGGCGACGACGTACGCGAAGCCGAGCGTCGGCACCTCGGCGGCGGAGCCGTAGACCCACGAATCGCCGAAGATCAGCACGGTGGGGGAGTCCGGGATCGTCAGAGGCGCGAGCGCGGTGGCGGCGCCGGCGGCCCCTTCCTCCGAGGCCTCGACCGAGGAAACGGTGCCCCACGGGCGCCACGCGGCGACGAGCGAGACGAGCATCACCGCCAGCGCGACCGCGAGCACCGTCAGGGGAAGACGGCGCTGGGGCGTCGGGTCGCTCGCGCGCATACATAGAGGGTAAACGGGTCCGCGTCCAATCCGCTGCTTCGGCCGAAAACGCGCTCGGATCTCGCTAACGTGGCTGGCACACAGCGTCGATGCGGCCGCCGGGTCGCGTGCGCATGACCCGGGAGACCGATCGACATGACCAGTCCCACGAACAACGGCAGCCACGACGATCCGCCCGCACGCGGCACGTCGAAAGGGGGCAGGGTCGACGGGGTGAAGCGCGTCATCGACGAGGTGACGACCCCCGGCCTCGTGCACCCCGCCCTCATTCCGGGCATCGGCGTCGAGAAGACGGGGCGCGTGTTCCCCATGAACTGGGGCGTCTTCATCTTCGCCGCCGTCGTCGCCGTCGGCGTGATCACCTGGGCCTTCGCCGCGCCCGAGAGCATCAGCACGGTCGGCGGCGCCGCGCTCGGCTGGGTGAGCACCAACTTCGGATGGCTCTTCTCCGCCCTGGCGATCGTCGTCATCCTCTACATGCTCGTCGTGGGCTACGGCCGCAGCGGCGGCGTGCGACTCGGATCCGACGACGAGCAGCCGGAGTTCTCCACGACCTCGTGGATCGCGATGCTCTTCTCCGCCGGCATCGGGATCGGGCTGCTGTTCTACGGGCCGTACGAGCCGCTCCTGTTCTTCCTCGACCCGCCCAGCGGGTTCGACGTGGCCCCCGAGTCGGCTGCGGCGATGAAGACGGCGATGGCGCAGGCGATGCTCCACTGGGGTCCGATCGCTTGGGCGTTCTACGCCCTCGTCGGCGGCGCGATCGCCTACAGCGCCTACCGGCGTGGCCGCGCGCCCCTCATCTCCGCGATCTTCGAGCCCATCTTCGGCAAGCGCACGGCGGGCCCCCTCGGGGCGACCATCGACGTCTTCGCCATCATCGTGACGCTCTTCGGCACGGCCATCTCCCTCGGCATCGGGGTGCTCCAGATCGGCCGCGGATTCGAGGTCGTCACCGGCATCGGCCCGGTGGGAAACACATTCCTCATCAGCGCCATCGCGATCCTCGCGGCACTGTTCATCATCTCTGCCGTCTCGGGCATCAAGCGCGGCATCCGGCTGCTGTCGAACATCAACATGGTGCTTGCCGGCCTGCTCGCGGTGTTCGTCTTCATCGTGGGGCCAACGGTGTTCCTGTTGAACTTCCTGCCGGCCGCCGCCGTCGAGTTCTTCGACGAACTCGGCGTGATGCTCTCGCGCAGCGCCAATGACGGCGAGGACGCCGCCGCCTTCATGTCGAGCTGGACCACTTACTACTGGGCGTGGTGGGTCTCGTGGACGCCCTTCGTCGGGATGTTCATCGCGAAGATCTCCCGCGGCCGCACCCTTCGTGAGTTCGTGACCGTCGTGATCATCGTGCCGTCGGCGGTCTGCCTCACGTGGTTCGTCATCTTCGGCGGCACGTCGATGTTCCAGCAAGCCTCGGGCGTGCCGCTCGGCGACGCCGCCGGTGGCGAAGAGGTGCTCTTCGGCATGCTGAACGAACTGCCGTTCGGCCTGATCACCAGCGTTCTCGCGATGGTCTCGATCGTGATCTTCTTCGTGACCTCCGCCGACTCCGCCTCGATCGTCATGGGGTCGATGTCGCAGCACGGCCGTCCCGAGCCGTCGTCGTGGGTCACCATCCTGTGGGGTTCCCTTCTCGCGCTCGTGGCGGCGTCGCTGCTGCTCGCGGGCGGTCAGGATGCCCTGTCGGGCCTGCAGTCGATCATGGTCGTCTCGGCGCTCCCGTTCTCGTTCGTCGTGATCGGCATCATGATCGCGTGGGCGAAGGACCTGCGCACCGATCCCTACGTCCTGCGAGGGAAGTACGCGCGGGCGGCGATCCAGGAGGGTGTGCGGAAGGGCATCGCCGACCACGGCGACGACTTCGTGTTCGGCACCAGCGAGGTGCCCGCCGGAGACGGCGCGGGCGCGTGGCTCGACTCCGAGGATCCGGCGCTGACGGAGTGGTACGTCGAGGCGGCGACCGGTCCGATCGGCACCGTGACCGCCGAGGACGTCCGGCGCACGCTCGATCCCGGCCACATCCAGCACAAGGGCCCCGACCGGCCCGATCACGCCGCGTCGGGGGACAACGCGCTGACGGTGAATGAGGATCGCCGTGCGCACCGCCGTGCGCGCGAGGAGGCGTCCGAGGACTGAGTCGCCCGGATCGCACCGGGGTGTCTTCGCGACGTGCGAGGATACTCCGGTGCAACGCCAGGTGACCGCCGAACTCGACCTCGAACTCGGGTCCTCCGTCGACCTGATCCTGCAGATCACCGCCGCGCAGGGAGTGCCCGTGATCAGCGAGGATCTGACCTTCACGCAGGGCGATCGGGTGTACACGCCGACCGAGATCGTCGACCACGTCGGCAGCCGCCTGCATCGACTCACCGGCGAGGCGGGACGCCTCGAGGTGCGCTACGACGCGACGATCGATGCGGGCGTCTCCTCGCGCTCGACGAGCGACATCGAGACCATCAGCTACCTGCGTCCGAGCCGCTACTGCCAGTCCGACGAGGTCTTCTCCCAGGCACGCCGGCAGTTCCGCGGGCTGGCGGGGCTGGAGCTCATCGGCGCCGTCGCCGATTTCGTCGCCGCCAGCACCACCTACACGCCGGGACTCAGCCAGGGCACCGACTCCGCCGTCACGACTCTCATGACCGGCCAGGGCGTCTGCCGCGACTACGCGCACGTCGTCATCGCCCTCCTGCGCGCGATGGACATGCCCGCCCGCTATGCGGCGTGCTTCGCGCCGGGGCTGGAGCCGATGGATTTCCACGCGGTCGCCGAGGCATACCACGACGGTCTCTGGTACGTCATCGACGCGACTCGCCTCGCGGACCGGCGCTCCCTGGTGCGCATCGCCACGGGGCGGGATGCCGCCGACTGCGCGTTCCTCAGCTTCCACGGCGGCAACGTCGGGCTCTCGCGTCTGCACGTCGACGCCTGGAACCTCGACCCGGTCCCCGCGCTGGGTGCGCCGGACGACTTCCTGACGCCGGTGCACCTGGGCTGACACCGGTCTCGGGACGGCGGAATCGTAGGATGGAGACCCTATGGATCCTGAAGCCCTCTCCGCCGCACTGCTGTCCGTCGTCGCTCCCCTCGCGCAGGAGCGACAGGGCGGCGATGTCGAGGGCCTGGGCGTCGCCGACTTCCCGCTCGAGCGCCCGCGCAACCGCGACCACGGCGACTGGGCATCCAACGCCGCGCTGAAGCTCGCGAAGAGATTCGGGATGCCGCCGCGCGACCTCGCCGCGGCGATCGCGGAGCGGCTGCGCGAGGTCGACGGGATCGCGAGCGTCGAGGTGGCCGGCCCCGGCTTCATCAACATCCGGCTCGACGCCGCGGCCGCCGGCGCCCTCGCCAAGACGATCGTCGATGCGGGTGCCGCGTTCGGGTCGAACGACACCCAGCGCGGCAACACCATCAACCTCGAGTTCGTCAGCGCGAACCCCACGGGCCCGATGCACATCGGCCACACGCGATGGGCGGCGCTCGGCGACGCGATCGCGCGCCTGCTGCTGGCCAGCGGCGCCACCCTCGCCCGCGAGTTCTACATCAACGACGCCGGCGCCCAGATGGACCGGTTCGGGCGGTCGGTGCTGGCCGCGGCGAAGGGCGAGCCGACACCCGAGGACGGATACGCCGGGGCGTACATCGCGGAGCTGGCGCGTCGCGTGCTCGTCGAGCATCCCGACCTGCTCGAAGCCGGCGACGCCGAGGGCATCGCCCGCGACACCGCGTACCGCTTCCAGCTGGGCGAGCTGCAGTCGTCGCTGGAGAAGTTCAACGTGCACTTCGACGTCTGGTTCTCCGAGCGCGTCCTGCACGCCCGCGGCGACGACGGGGCGCCGAGCCTCGTCGACGAAGCCGTCGACCGGCTGCGCGAACAGGGCCACGTGTTCGACGAGGATGACGCCGTCTGGGTGCGCACCACGGACTTCGGTGACGACAAGGACCGCGTCATCCGGCGATCCAACGGCGAGTACACCTACTTCGCGGCCGACGCGGCCTACTACCTGAACAAGGGCGACCGCGGCTTCGCGCACAAGATCTATCTGCTCGGAGCAGACCACCACGGCTACGTCCATCGCCTCAAGGCGCTCGCGGGCGCGGCGGGCGACGATCCGGAGACGGACATCGAGGTGCTGATCGGACAGCTGGTGTCGGTCAACGGTGCCAAGCTCAGCAAGCGCGCGGGCAACATCATCGAGCTCGACGACCTGCGCGACTGGCTCGGCACCGACGCCCTGCGGTACTCGCTGGCCAGATACCCCGCCGACTCGCCGCTGACGCTCGATCCCGAGATCCTGCAGCGGCGCACCAACGACAACCCGGTCTTCTACGTGCAGTATGCGCACGCCCGTACCCATAACGTCTCCCGGAATGCGCACGCATCGGGCGTGGATCGGTCCGCGTTCGCGCCGGAGCTTCTCGAGCACGAGACCGAGAGCGCGCTCCTGGGCGCCCTGCAGGAGTTCCCGCGCCTGGTCGCATTCGCCGCCGAGGTGCGCGAGCCGCATCGCATCGCGCGATATCTCGAAGAACTCGCCGGCCTGTACCACCGGTGGTACGACACGTGCCGTGTGATCCCCCTCGGCGACGATCCCGTCGGCGACCTGCACCGCACCCGACTGTGGCTGAACGACGCGACCGGGCAGGTGCTGCGCAACGGCCTCGACCTCCTCGGCGTGAGCGCGCCGGAACGGATGTGACGACATGGCCTCCGGCGACACCCAGCCCACCGAGCCGCTGCCGGAGGGGATGACGACGGGCGAGCCGCCCGTCCGCCGCCGTCGCCGGTTCTGGCCGTGGATCGTCTCGCTCGCCGTCGTCCTCGTGCTCGCGGTCGCTGCCGCCATCGCGGGGGAGTGGATCGCTCGCGAGGCGGTGACCCGCACCGTTCGCGCTCAGGTCGCCGAGGCGCTGGATGTGCCCGCCGATCAGGCGATCGAGGTCGGCGTCGCGGGCTTCGTGCTGCCGCAGCTGATCTCCGGCACGCTCGATGAGCTCACGATCTCCGGCGACGACCTCTCCCTGGGGCCGCTGTCGGGGGATGTCGTCGTGGTCGCCGAAGACGTGCCCGTGCGCGGCGACGATCCGGCCGGAGCGATCGACGCGGAGCTGGTCCTCGACGGCGCGCAGGTCGCCGGTCTGCTCAGCGGTCTCGAAGGCTTCCCGGATGCGGAGGTGACCCTGGACGAACCGAACGTGCGCCTGGACACCGTGTTCGACGTGTTCGGGCTCGAGATCCCCGTCGCGGTCAGCCTGACGCCCTCCGCGGAGGAGGGTGCGATCGTGCTCGCGCCGGCGGGGATCGAGGTCGCCGGGGCCGAGCTCACCGCCGACCAGGTGCGGAACCAGTTCGGTCTCATCGCCTCGGCGGTGCTGCAGGACTGGACGATCTGCGTCGCCGAGTATCTGCCGGCGGGCGTCGCACTCGAGGAGATCGCCGTCGTCGGAGACCGGATCGTCGCCGACGCCGCGGTCGACGGCGCCATCATCTCCGACGCGTCGCTGCAGGAGCCGGGTACCTGCAGCTGACGCATCCGAGAAACACCATCCGGCGCGAGACACACCGCAACGCGCGATGTCTCGCGCCGTGACGTGTTTCTCGCTGCATTGGGCACGCGAGCGGGTGGGCGCGCGGCGGATCGTCACACGACGGGGCGAGGCCGGGCCGTGCCCTAAACTGCAAGCATCGACGTCGCCCTGGCCGCCCGATCCGGCGCCGGCGCATTCCCCGAACCACCGATTGGCTCTTCACCCGTGTCCGCCACGCCTGACCCGACCACCGCACCCGTCGTCCCGGCCGACGTGAACGCGCTGTCCGAGAAGGTGTGGCCGCCGGACGCCCGGCGAGCCGAAGACGGCTCCCTCACCCTCGGTGGCGTTCCGGTCGCCGATCTTCGACACCGCTTCGGCACGCCGCTGTACGTGATCGACGAGATCGCCGTGCGCAACCGCGCCCGCGAGGTGCGGGAGGCGTTCGATGCGGCCGCCGTGCGCCACGGCACGCGCGCCACGGTGTACTACGCGGGCAAGGCCTTCCTGTGCACCGAGGCGGTGCGCTGGGTGACGGCCGAGGGGCTGAACGTCGACGTCGCCACCGGCGGAGAGCTCGCCGTCGCGCTGGCGGCCGGCACCGACCCGGCACGGCTGGGACTGCACGGCAACAACAAGTCCGAGATCGAACTCACCCGCGCCGTGACCGCGGGCGTCGGAACCGTCGTCGTCGACAGCGGAATCGAGATCGAGCGCCTCGCGTCGATCGCGGCGGGGCATGGCGTCGTGCAGAACGTGGCCGTGCGCGTCAACAGCGGCGTTCACGCCGAGACGCATGACTTCCTCGCCACCGCGCACGAGGACCAGAAGTTCGGTTTCACCCTGTCCGCCGCCGAAGCCGCCGTCGGGCGCATCCGTGAGCTGCCGTCCCTTCGCTTCACGGGGCTTCACTGCCATATCGGCTCGCAGATCTTCGGAGCCGCCGGTTTCGCAGAGTCCGCCTCCCGCGTCATCGGCCTGCACGCACGACTGCTGCGCGACGGCGAGGAGCTCACCGTGAACCTCGGCGGCGGATTCGGCATCGCCTACACCGACGCCGACGAGCCCACGCCCATCGCGGATCTCGCGGACGAGATCATCGCGGCCGTCGCCGAGCAGTGCGCCGACCGGGGCATCCCCGTCCCGCCCCTCGCCTTCGAACCGGGCCGCGCGATCGTCGGCCGCGCCGGCGTCACCCTGTACGAGGTGGGAACCGTCAAGCCGGTGGCGGTCGGTGACGACCTGGAGCGGGTCTACGTGAGCGTCGACGGCGGCATGAGCGACAACGCCCGTCCGGCCCTGTACGGCGCCGCCTACTCCGCACGCCTCGCCTCGCGTCGCAGCGACGCCGCCCCGGCGCTCGCGCGTGTGGTCGGCAAGCACTGCGAAGCGGGCGACATCGTCGTCGACGCCGAGTGGCTGCCCGGGGACGTGACCGCCGGAGACCTGCTCGCCGTGCCCGCCACCGGCGCCTACTGCTTCTCGCTGTCGAGCACCTACAACTACGTTCCGCGCCCTCCCGTGATCGCCGTCGGCGACGGCGCTGCGCGAGTGATCGTGCGCGGCGAGACCATCGACGACCTCCTCGCCCGAGACGCCGGCATGCCGGTGGCCACTACGGAAGGGAACGAATGACCGATTACCGCCGATTGAGGGTGGCGCTGCTGGGCGCCGGAGCCGTCGGATCGCAGGTCGCCGCGCTGCTGCGTCAGCACGGCGACGAGCTCGCCGACCGCGCCGGTGCACGCATCGAGCTGGTCGGGATCGCCGTGCGCGACCCCGACGCCCCGCGCGACACCGAGCTGCCCCGTGAGCTGCTGACGACCGATCCGGAGCCCCTGCTGGTCGGATCCGACATCGTCATCGAGCTGATGGGCGGCATCGAGCCGGCGCGCACGCAGCTGCTGGCCGCGATCAATGCCGGCGCAGACGTCGTCACGGCGAACAAGGCGCTGCTGGCCACCCACGGTCCCGAGCTGTTCGACGCAGCCGATCAGGTGGGAGCCTCGGTCTACTACGAAGCCGCCGCGGCGGGGGCGATCCCCATCATCCGGCCGCTGCGCGACTCCCTCGCCGGTGACCGCGTGCAGCGCATCATGGGCATCGTCAACGGCACGACGAACTACATCCTCGACCGGATGGACCGCGAGGGCGCCGACTTCGCCGATGTGCTCGCCGACGCTCAGCGGCTGGGCTACGCCGAGGCGGATCCGACCGCCGACGTCGAGGGCTACGACGCCGCACAGAAGGCCGCGATCCTCGCGAGCCTGGCCTTCCACACCGCCGTCCCGCTGGACGCTGTGCACCGCGAGGGCATCACCCACATCGACAAGCAGATGATGGATGCCGCGCGCAGCGCCGGCTTCGTGATCAAGCTGCTGGCGGTGTGCGAGCGGCTCGTCGGCGGCGCCGAGGACGGCGGCGACGCCATCTCGGTGCGCGTGTATCCGGCCCTCGTCGACCGGGAGCACCCGCTGGCGAGCGTGCACGGAGCCAACAACGCTGTCTTCGTGCAGGCCGAAGCCGCCGGGAACCTCATGTTCTACGGCGCCGGGGCCGGCGGCGTGCAGACCGCGTCCGCGGTGCTCGGCGACGTCGTCTCCGCGGCGCGGCGCCACATCGCCGGGGGCGTCGGCGTCGGCGAGTCCACCCGTGCGAACCTGCCGGTGGTGCCCATCGGCCAGATGACCACCCGCTACCAGATCACCCTCGAGGTGAACGACCAGCCCGGCGTGCTCGCCACGGTCGCGGGCCTGCTCAGCGACGGGCGCGTGTCGATCGCGACGGTCGAGCAGACGCCGGCCGGCGACGGCGACACCGCCGTGGTCCCCACCGGTGAGGCGGCGTACCGCGAGACCGGCACGGCGCGGCTGGTCATCGGCACGCACACGGCACGAGAACAAGACCTCAGCGAGACCGTCGAGCGTCTCGCCTCGAGCGGGGTCGTCGAACGCGTGGTCTCGGTGCTGCGCGTGGAAGGAGACTGAGATGGCACACGTCTGGCGCGGAGTCCTCCGCGAGTATGCCGACCGGCTCGGCGTCACCGACGCCTCGACCGTGGTCACCCTCGGCGAGGGCGGAACGCCGCTGCTGCCCGCCCCGGCGCTGTCGCGCCGCACCGGCACCGACGTCTGGGTGAAGTACGAGGGCATGAACCCGACCGGCTCCTTCAAGGACCGCGGGATGACCGTCGCGCTCTCGCGCGCCGTCGAGCACGGCGCGAAGGCCGTCATCTGCGCGTCCACCGGCAACACGTCGGCGTCCGCGGCCGCGTACGCCGCGCACGCCGGCATCACCGCGGCGGTGCTGGTGCCCGAGGGCAAGATCGCCATGGGCAAGCTCAGCCAGGCCGTCGCGCACAACGGCCGCCTCATCCAGATCCGCGGCAACTTCGACGACTGCCTCGAGATCGCGCGGGAGCTCGCCGACCACTACCCGGTGCACCTGGTCAACAGCGTCAATCCCGATCGCATCGAGGGTCAGAAGACCGCGGCCTACGAGATCGTCGAGACGCTCGGCGACGCGCCCGACTTCCACTTCATCCCCGTCGGCAACGCCGGCAACTACACCGCCTACTCCCGCGGCTACCGCGAAGAGGCCGAGCGCGGCGCCGCCACACGCGTGCCGCGCATGTTCGGCTTCCAGGCGGCCGGCAGCGCGCCCCTCGTCCGCGGCGAGGTCGTGAAGAACCCCGATACGATCGCCAGCGCCATCCGCATCGGCAACCCCGCGTCGTGGGATCTCGCCCTCGAGGCGCGGGAGGCGACCGACGGCTGGTTCGGCGCGATCGACGACGACCGCATCCTCGCCGCACAGAAGCTGCTGGCGGGCGAGGTGGGCATCTTCGTCGAGCCGGCCTCGGCGATCAGCGTGGCCGGGCTGCTGGACCGTGTCGACCAGGGTGTCGTACCCGCGGGGTCGCGCGTCGTGCTCACGGTCACCGGCCACGGCCTGAAGGACCCGCAGTGGGCCCTCCGCAACGCCGACGGCACGCAGGTGGAGCCCACCGTCGTCGACGCGACCACGTCCGAGGTCGCCTCGGTGCTGGATCTCGTGCCGGAGGCCTCGGCGTGACCACACCCGACGGGTCGCGCTCCGTCGTGGTGCGCGTGCCGGCGACCAGTGCCAACCTGGGTCCCGGCTTCGACACGCTCGGCCTCGCGCTGAGCGTGTACGACGAACTCGTGGTGGACCAGCTCGACACCGACGCGATCGAGATCGAGGTCGAGGGCGAGGGTGGAGCCGAAGTGCCCCGCGACGAGTCCCACCTCGTCATCCGCTCGATGCGCTACGCGTACGAGGCCATGGGGCGACGGATGCCCGGCGTGCGCCTGCGGGCCCGGAACGTCATCCCGCACGGCCGGGGGATGGGATCCTCCGGTGCCGCTGTCGTCGCGGGGCTGCTGGCGGCGAAGGGCCTTCTCACCGGAGACGTCGAGATCGGCGAGAACACGCTGCTGCGCCTCGCGACCGAGCTGGAGGGGCACCCCGACAACGTCGCCCCCGCGCTCTTCGGCGGCCTCACCATCGCGTGGATGGACGAGGGGGTCCCCGAGCACAAGAAGCTCCTCGTGCACCGCGGGGTCGCACCTCTCGTGCTCGTGCCGGAATTCACGATGTCCACGAGCGTGGCCAGGAGTCTGCAGCCCCTGCAGGTGCCGCGCGAGGACGCCGTCTTCAACGTCTCGCGCTCCGCCCTCCTCATCGCCGCGCTCACGCAGAGCCCCGAACTGCTGCTGGCGGCCACCGAGGACAAGCTGCACCAGAACTACCGTGCCCAGGCGATGCCCGAGACCGATCGACTGGTGCGCGCGCTCCGCGCGGACGGCTTCGCCGCCGTCGTGTCGGGAGCCGGGCCCAGCGTGCTCGTGCTCGCCGACGGTCCGGGCCGGCGGCTCGAGGCGGCGGCCCTGGCAGCCGACGCGGTCGACACCCCGTGGGATGCGCGGATGCTCGCCGTGGATTTCAAGGGTGGTACAGTGAGGAACAACGCGGAGGGTTCCACGTCATCGTGAATCTGGCCTCCGTCGCATTTCTGCGAAATCACCGCACAGCCCCCGGTACGTTGCCGGCTCTCTGAATCGGCACGCGGCACCCGATCCTTCGGGGGAAGCCGGGGACCTTCTCTGCGCGCGTGCGGTCGCGCATTCCAATCGTTCACAAGGGAGAACTCGTGGAGTCCATCTCCGAGATCCACACCGACGCCGCAGAGGCGTCCGCCGACACCTCGTCGGCATCCACCGCGTCGGCTCCGGCCGATACTGCTCCGGCTGCGGCCGAGAACGCTGCGGCGTCAGAGACGGCGGGGGAGCAGGCCGGCGACGCGCCGGCCGAGAAGCCCGCCCGGGCACCGCGCAAGCGCACTCCGCGTCGCGCGAAGAGCACCGACGCTCCGGCCTCCGACGACTCCGCGGCTGCCGAGGCCGCCCCGGACGCAGCACCGACGCCGTCCGACGATGCGGCTCCTGCCTCCACGGGGGGCTCGCCGGCCGCCGGAGACGCGGATGCCTCGTCCGACACCCCGGAGAAGCCGGCCAAGAAGCCGGCACGCGCCCGCAAGGGACGCGGCAAGGCGGCCTCGGCCGACGCCGAAGAGTCCGGGTCGACCGAGGGCTCCGAGTCGACAGGCTCGCAGCCGAAGGGCGACGACGCGAAGGCCGATGACGCGTCGAAGGGCGGCTCAGCGCCCACCGAGGCAGCCCAGAAGTCCGCCGCCGAGAGCGACGGCGACACGGGCGGCAAGAGCGACGCGACGACGAACGACGACGCCGGCGCCGGTCAGACCAAGAGCGACAACGAGGGCGGGAACGGGCAGGACGGCTCGGACGGCGAGTCCTCGGGCCGCGGTCGCAGCCGCAACCGCAACCGCAACCGGAACCGGAACGCGAACCAGGGACAGAATCAGAACTCCGGCTCGCAGAACAGCGGCCAGAACGCGCAGAACGACGGCGACGACGACGGCCAGGGCTCCGGTCGTGGCCGGCAGCGCAACAAGCGCCGCGGTCAGAACGGCGGCGACGAGTTCGAGACCGAGATCAGCGAGGACGACGTCCTCATCCCGGTCGCGGGCATCCTCGATGTGCTCGACAACTACGCGTTCGTCCGCACCACCGGCTACCTCCCCGGCTCGAGCGACGTCTACGTCTCGCTCGGCCAGGTCAAGAAGTACAACCTGCGCAAGGGCGACGCCGTCGTGGGCGCCATCAAGCAGCCGCGCGAGGGCGAGCAGTCGAGCCGGCAGAAGTACAACGCGCTGGTGAAGGTCGACGCGGTCAACGGGCTGTCGGTCGACGACGCCGCCGACCGGGTCGAGTTCGGCAAGCTCACGCCGCTCTACCCGCAGGAGCGTCTGCGCCTGGAGACGGCCCCCGAGAAGCTGACCCAGCGCATCATCGACCTCGTCGCGCCCATCGGCAAGGGGCAGCGCGGTCTCATCGTCGCGCCGCCCAAGGCCGGCAAGACGATCGTGCTGCAGCAGATCGCGAACGCGATCGCGCACAACAACCCCGAGGTCCACCTCATGGTGGTGCTGGTCGACGAGCGCCCCGAAGAGGTCACCGACATGCAGCGCACGGTCAAGGGCGAGGTCATCGCGTCGACCTTCGACCGTCCCGCCGAGGACCACACCACGGTGGCCGAGCTCGCGATCGAGCGCGCGAAGCGCCTTGTCGAGCTGGGTCGCGACGTCGTCGTGCTGCTGGACTCGATCACCCGTCTCGGGCGCGCCTACAACATCTCGGCGCCGACGTCGGGCCGGGTGCTCACCGGCGGAGTGGACGCCTCGGCGCTCTACCCGCCCAAGCGCTTCTTCGGCGCGGCGCGCAACATCGAGAACGGCGGGTCGCTCACGATCCTCGCGACGGCCCTCGTCGAGACCGGCTCCAAGATGGACGACGTCATCTTCGAGGAGTTCAAGGGAACCGGAAACAGCGAGCTGCGCCTGAACCGTCAGCTGGCCGACAAGCGGATCTTCCCCGCCGTCGACGTCAACGCGTCGAGCACGCGCCGCGAGGAGATGCTCCTGTCGAACGACGAGGTCAAGATCACCTGGAAGCTGCGGCGGGCCCTCGCGGGGCTGGAACCCCAGCAGGCGCTCGAGGTCGTGCTGGGCAAGCTCAAGGAGACCCAGTCGAACGTCGAGTTCCTCGTGCAGATGCAGAAGTCGATCCCCGCGCCCGCCCACGGGGGCAACGGCGCGCACGGATCCGACAACAGCATCCGCTGACCCGCGGAGGTCGGCGTGTTCGAGTCCGTCCAGGGGCTGATCGAGGAGTACCGCGACGTCGAGCGCGAGCTGTCGGATCCGGCGGTGCACGCGGATGCGGCGCGCGCGAAGCGCGTGAACCGTCGGTATGCCGAGTTGTCGCGCATCGTGCGCGCCTACGAGGCGTGGACGGCCTCGGGCGACGACCTCGAAGCGGCGCGCGAACTCGCGCGGGAGGACGATGCCTTCGCCGCGGAGGTGCCGGCCCTCGAGGAGGAGCGCGCCCGGCTGCAGGAGAAGCTGCGGCGCCTGCTGATCCCTCGCGACCCCGACGATGCCCGTGACGTGATCATGGAGATCAAGGCGGGGGAGGGCGGCGCCGAGAGTGCCCTGTTCGCCGCGGACCTGCTGCGCATGTACCTGCAGTACGCCGCATCGAAGGGCTGGAAGACCGAGCTGCTGGAGCGGGACGAATCCGACCTCGGTGGCTACAAGAACGTGCAGGTCGCGATCAAGGGGGCGTCTTCCGACCCGGCGCAGGGTGTGTGGGCGCACCTGAAGTACGAGGGCGGAGTGCACCGCGTGCAGCGTGTCCCGGCGACGGAGTCGCAGGGGCGCATCCACACCTCGACGACCGGCGTGCTGGTGTTCCCCGAAGTCGACGAGCCCGACGAGGTCGAGATCAACCCGAACGATCTCAAGATCGACGTCTACCGGTCGTCGGGTCCGGGCGGACAGTCGGTGAACACGACGGACTCCGCCGTGCGGATCACGCACGTGCCGACCGGGATCGTCGTGTCGATGCAGAACGAGAAGTCGCAGCTGCAGAACCGCGAGGCGGGGATGCGCGTGCTGCGGGCACGGCTGCTCGCCCGTCAGCAGGAGGAGCGCGATGCTCAGGCGGCCGACGCGCGCAAGTCGCAGATCCGCGGGATGGACCGTTCCGAGCGCATCCGCACCTACAACTTCCCCGAGAACCGCATCGCCGACCACCGCACGGGGTACAAGGCCTACAACCTCGACCACGTCATGGACGGTGCCCTCGAGCCGGTGATCGAATCCGCGATCACGGCCGACGAGGAGGCGCGTCTGGCGTCACTCGCCGGCGACTCCTGAGACACGCCTGACGGCCGGACCTGCCGGCCGGGAGCCGGTCCACAACTCCTCAGGGCCCGGACCTGCCGCCCGGATGCGGTTCACAACTCCTCGAATCCGGGCGTGACGGCGCCGTGCGGCGTCGCTCGCCCGGCCTATCGGCCCGGAAGTGAGGAGTTGTGAACGGCGGAGACACGCCACCGGGAGCGGCGGAGGCTCAGATCACGTACTCGGGAGCGGCGAGGAGAGCGCGGGTGTCGACGTCGGCCGTCCTCGGGCGGGGCTTGGCGGGCACACCCACGAGGATGCTGTCGGCCGGTGCGCTCTTGGTGACCACCGCGTTGGCTCCGACGACGCTTCCCGCGCCGATCGTGATGGGACCGAGGATCTTCGCACCGGCACCGACGGCGACGCCGTCTTCCAGAGTCGGATGGCGCTTGCCGCCGTTGCGCTGACGTCCACCCAGCGTGACGCCGTGGTAGAGCATGACGTCATCGCCGACCTCGGCCGTCTCGCCGACGACGACCCCCATGCCGTGGTCGATGAAGAACCGGCGTCCGATGCTCGCGCCGGGGTGGATCTCGATGCCGGTGAGCCATCGGGTCAGCTGCGATCCCGCGCGCGCGACGAAGCGGAAACGTCGCGTCCACAGGGCATGCCAGACCCGGTGGCCCCACACGGCGTGGAGTCCGGGGTACAGCAGCGCGATCTCGACCGCCGAGCGCGCGGCCGGGTCGCGCAGCTTCGCGGCGGCGAGGTCGTCGCGAACGTCGGACCACAGGCCCATCCGCTCAGTCCTCCACGAGGTCGGCATACAGCGGGGTCGACAGGTACCGCTCGCCGAACGAGGGGATGATCACGACGATGTTCTTGCCCGCCGCCTCCGGGCGTGCGGCGACCTGCAGGGCTGCCCAGATTGCGGCGCCGCTGGACATGCCGACGAGGATGCCGTCCTTCGCCGCGGTCTCGCGCGCCAGTCGCAGCGCGTCGTCGAGCTCGACGTCGATGACCTCGTCGATGACGTCGCGGTCGAGGATGGCCGGAACGAAGTTCGGGCCGATGCCCTGGATCTTGTGCGGCCCCGGAGTGCCCTCGGTCAGCAGCGGCGAGTCCTTGGGCTCGACGGCGATGACCTTCGCGCCGGGCACCTTCTCCTTGAGCACCTGGCCGACGCCGGTGATGGTGCCGCCGGTGCCGATGCCGGCGACGAAGTAGTCGACCGCGCCGTCGGTGTCGCGCAGGATCTCCTCCGCCGTGGTCCTGCGGTGGATCGCCGGGTTCGCCTCATTGGCGAACTGCTTGGCGAGGATGGCGCCGGGGGTCTTCGCCGCGACCGCCTCGGCCTCCTCGACCGCGCCCTTCATGCCCTTGGCCGGGTCGGTGAGCACGAGCTCGGCGCCGAAGGCCTTCAGCAGCATGCGGCGCTCCTTCGACATCGAGGCGGGCATCGTGAGCACCACCTTGTAGCCGCGCGCCGCGCCGACCATCGCCAGGGCGATCCCGGTGTTGCCGCTGGTGGCCTCGACGATCGTGCCGCCGGCGGTCAGGTCGCCCGAGGCCTCGGCGGCATCGACGATGGCGACACCGAGGCGGTCCTTGACGCTGGAGGCGGGGTTGTAGAACTCGAGCTTGGCCAGGATGTTGGCCTCGGTGCCCTCGGCCACCCGGTTCAGCCGGACGAGAGGGGTGTCACCGAAGGCGGAGGTGATGTCGGAGTGGATGCCGGGCATTGCGTGCCTTTCGCTGTCGACGGGTTCGAGGGGAACAGTCCGAGCCTAGGCGAGGCGAAACCCGACGGCGCGATTATGTCGCAACCGCGCCCGCCGTCGCCGCGGCGGCATCGCGCGCCCGCCTAAGCTGTACAGGTCATGCCCTCCTCCGACGCATCCGCCCCGGTGTCCGAGGCGCTCCGCCACGCCTCCTCGCGACTGGAGCGCGCCGGCGTCATCGACGCGATCGTCGACGCGGAGTTGCTCCTCGGTCACGTGCTCGCGCTCTCTCGCGGGGGAGTGCAGGCGGCCGCGTTCCGCGGTGACGGCCTCACGAGCGCGCAGGCGGATGACTTCGCGGACCTCGTCGAACGGCGCGCGACCCGCGTTCCCCTGCAGCATCTCACCGGCGTCGCCCCGTTCCGCTCCCTCGAGCTGAGCGTCGGACCCGGGGTCTTCGTGCCGCGACCGGAGACGGAGATCGTCGCGCAGCTCGCCATCGACGCCCTGCGGGCGGCCGCGGCCCCCGAGCCGATCGCGGTCGATCTCGGCACCGGCAGCGGCGCCCTCGCGCTCGCCATGGCGACGGAGGTGCCGCACGCCCGGGTGCACGCCGCGGAGAACTCCGTCGACGCGTTCGTGTGGGCGAAGGAGAACTTCGCCCGGTGGGGAGGCGACAACGCGAGCGTGGCGTTCATCGATCTCGCCGACGCCTTCCACGAGCTCGACGGCACCGTGTCCGTGGTCGCCTCCAACCCGCCGTACGTGCCTGACGACGCGATCCCGCGAGACCCGGAGGTGCGCCATCACGATCCCGCCGCGGCGCTGTACGGAGGTCCCGACGGACTCGACGTCATCCGGGTGATCAGCCGGGTCGGCCTGCGGCTGGCGCACCCGGGCGGCACGATCGTCCTCGAGCACGGTGAATGGCAGGGGGAGGCGATCCGCGCCGTCTTGGAAAACGATGGCTGGCGTGCGGCCGCGACCCACCCGGACCTGACCATGCGCGACCGCGCCACCACTGCCGTCCGACCCTGATCGGTGGATGCCCCCGGCCGTGGGGAGTGCGCAGGAGTTGCGCCTAGAATCATGTCGTCATGTCCTCCCTCTTCGACTGCCGGAACGAGTCCGAGCTCCTGGCCGGCATGCGCCGGGCGCGCCAGGCCATCGGCCGAGGCGATCTGATCGTCGTCCCCACCGACACCGTGTACGGCATCGCCGCCGACGCGTTCTCGGCGTCCGCCGTGCAGCGTCTGCTGGAGGCGAAGGGCCGCGGCCGGCAGTCGCCGCCGCCGGTGCTGGTCGGGGGAGTGGACACGCTCCGCGCGCTCGTGTCGGAGGTCCCGGAGGCCGTCGAACGGCTCGTGGCGGAGTTCTGGCCGGGCGGGCTGACCATCGTGCTTCCCGCGCAGCCGTCGCTGTCGTGGGACCTCGGCGACACCCACGGCACCGTGGCGGTCCGGATGCCCGATCATCGGCTCACCCTCGAGCTGCTCGAGGAGACGGGACCGCTGGCGGTCTCCAGCGCCAACCTCACCGGCAGGCCGGCCGCGGTGGCGGTGCTCGACGCCATGGCGATGCTCGGCGACAGTGTCTCCACGTACCTCGACGACGGCCCGAGCGCGACCGGGGTCGCCTCCACGATCGTCGACGCGACCTCGCTGGTCGTCGGTCCCGAGCCCGTGGTGCGCGTGCTGCGGGAGGGGGCGATCTCCCGGGAGCGTCTGCGCGACGTGCTCGGCGACCTCCTCGAGCCCGACGAGTCTCAGGTCGAGGAGGCGCCCGGACCCGTTTCCGGCGGCGACTCGTGAAGCAGTACCTGTTCACGGTCCTGCTCACCGCCGCCGTCACCCTCGCCCTGTCGTGGGCGGTGTGGCGACTCAGCCTCCGCTTCAAGCTGTACCCCGGCATCCGCGAGCGCGACGTCCACAAGACGCCCACGCCGCGCCTCGGGGGCATCGCGATGTTCCTCGGAGTCGTCACGGCGTTCCTCGTGTCGTCGCAGCATCCGTTCTTCCAGATCTTCTGGGCCGATCCGCGCCCGGTCTACGCGATCCTGGCCGCGACCGCCCTCATCGTGCTCGTGGGCGTCGCCGACGACCTGTGGGATCTCGACTGGATGATCAAGCTCGGCGCGCAGTTCGTCGCCGCCGGAATCATCGCGTGGTTCGGCGAGTTGCAGATCTATGCGCTCCCCATCGGCGGGATCTCCCTCTGGTCGGGGTGGGTGAGCTTCACCATCACCGTGTTCGCGATCGTCGTCGTCATGAACGCCGTGAACTTCATCGACGGGCTCGACGGGCTCGTGGCCGGAGTGTGCCTCATCGCCAACGGCGTGTTCTTCGCGTACTCCTACCTGCTCGTGCGCGACACCGGCGCCAGCAGCTACTTCAACCTCGCCTCGTTCATCGCGGCCGTCCTGGTGGGCGCCTGCATCGGCTTCCTCCCCCTGAATTGGAATCCCGCGAAGATGTTCATGGGCGATTCCGGCGCGCTCATGCTCGGTCTGCTGATGGCGACCTCGGCGATCGCGATCACGGGACAGCTGGATCCGGCGATCATCGGCGACAACGACGTGTTCGGCCGCTCGCAGCTGCTCGGTGCATTCATCCCGATCCTGCTGCCGATCGTCGTGGTGATCCTGCCTCTGCTCGATTTCGGCCTGGCGGTGATCCGCCGCATGGGAGCGGGCAAGAGCCCGTTCTCTCCCGATCGCAAGCACCTCCATCACCGCATGCTCGACATGGGTCACAGCGATCGCGACGCCGTCCTGATCTTCTACGCGTGGACGGCGGTCGTGAGCCTCGCCTTCCTCCTGATGTACATCGGCACCGCGCAGGAGTGGCCGGGAGACTACCTGCTCGGCGTCGTGTTCGGCGCCGTCGGCGTCGTCGCGTGCCTCGTCGTCACCCTCCTGCCCTCCCGTCGCTCCGCCATCAGCCCGAAGGAAGCCGTATGAGCCCTCATCCCGTCTCGAGCACTCCGATCCTGCGCACGGCGCTGGTGTGGTCCGGAGCCGTCACCGCCGTTCTGGCGATCGCAGCCGCCGTGATCGGCTTCCTGGTGGCCGGAACCGAAGGCTTCTGGAGCGGGCTGGCCGGTGTGCTGATCGCCGCGGTCTTCCTCGGCATCACCGCCGCGAGCATCCTCATCGCCAACCGGTGGTACGGCGACCCGCTCTACGTGCCGGTCTTCTTCGGCATCGTGCTCGGCGGATGGCTCCTCAAGCTCGTCCTGTTCATCGTGGCGCTGCTCGTGCTGCGCGATCAGGCATGGGTCGCGCCCGCGGTGTTCTTCGTCGCTCTCGTCGTGAGCGTCATGGCCTCTCTCGCCGTCGACGTCGTGGTTCTGCTGAAGATGCGCATCCCGCACGTGAGCGATGTGTCGTTGCCGGGTGCGGACGACCGCGGCGGGCCCGATTCGGACGCGGACTCGGGGGCGCCCCGAGTTTGATAGTGTTGTTCCGCGCCCGCGCTCTCTTCGTGAGCAGCTCGCGGATGACTCTCACCGACCATCGTCGCTACGGTACCCACCGTCGCCCCGAAGCTGGAGCCAGCGCTGATCACTCAAGCTGCGACACTGATCGCCACCGCCACGTCCACTGACGACGAATTCCACCCGCCGTCGATCGCGGACTTCTTCCCTCCGGCGATCTTCTTCGAGGGCACCGCCTTCGAGATCACCCGCATCAACCTGGCGCAGTTCCTCGCGACCGCCGTCCTGGTGATCCTGTTCCTCGTCGGAACCCGGCGGCTGAAGCTCGTCCCCGGCCGCTTCCAGAGCGTCATCGAGATGGCGCTGGACTTCGTCCGCGTCAACATCGCCGAGGACCTGCTGGGCAAGAAGGACGGCCAGCGCTTCCTGCCGATCCTCACGACGATGTTCTTCATGATCCTGTTCATGAACCTGACGGGCATCATCCCCGGCATCAACATCGCCGGCACGAGCGTCATCGCCGTTCCGCTCCTGCTCGCCGTCATCGCCTACGTGACCTTCATCTACGCCGGCATCCGCAAGAGCCCGGGCAACTTCTTCAAGAACTCCCTCATGCCCTCCGGCGTGCCGTGGCCGCTGTACATCATCATCATCCCGCTCGAGTTCCTCTCGACGTTCATCATCCGCCCGGTCACGCTCACCCTGCGTCTGCTGATGAACATGATCGTCGGGCACCTGATGCTGGTGCTGTTCTTCTCCGCCACGCAGTACTTCGTCTTCACCCTCGGAGGCCTGTGGACCGTGCTCGGCGCGGGCACGCTCGCCTTCGGCTTCGTCTTCACCCTGTTCGAACTCCTGGTGGCTTTCCTCCAGGCGTACGTCTTCACCATCCTCACCGCGGTCTACATCCAGCTCGCGGTTGCGGAAGAGCACTGAGCGGGCCGGCACACGCCGTCCCACCCAACCGAAAGGAAACACCCCCGTGGACGCAACTACGGTTCTCGCCCAGGTGACGGGCTCCATCGCGAGCGTCGGTTACGGCCTGGCCGCCATCGGTCCCGCCATCGGCGTGGGCATCGTCGTCGGCAAGACCATCGAGGGCGTGGCTCGTCAGCCCGAGCTCGCCGGTCGCCTGCAGGTCCTGATGTTCATCGGTATCGCCTTCACCGAGGCGCTCGCCTTCATCGGTATCGCCACCGGCTTCATCTTCGGCTTCTAAGCAGACCCCGCACACGTAAGGAGACAGGATGCAAGAGCTTCTTGTCACACTCGCCGCGGAAGAAGGCGAGACGCCGAGCCCGCTGATCCCCGCGATCTACGACATCACCTGGTCGGCGGTGTGCTTCGTCGTCATCCTCTTCATCTTCTGGCGCGTCGTGCTGCCGCGGATGAACAAGCTGCTCGACGAGCGCTCGACCGCGATCGAGGGCAACATCGCCAAGGCCGACGAGGCGCAGCGCAAGGCCGAGGCCGCGCTGCAGGAGTACACCGCTGCACTCGCCGACGCCCGCAAGGAAGCCGGTGAGATCCGCGACGCCGCCCGTGAGGACGGCAAGAAGATCGTCGCCGAGGCGAAGGACTCCGCAGCGAGCGAGGCGGCGCGCATCACCGCGTCGGCGCACTCGCAGATCGAGGCGGAGCGCCAGGCGGCGCTCGTGTCGCTGCGCGGAGAGGTCGGCACGCTCGCGCTCGATCTCGCCGGCGGCGTGATCGGAGAGACGCTGTCCGACGACGCGAAGGCTCAGGCCGTCGTCGACCGCTTCCTCGCCGACCTCGAGGCCGAGAAGGCGGCGCAGTAATGGGCAGCGCGACCACTCAGGCGCTCGCGGGCACCACCGCGGCGCTCGGCTCCGCGTCCGGCGTCGACATCGACGTCGCGCGCGAGCTGTTCGCCGCGGCTCGGTCGGTCGGCGACACCTCCGCACTGAGCGGCGCGCTGGCCGACTCCGCAGCGGCACCGGCCCCGCGGGCGAAGGTCGTCGCCGACGTGTTCGGCGCGGCGCTCCGCCCGGTCTCGGTGTCGCTGCTGACCGCAGCGGTCTCCGAGCGCTGGTCGTCGGCCTCCGACATGGTCGACGGGCTCGAAGAGCTCGCAATCCGTGCCGCAGCCGTCGCAGAGCCGGCCGCGCCGGTCGAAGACGAGCTCTTCCGCTTCACGCGGACGGTGGCGGAGAACCCGGAGCTCGAACTGGCGCTCGGCAGCCGACTCGGCGACGCATCCGCCAAGGGTGCCCTCGTCGACACGCTGCTGACCGGACGCTCGAGCGAGGCAGCACGGCTGATCGTCTCCTCGCTCGTGCAGCAGCCGCGGGAGCGCCGCGTGCGACAGCTCGTGGCCAACGCGATGCGCGTGGTCGCCGACCAGCGCGGCCGCACGGTCGCGACGGTCTCCTCGGCCGCGCCGCTCAGCGACGCCCAGGTCCAGCGCCTGTCGGCGACGCTGTCGAAGCGGTACGGCACCGAGGTCGCGATCAACACCGTCGTGGACCCCGCGGTCATCGGCGGCGTGCGGGTGCAGATCGCGAACGACGTCATCGACGCCAGCGTGTCCACGCGCCTGGCCGAACTCCGGCAGCGACTGGCCGGCTAACAGACTTCCCGCCGCAAGGCGGAGGCTTCGGGCCACGGCCCCACACAGAAGTAGTGAGTACAAAGGGAAGACAATGGCAGAACTCTCTATCAGCCCCGACGTCATCCGTGACGCGCTGAAGGACTTCGTCGCCGCCTACGAGCCCACCGGGGCCGCGGCGACGGAGGTCGGCACCGTCGTGGACGCCGCGGACGGCATCGCCCACGTCGAGGGCCTGCCCGGCGTCATGGCCAACGAACTGGTCGTGTTCGAGGACGGCACGCAGGGTCTCGCCCTGAACCTCGACGAGCACGAGATCGGTGTCGTCGTGCTCGGCGACTTCGCCGGCATCGAAGCCGGCCAGCAGGTCACGCGCACCGGCGAGGTGCTCTCGGTGCCCGTCGGCGACGGCTACCTCGGCCGCGTGGTCGACCCGCTCGGCAACGCGATCGACGGACTCGGCGACATCGCCTCGATCGGGCGCCGCGCGCTCGAGCTGCAGGCTCCCGGCGTCATGCAGCGCAAGAGCGTGCACGAGCCGATGCAGACCGGCATCAAGGCGATCGACGCGATGATCCCGATCGGCCGCGGCCAGCGCCAGCTGATCATCGGCGACCGCCAGACCGGCAAGACGGCCATCGCGATCGACACGATCATCAACCAGAAGGCCAACTGGGAGTCGGGCGACCCGACCAAGCAGGTGCGCTGCATCTACGTCGCCATCGGTCAGAAGGGCTCGACCATCGCTTCGGTGAAGGGCGCTCTCGAGGACGCCGGTGCGATGGAGTACACCACCATCGTCGCCGCACCCGCGTCGGACCCCGCCGGCTTCAAGTACCTCGCTCCGTACACCGGCTCGGCCATCGGTCAGCACTGGATGTACGACGGCAAGCACGTCCTCATCATCTTCGACGACCTGTCGAAGCAGGCCGAGGCGTACCGCGCCGTGTCGCTGCTGCTGCGCCGCCCGCCGGGCCGCGA